>DASZWK010000311.1:0-9437 GCA_035546235.1 Xanthobacteraceae bacterium | reverse complement strand
GCTGTTCGCCTTTTTGGACGGCGGCGCGCAAGCGGGAGGAACGCGATGAGAGCGTGGCATTTCAGCGAGACGGCCTACCCCTATCTGCCGCCGTCGGAAGAATACGAATCGATCCGCGTCAGTCTGCCGAACCGCATCTACGATCCGCGGAAGGGCGCCGCGCTTTACGACCGCTACATCGACGAGTGGCAGATCGCCGAGGAGGAAGGCGTCGAGATCATGCTCAACGAGCATCATCAGACGGCGACCTGCGTCGATCCGGCGGCGCCGCTCCTTCTGGCGGCCCTGGCGCGCGTCACCAAAAAGGCGCGGCTGTTGATCCTCGGCAATCCGATTGCCAACCGGCGCCAGCCGGTGCGCGTCGCCGAGGAAATGGCGATGGTCGACATGCTGTCGCATGGCCGGCTCGAGGCCGGATTCGTGCGCGGCGTGCCCTACGAGATTTCCGCCGGCAACAGCAATCCGGTGCGGATGAACGAGCGCTTCGCCGAGGCGCTCGATCTGATCGTCAAAGTCTGGACCAGCCATGATGGCCCGTTCAGCCATGAGGGGCGGTTCTTCCATCATCGTCAGATCAACATCTGGCCGCGGCCCTATCAGCAGCCGCATCCGCCGGTCTGGGTCTCGACGACGACGCCGGCCGGTGCGCAACGCGTCGGCGCCAAGGGCTTTGTGCAGGCGACGTTCCTGACCGGGTATGACGGCACGCGCCGCGTCTACGACTCCTACCGGCAAGGCTGGCGTGAGGCCGGGCGCGGGGAGGATGTGCCGATCGACCGCCTCGCCTACGCGGCGCTCGTCTATGTGGGCGACAACGAAGCGGATGCGCGCGCCGGCGCCGAGAAAATCCTGTGGTACATCCGCGCCAACAAGGTGCCGCCGCAGTTCGCCTTCCCGCCCGGCTACGCGCCGCCGGCGGCATTCGCCAAAATCATGCGCGGCGATGTCGGCGACCAGCACCGAAATTTTTCCGCGCAGGCCACCGTCGAGGGTACGATCAATGCCGGCCTGATGATGGCCGGCACGCCGGATCAGGTCTATGCGCAGATCAGGAAAATGTACGATCACGTCGGCGGCTTCGGCCACCTGCTGATCATGGGCCAGGCGGGCCACCTCGAACATGACGAGACGGTGCGCAGCATCCGCAATTTCGCGCGCCACGTTTATCCGCGGCTGAAGGCGGAAATGCCGGACGCAACCGTATCCGGATTTGCTTCGGCGGCCGCCGCCGAATAGGGGCAAAAATGCTGTTCCTGGTGGTGTCGACGCCGCGGCCGGAACGGCCTTCGGACATGGCCAAGACGCGGCAATCGTTCTGGCCGTGGATCGGCGGCTACGAAGCGCGCGGCATCTGCCGCCACATCTATGCCCGCGCCGGGCGCGGCGCCGTCGCGGTGCTCAATGTCGACAGCAACGATCAGTTGCATCGGATATTGAACGAATGGGCGGATATCGTTCCCGCCCATTTCGACACCTATCCGTTGATCGACGCGCAAGCGGCACAGCGCATGCTGGCCGCGCAGACGGCGACGAAAAGCTAGAACTTGCCTAAGCCTGCGGGCTTGCCGGACGGATCGGGGATGACGCCCGCAGCGACCAGCCTGTTCCAGGCAAACAGCACGATCACCGCACCGATCGTCGCGGCGACAAAGCCTGCCCCCTGGCCAGGCCGGTACCAGCCGATGGCCTGTCCGATGAATGTGGCGACAAAGGCGCCGACGATGCCGAGCACCGTGGTCAGCAGGAAACCGGATGGCTTGTTCGGGCCCGGAGCGAGCAGGCGGGCGAGGATTCCGGCCACGAAGCCGACCACGATGATCCAGATGATACCCATGTTCCGTCACCCCATTATCTTACGACGCGAACTGACTACCCGGCCGCAAGCTGCGCCGCTTCCTGTTCGGTCGGCACGCGTCCGCCCGGCGTCAGGTGATCGATCATGCCGGGCAGGTGCTGGCTCAGCCCGTTGAGCAGGTCGTCGCGCGACATGCCGGAAACCTGCATCATCTGATTGATGCGGTCGGTGCCGAGCGCGTTGGCGAGATCGTCCGGCGCAATGGCCTTGTTTGGTCCGGTGCCGACCCAGGATTTGGCGACGTCGCCCTGGCCGCCTTGCTCCAATTGCTTGAGCAGATCGTTGAGCCCTCCGCTCAGCACACCGCCGGCAGAGCTGCCCCCGAGCAAGCTGCCCAGTCCGCCCTGGAGTAACCCGCCAAGTCCGCCTGTGAGACCGCCACTTGGTGTGGCCGTGCCGCCGCCGGCCGGCGCGCCCTGCTGGTTGCCGGTCACGCTCTTGATGGCCTTGTAGGCAAGCAAGCCGAGCAGCGCCATCGTCAACGGCGACATGCCGCCTTGGCCCGGCGTGGTTTGTCCGCGCGGTCCATTCTGCATGCCGTTGAGTATGTCCATCAGTCCCATATCGGCCTCCTCAAAATTATCGGTGCGATTGGCGGTGTCTCGCCCGCGATACTGCCGCAGCGCCGCACCCTTCATAAGGGCAGCTAATCATCACATTCGTGTGTCCGCCGTAAGGCGTCCGTTCGCGGAGCGTTGCGCAGGTTGCGCAGATTTTTCGAAAATGCGCGCTCCGGCGCGGTCACATCGGCGGTGGTGCCGGCGCACCTGCCAGCGCCTGCACGGCGGCAAACAAATCGCGCACCTGACGTTCAGGCACGCCGCGCGTGATGAACACCAGGCGGCTGGCGCGATTTTGGTCCGGCCATGACTCAAGTTCGACCGGTGGATGGGCAAGGTGCTGCACGTATTGAACGACAACCGGACCGCGGCAGCCCTTGATGTTGAGCAGGCCCTTGACGCGCAGCAGGTCGGCACCGCGCAGGGCGGTCAATGTTTCCATCGTCCGTGAAAATGTCAGCCACTCGATCGGCTCAGGCGTCGTAATGACGAAGCTCTCGATGCCGTCGGAATGTTCGGCCTCGGCGACGAAACCCGAGCGCTCGGCATTAACCGGCGCGATCACCCGCTCCGGGTCGAGCGCGCCTTCGACCGCGATATCGATCGCGGCGCGCGGATTGAGCTGTTGCAGGCGCCGCGTCAGGCGCTCGACCGCCGCCGTATCGGCGAGATCGGTTTTCGAAATTACCAGGCGATCGGCGAGGATCACCTGCTTGCGCGCTTCGGCGGCGGTCACGAGATTGGCCTCGCCGCCGACGGCGTCGACCACGGCCAGCACCACGTCGACGTGAAACTCGCCGCCGAGTGCTCGGTCGGTCGAAAACGTCTGCAGGATCGGCGCCGGATCGGCAAGGCCCGAGGTCTCGATGACGACGCGGGAAAACGGCGGCACTGCGCCGTGCTCGCGGTCGAATACCAGCCGTCGCAACGCGAGCTGCAGGTCGCTGCGCGTGATGCAGCAGACGCAACCGTTGCCAAGCAGCACGGTCTCATCGGCGCTGGAGCGCAGCAGCGCGTCATCGATGCCGACGGCGCCGAACTCATTGACGATCACCGCCGTGCCGGCGCCTTCCGGCGACGCGAGAAAGCGGCGCAGCAGCGTGGTCTTGCCGGCCCCCAGAAATCCGGTGACGACGGTGACCGGAATGCGCGCGCCGCGCTCGCGCTTTTGTCGCCGTCCGAACGGGCTGGCATCGCGCGAGGGAAACAAGTCGAGCATGGTTATTCTCCCTCTCCCCGCTTGCGGGGAGAGGGTCGGGGTGAGGGGGCGCGGACGCTCGCCTGAGACTCGTAGCCGAGCCCTTGTTGCTCAGAATCGCGAAGAGGCCCTCTGATTCCGGCCTTCTCCCCGCGCGCGGGGAGAAGGAGGTCGCGCCGCTTCAACAAGATCAAAAATCCATCTCCAGGATGTACAGCCCGCCGACGTGGCGATCGACCGTGTAGACGATGCCGCGCTCGTCGACGAACACGTCGTTCATCTGGATGGTGCCGGTCGGCGCCCCGTTAGGCGCCGGCGGCATGAAGACGCCGACTTCCTTCGGCTGATACGGATTGGCGATGTCGTAGGCGCGCAAGCCGCCGTTGAAGAACGTGCCGAGCACGATCTGGTCGTTCTGCCACGCGGTCGGCAGCGGCACATTCTCGTGGATGTTGTGCGCGCCGAAACGGCCTGCCTTGGCGTAGACGGTGTGATCGGGCAGGGGGCAGGTGGAGATCGGCACCAGGTTGGTCTCGTCGCGCGCGTCCAGCACCCAGATCAGCTTCGGCCAGTCCTTGGCGTTGTTCTCGGTCGATTCGTCGGTCACCAGCATCAGGCCGCGGTCGAACAGCGGCACGATGGTGTGCATGAAGCCGGTGTAGGGCGGCGAGTTGGTCCACGACGAGATCTTCTTCGGGTTCGCCTTGTCGGAAATATCGAGCACGAACATGCCGCCGTCGATATAGGCGAGGTAGCAGCGGTCCGGGCGCTGCGGATAGACGTTGGTGTTGTGGGCGCGATAGCCCTTGTCGAGCTGGTGCCGCGTCGGCGGCATGACGTTGTCGCCCTGCCGCGTGCCGGGCATCCACCAGCGGCCGACTTCGACCGGCTTCGACGGATTGCGCACGTCAACGCAGCGATAGAACTGGTCGTCCTGAGGATGCGTCGGCGTGAAGTCGCGCGAGCCGGAGGCGCAGTGGACGTATTCGCCGTCGCAGAACCACAGCTGATGCACGCCGCGCGAATGCGGCCCCGAGCAATCGAAGAACGAAATCGATTTCGGATTTTCCGGCTTGGAAATGTCGAACAGCTCGAAGCCCGCGGGCTGCAGATCCTTCTTCGAGGTCTGGTAGGCCACCGCCATCATGTTGCCGCAGGTCTCGAGCGAGTTCGAGCGCATGTTGGCGTGCGGCAGATCGGTCTGGCACACCACCTTCGGCTTGCGCGGATCGGTGACGTCGACCGCGGTGAAATTCTTCGGCGCGCTCTCGTGTGCCAGCCAGATGATGCGCCGGCCGTCGGGCGCGATCTGCACCGACATTCCCTCGCCCATGCCGCCGAAGCCCGCGAGCATGTCGTGCGCCAAAAGCTTGAAATTCCACACGACGGGCTGGTAGCTCGTCGTCACCGGGCTTGCGTCGCTAGCGGGCATTCAGATTCTCCTGTCTGGGTGTCGATGGAAAGCGTGAGGCGTTATGCATTGTCTGGAGCAGCGCGCCGAAGGTTGTCGAGCGCTCTTTCGATGGCCTGTTTCAGTGGGGTCAAATCCTGGCTGACGATACGCCAGATGACGGCGGGATCAATTCGATCATATTCGTGTCGCAGTACGTTTCCAACCGCGCGAATCTCAGACCAGGGCTGTCCGGGAATTACCGCTTCTACCAGACCTTCGAGCTTGGTCGCCGCCTCCGATATTCGCAGCAGACAGCGCTCCGCGGCGTCCTGGGATTTGCGGTCTTGAACAAATGTCTCGTGTGAAAGGCCCCGCGTATATTCCTCGATCAGACCTATATTTTCCGGGATATCTTCGAGACGAAGAATTGGATTGCTAGAAGGCAATGACGCGATCCTTCTCAATACTGCGGCGCAGGCGCTCCTTTCGTACAGGCTCCGCGACGACGTCGACCGGTTGTCTGAGAATTTCGGCGAGTCTCCGGCTAATGGAGTCGAGGCGACCGAAATACGAAAATCCGCCGCGTCGAGTCTCGTCAGTCAATTGCACCACAACATCGATATCGGAATCCGGACGCTGCTCGCCCCGCGCCGTCGATCCGAACAGCGCGAGGCTTGTCACACCGGCGGCGCGAAGTTCCTGCTCGTGCGCCCGCAGCTTGGCGATGATTTCGTCGCTTTTCATGCTGCCATATTACGCCCCGGCCTTGGCTTTTTCCATGAAATCCGGGCGCAGCGCCTTGCTCCAATCGGGGATGGTCTTGATGGTCTTGTTCTTGAGCAGGATTTCGGCCTGCTGCTGCATGTAGGATTTCAGATCCGGAAAGCCGGGATTGACTTCGACGCGGTCGAGCGCGGTCGAAAACGTGTCGGTCGACATCTTGTAGCCCTTGCTGGCGTAGAACGCATAGATCGTGTCGTTGACCTTCTTGCGATCGTTCTTGAAGTCCTTCGCCGCATCGAGCCACGCCTTCAGGTAGGCGACGATGACGTCGGGCCGCTTCTCCACCATGTCGGCGGTGGCCGCCATGAAGACCGGCATCGGATCGAACGGCGAAAAATTCAACAGATCGTTGCCGATGCCGTCGGACACCGCAATAACGTTATAGGGCTCGACGTTGACCATGGCGTCAACGGTCTTGGCGGACAATGCGGCCACCATGTTGGTGACGTCCATCCGGACTTCCTGGAAGTCGCCCTTGTGAATACCGAAATGCGGCATGACGATATCGTCGAAATCGTTGCCGACTGAAGAGCCGACCAGATTGGCGATGCGCTTGCCGCGCAGCTCTTCGGGCTTGGTGATGTTGAGGTCCTTGCGGGTGGTGACGCGCGCGGTCTTGCCGACATTCTCGATCACGGCGATGGCGACGAGCCCGCCCTTGACGTTGCCGATGATGAACGACGGACCCGCATAGGTGCCGAGATCGACTTGCCCCGCCACCATCTGCTGCATGGTGATGTTGCCGGACGGCACGGCAAAATCCTGCGCCGCAATGCCGTGCTTCTCCAGGTAACCCGACTTCATCAGATAATAGGTCGGCATGCCCCAGATGTTGGTCTGGTAGCCCTGGCGGATCGGCTCGGCAGCACCGGCGCGGCGGTTCGCGCCGAGACCGAGCATCACGGCGCCGGCGCCGGCCGCGCCGAGATATTGCCGCCGGGTCAAGATCGGTTGTCGTCTCATCGTGGGGTCCTCCGAATTAACGTGCTGTTTGTTGGTTCAAGGCTGTTGCAGGCCGAATTCCTTCACCGCCGGCACGACGTCGGCAAACGTCTTTTGTATGACGGCGCCGAGCTCCTGAGGCGTCGAGGAGGCGGCGATCGAGCCGGCATTTTCGATCAGCGCGCGATACGGCGGCGAAGCGACGATCGAAACGATGTTCTTGTTGAGCGTTTCTACGACCGGCTGCGGCGTGCCGGCGCGCGCGCAGACGCCGAGCCAGCCGAAGCGGACGAAATCGAAACCGGTCTCCCTCAGCGTCGGCACTTCGGGCAGGGTGGCGAGCCGCTCGGGACTCGTGGTCGCTAATATCTTCAGCTGCTTGGCCTTGTAGTACTGCATGACCGCCAGCGTCGGTGACGGATACAAATCGACCCGCCCGGCGATCAGCTCCTGAACCACGCCGAGGCCGCCGCGGAACGGCACGCGCGTCATGGTGACGCCGGTCAGCTTGCCGAGCTGGCGCGCCATGATTTCCTGCGCGGAGGCGGCGCCGACGGTTGCGTAGGTCACTTCACCCGGATGCGCCTTGGCATAGGCAACGAACGACTTGAAATCCTGCGCCGAGACCGCATTTGCGAGCGCCAGGCCGTAATAATATTTGGCGATCAGCGAGACCGGCGCGACGTCGGAAAGCTTGTAGCCGGCATCGCGATAGACCGCGACGTTGGTGGCATCGAAATGTGTGCAGAGCAGCAGCGTGTAGCCGTCGGGCGGTTGCGCCAGCACATCGCGCGTCGCCACGATGCCGCCGGCCGCGGGCTTGTTCTCGACCACGACAGTTTGTTTGAGCGCTGCGCCGAGCTTGTCGGCGATGAAGCGAGCCGGAATGTCGGTCGGCCCGCCGGCGCCAAAGCCGACGACGAGCCGGATCGGTCGGCTTGGATAAGGGCCGGCGGCGGACGCCGGCGCGGCATGAATGGAAACCGCGACCGCCAGCCCCGCAAGCACGTGAAGCATCCGCATATTCTTCGGTCGAACCGGATGCATGATGGGTCTCCCTCGTTTCGCCGTCAGGCGCGGCCAGCGGATTCGTGTCCGGTTTTTTGGCCTAGCAGGCGCAGCAGCTCCTTCTGGTAATCGAGAAACTCGACGCTCAGCGGGTCGCGCGGCCTCGGCAAGGTGATCGTCACTTCGGTCTTCACCGTGCCGGGATGCGGCGTCATCACCACGACGCGGTCGGCGAGGTACACGGCTTCGGCAACGTTGTGGGTCACGTAGATCACCGTCTTGCGCGTCTCCCGCCACACGTCGGCGAGAAGCCGCTGCATGTCGTCGCGCGTGAGCGCATCGAGCGCCGCGAACGGCTCGTCCATCAACAGCACCGCCGGATTATAGGCAAGCGCACGCGCGATCGCGACCCGCTGCTGCATGCCGCCAGAGAGATGGTGCGGAAATGACTTGGCGAAGCTTTCGAGCTTGACGAGGCGCAGCTGCTCAAGCGCGATCTTCTCGCGCTCGGCTTTGGGTAGCCCCTTCATTTCCAGGCCGAACGTCACGTTTCCGAGTGCGGTGCGCCACGGAAACAGCTGGGCGAAGTCCTGAAACACCACGCCGCGATCCATGCCGTAGCCCTGCACTCTCTGCCCCGCGACGCGGATTTCGCCCGCGCTCGGCGTCAGGAACCCGGCGATGATGTTGAGCAGCGTTGATTTGCCGCAGCCGCTTGGACCGACGATACAGAGGAATTCAGAGGTCTCCATCGCAAAACTGACGCCACGAACGCCGGCCACGGCGCCTGAGGGCGTGTCGTAGTTGAGCGTAATGTCGCGTGCCTCGATATGGGGCATTGCCGCTTCCTGTAACGCTTCCTCTCAAATAAATTGCCCCACGATGTCGGCGCCCGACGGCCGACGAAAAATGGGGGAACGCCGTGCGGATCATTAGCAGCGTTATTGTGGCCGCGACAATCGCGGCCGGGCTCGCGGCACCGCCGCTGCCGGTATTGGCGCAGGGTTCGGCGCAGGCCTACCCGAGCCGGCCGATCCACCTGATCGTCAATTTCGCGCCAGGCGGTGCCGGCGACATTCTGGGCCGGATCATCGGCAATCAGCTCGGCATCGAATTGCATCAGTCGGTGATCGTCGAGAACCGCGCCGGCGCCGGAGGCACCATCGGCGCGCGCGATGTCGTCAACGCGCCGCCCGACGGCTACACGCTGACGGTCGGGCAGACACCTGAGATCGCCATCAATCCGTATTTCATGAAAAACGTCGGCTACGATCCATTGAAGGACCTGCAGCCGGTGGCGCTCGCCGGCGTCATGCCGCTGGTGCTGGCGGTGCCGGCGAAATCGCCTTACACGACGGGCGCCGAGTGGGCGGCGGCTTTGCGTGCCAACAAGCCGATGACGTTCGCCTCCGCCGGCGTCGGCACGCCGGGCCATCTCGCCGGCGAATTGTTGAAACTCAAGCTCGACAGCAAGCTCGTGCACGTGCCGTACAAAGGCGCAGGCCCGGCACTGAACGATGTGGCGGCCGGGCAGGTCGATTTTTATTTCCCGGCCTTTCCCAGCGCCGTGCCGCTGTCGCAGGGCGGCAAGATCAAGCTCTTGGCGGTCTCGACCGTCAAGCGTTCGACGGCGAGCCCGGAAATTCCGACGGTCGCCGAACTCACCGGCATCTCGAATTTCGATTTTCCGCTGTGGGT
>DASZWK010000310.1:0-15897 GCA_035546235.1 Xanthobacteraceae bacterium | reverse complement strand
GTTTTGGCGTCGATCCAACTATCCTCGTCAGTATCTGGGGAATCGAGTCCTCGTTCGGACAGGCGCGCGACCCCTGGGACGTGTTCCGTTCCTTGGCGACGCTGGCGCAAGCGCGGTTTCAGCATCCGCTGTTTCGCGATGAACTCTTGAGCGCACTCAAAATCCTGCAACAGGGCGGCATTGCTCGTGCGCAATTCGTCGGCTCCTGGGCGGGTGCGATGGGGCAGCCGCAATTTCTGCCGTCGAGCTATCTGAAATATGCCGTCGCTTTCGATGACCGCGGCCGTCCGGATATCTGGACCCGGGTGCCGGACGTGTTGGCGTCGATCGCGAACTATCTGCACATGCAAGGCTGGCGACCCGGTCTGCCGTGGGGCTTTGAGGTCGTGGTACCGCCGGGTTTCGACTATCGCGCAAGCCGCGCCACGTTCCGCCAGTGGGCCGAACGAGACTTGCGGCGGAGCGATGGGGCGGCATTGCCCGGCACCGGCGATGGCATTCTATTTTTTCCAAGTGGCGCGCCGGCGCCCGCGTTTCTCGTCACAGCGAATTTCGTCGTCATTAAATCGTTCAACAATTCGGACGCGTACGCTCTCGCCGTGGGCGCGCTTGCCGACCGGCTGCGCGGCCTCGGACCGATCCGCGCCGCCTGGCCGAGCGGCGATTTTCAGCCGTCGCGCGGGCAGCGCATCGCTTTACAGCAGCGCCTCGCTGCTTTGGGTTTTAAGGTCAATGATCTCAATGGCCATATCGATTTCGAGCTGCGCGACGACATCCGACAAATGCAGGGGCGGTTTGGCATGATCCCGGACGGCTATCCAAGCCGTGCGTTGCTGGCCCGTATGGGAGTCGCCGCGCACTGATCATTTGCAATTAGCCCTGACGGATTGCGCGACTTCAGCGCCGTCAACCGATTCCCGGGCGATCTGTTCGGCTTCCAGGCGCGCCATCTCCAGAATGTACGCGAGCGGCTCCAGGCGATAGCGCCGCGCCAATCGTGCAAGCTCCGCGGACATTTTTCCTATATAAAGCGCCGCTGCTCGCGGAGATTGCGCTTCGGGCTGATCGGGCTCACCAGAGGCTTCCGTTGGCATAAAGACGTTCCCGATGCTCCCTCGGCGCCAGAATTCCGACCTGCCGAGTTGTCGGCAACATATATATCAAATGGATATAATACTCAATTATACAACTATTAGATGTGAAATGGTTGAAGCGATTTGCAGCCGAAGCTCCTCGCGATTTTGCGCCTGTCCGATGGCAGCCACGGCGGGGGCCGATTTGACAGTCCGGGCCACATTACCCATGTTCCCGGCGGCTCCCGGCCGGTCCGGCGCTGCCAAATAGTAAAAAACTGGCGTCAAATCAGTGGGTTAGAATGGACCTTGTACTGGTAGAATCGCCCGCCAAGGCGAAAACGATCAACAAATATCTGGGCAAGGGCTACGAGGTCCTGGCCTCGTTTGGCCATGTCCGCGACCTGCCGGCCAAGAGCGGCTCGGTGGACCCGGATCACAATTTTCGCATGCTCTGGGAGGTCGATCCCAAGGCGGCCAAGCGGCTCAACGACATCGCGCGTGCGGTCAAGGGCGCCGACAAACTCATCCTGGCGACCGACCCCGATCGCGAAGGCGAAGCGATCTCCTGGCACGTCCTCGAATTTCTGAAGCAGAAAAAGGCGCTCGACGGCCAGACCATTCAGCGCGTCGTGTTCAACGCCATCACCAAGCAGGCGGTGACGGAGGCGATGCGGCAGCCCCGCCAGATCGACCAGGCGCTGGTCGACGCCTATTTGGCGCGCCGCGCGCTCGATTACCTCGTTGGTTTTACGCTGTCGCCGGTGCTGTGGCGCAAATTGCCCGGCGCCCGCTCGGCCGGCCGCGTGCAATCGGTGGCGCTGCGGCTCGTCTGCGATCGTGAATTGGAAATCGAGCGGTTTGTTCGCCAGGAATACTGGTCGATCGTGGCGACGCTGGCGACACCGCGCAACGAGACGTTCGACGCGCGCCTGGTCGGCGCCGACGGCAAAAAGCTGCAACGTCTCGACATCGGCTCAGGCGCCGAGGCGGAAGCGTTCAAGCGCGCGCTGGAGACGGCCGCGTTCTCGGTTGCTTCGGTTGAAGCCAAGCCGGTCAAGCGCCATCCGCAACCGCCATTCACCACCTCGACGCTCCAGCAGGAGGCAAGCCGCAAGCTCGGTTTCGCCCCAGCGCACACCATGAGGGTCGCGCAGCGGCTCTACGAAGGCGTCGATATCGGCGGCGAGACGGTCGGCCTGATCACCTATATGCGGACCGACGGCGTGCAGATTGTCGATGAAGCAATCCGTGCCGTACGCAGTGTGATCGAGGCTGATTATGGCGCGCGCTACGTACCGTCCTCGCCACGCCGCTATGAGACCAAGGCGAAGAATGCGCAGGAGGCCCACGAGGCCATCCGCCCCACCGACCTTGGCCGCCGTCCGAAGGATACCAAGCGCTATCTCGATGCCGATCAGGCGAGACTCTACGAATTGATCTGGCTGCGTGCTGTCGCGAGCCAAATGGAGTCGGCCGAACTCGAACGCACCACGGTCGAAGTCACCGCGAAAGTCGCGGGCCGCCTGCTCGACCTGCGCGCCACCGGTACCGTGGTGAAGTTCGACGGCTTCCTCACGCTCTATCAGGAAAGCCAGGACGAGGATTCCGCCGACGAGGAATCGCGCCGACTGCCGGAAATGAGCGCCGGCGAACACTTGACCAAGCGCTCGATCGCGGCCGATCAGCATTTTACCGAACCGCCGCCGCGCTACTCGGAAGCTTCCCTGGTCAAGCGCCTGGAAGAACTTGGCATTGGCCGGCCGTCGACCTATGCGTCGATTTTGCAACTTCTCAAAGACCGCAAATACGTTCGCCTCGACAAACGCAGGCTCTATCCGGAGGACCGCGGCCGCATCGTCGTTGCGTTCCTGGAAAGCTTCTTTGCCAAATACGTCGAGTACGACTTTACCGCCGGTCTCGAGGAGAAGCTCGATCTTATTTCCAACAACGAGATCGCCTGGCGCGAGGTGCTCAAGGACTTCTGGCGCGATTTCATCGGCACGGTCGATGACATCAAGGACTTGAAAATCTCGCAGGTTATCGACGCGCTCGATGCGCTGTTGGCGCCGCACCTGTTCCCGCCGCGCGCCGACGGTACCGACCCACGCCAGTGCCCGACCTGCGGTGGCGGGCGCCTCACGCTCAAGCTCTCCAAGTTCGGCGCGTTCATCGGTTGCTCGAACTACCCCGAGTGCCGTTATACGCGCCCGCTGTCGACCTCAGGCGACGGTTCGGCCGAAATCGGCACCAAAAAACTTGGCGAGGACCCGGAAACAGGTCTCGAAGTCACACTGCGCGGCGGCCGTTTCGGCCCCTATGTGCAGCGTGGCGAAGCCGTTGACGGCGAAAAGCCGAAGCGCGCCAGCCTGCGCAAGGACATGGTACCCGACGAGGTGACGCTCGAAGTCGCGTTAAAATTATTGTCGTTGCCGCGCGAGGTGGGCCGCCATCCCGAAGATGGCGAGCCGATCCGGGCCGGCGTCGGCCGGTTCGGACCTTACGTCCAGCATGGCAAGACTTACGCCAGCCTGGAAACCGGCGACGAAGTTTTCACGATCGGCCTCAATCGCGCGGTGACGCTGATCGCGGAGAAAATCGCGAAGGGCCCGCGCCGCCGTTTCGGCGCCGATCCGGGCCGCCCGCTTGGCGACCATCCGGCCAAGGGTGGGCCTATCGTCGCCAAGAACGGCCGCTACGGTCCCTACGTGAGCCACGCTGGCGTGAATGCCACGCTGCCGCGCGACAAGACCCCGGAGACCGTCACGCTTGAGGAGGCCGTCGCACTGCTCGACGCCAGAGCCGAGCGCGGAGCGCCGGCGCCGCGAGCGCGGCCGCGCGCTGCCAAACGTGCCGGAACACGGCCGAAGAACACTGCGGAAGCAAGGTCCCCTGCGCCTCGCCCTGCCGCCAAAACCGCCAAGCGGGCGGCAACGCCGAAATCCAAACGCAAGCCGCCGACGGAAGCCGCCGAATAGCTCCCCGCCAAGGATGCGGCCGATGACTGGCCGATGACACGCACCACCCTCCCCTCGCGCGCGGAGCTTCTCGCTTTTATCCGCGAGCGCAGCGGCCAAGTCAGCGCGGGCGAAATCGCGCGCGCCTTTGGCGCCAAGAATGCCGACCGCGCGGCTCTCAATCGCATGCTGCGCGAGCTTGCCGACGAGGGCCACATCGACCGCCGGCGCAAACGGCTGCACGGCGCCGGCACCCTGCCGCCGGTCGTGCTCGCCGACATTACGGGCCGCGACAGTGACGGCGAGTTTCTGGCGCGGCCGACGGAATGGGACGAACAGGCCCACGGCGAAGCGCCAGTCATTCATGTCATAAGGCCGCGCCGGGCGCGGCCCGGCGAAGCCGCCGGCATTGGCGATCGCGCACTGATACGGATCGAGCGATCCGACGATCAGGAAACAAGCGGCCGGGTCATCAAGCTCATCGACCGCGCCAAACATCGTGTGCTCGGAATCTTTCGCGGCTTGCCGAACGGTGGCGGTCGGCTTGTGCCGGTCGACAAGAAGCAGCTCGGACGCGAACTCACCATTCCGGCCGGTGCCACGGCTTCAGCCGTCGACGGCGATCTTGTTGCGGTCGAGGTCGCCCGTCACCGCGGCGTGGGCTTGCCCACCGGCTCCGTGGTCGAGCGGCTCGGCTCGATCAAGAGCGAGCACGCCGTCAGCCTGATCGCGATTCACGCTCATGGCATCCCGCACACTTTTTCCCGTGCGGCTTTGGCGGAGGCCGAGGCGGCGCGGCCGGTTACGCATGCCGGACGCGAGGACTGGCGCAAAATCCCCTTCGTCACCATCGATCCACCCGACGCCAAGGATCATGACGACGCGGTTCATGCGGTGCCCGACACCGATCCGCGCAATCAGGGTGGCCACATTGTCACAGTCGCCATTGCCGACGTCGCACATTATGTGCGCGCGGGTTCGGCGCTCGACCGCACGGCAGCCGAGCGCGGCAACTCGGTCTATTTCCCCGACCGGGTCGTTCCCATGCTGCCGGAGCGTATCTCCAACGAGCTTTGCTCGCTGCGGCCGCACGAGGATCGTCCAGCTCTCGCAGTACGCATGATCATCGGCGCCGATGGCCGCAAGCGCTCGCACACCTTCCACCGCGTGCTGATCCGCTCAGCGGCGCGGCTGCACTACGAGCAGGCCCAGCTTGCGGTTACCGGCCGGCCCGACGAGGAGGTCGAGCCTATCGTCGAGCCGGTGCTCGCCCCGCTTTACGACGCCTACCGGGCCGTGCGCCATGCTCGCGACGAGCGCGACCCGCTCGATCTGGAAATTCCCGAGCGCAAGATCGTGCTCAAGTCCGACGGCACCGTCGACCGGGTGATCGTGCCGCAGCGGCTCGAAGCGCATCGGCTGATCGAAGAGTTCATGATCCTCGCCAACGTCGCCGCTGCGGAAACCTGCGAGCGCGCCCACGTGCCGCTGATCTATCGGGTGCACGACGACCCGAGCCCGGAAAAGATCAATGCGCTCCGTGAATTCCTCACCACGCTCGATATTTCACTGCCCAAGGGCGGCGCGCTGCGGCCGGATGCCTTCAATCGCATCCTCGCGCGCGTCAAAGGCCGCGACGTCGAACGGCTGGTCAACGAGGTGGTGCTGCGCAGCCAGGCGCAAGCGGAGTATTCGGCCGAGAATTTCGGCCATTTCGGACTTAACCTGCGCCGCTATGCGCACTTCACATCGCCGATCCGCCGTTACGCCGATCTGATCGTGCATCGTGCGCTGATCCGAGCACAAAAGCTCGGCTCGGATGGGCTTACCGACGACAGCGATGCGCGTGCGCTGGGCGAAATCGCCGCCAATATTTCGGTCACCGAACGCCGAGCCATGAAGGCCGAGCGCGAGACGGCCGACCGGCTGATTGCGCATTTTCTGGCCGATCGGGTCGGTGCCGTGTTCGACGGCCACATTTCAGGCGTCACCCGTGCGGGCCTTTTCGTCGAACTGGATGAGACTGGCGCCGACGGCTTTATCCCTGCGCGCTATATCGGCGACGAGTACTTTCGCTTTAACGAGACGGGCCGCGCCTTCGTCGGCAATTCGCAAACCCACAGGCTCGGCGATCCGGTCACGGTCGAACTGGTCGAGGCTGCCCCGGTTGCGGGTGCGCTGCGTTTCCGGCTTGTGCGTCATGCGTCAAGCGCTGTGCCGAGGGCTGGACAAAAGCCGCCCAAGCAGCGGAAGTCCGCCGCGCCGGCGCGCCATGGCCGCCGCCGCTGAATTGGAGCTGAAGGAATGAGTGATCCAATGGTCGACGCGGGTGTCGCGGCAGATCGGGCCGAGCGGCTCACGCGCACCATTCGCGACCAGACATTTCCAAATCTGAAGCCCCGGGATTCGGCGACGCTCATTCTGATCGATCGTGCGCATGCCGTGCCGAAGGTGCTGCTCGGGCGAAGGCACTTGCGCCATCGCTTCATGCCTGGAAAATTCGTCTTCCCGGGCGGCCGAATTGAGCCGACCGACCGGCAGATGAGCACCTTCGCGCCGTTGCGGGAGCGTCATGTCGCGCGGCTGATGCGGCGGGTGCGCCGCCCGAGCGCGGCGAAGGCGGCGGGTATTGCGCTCGCCGCGGTGCGTGAGACCTACGAGGAAACCGGGCTGATGCTCGGCGTACGCACCGATCGGGCCATAGAAACACCGCCCGGGGCCTGGGAAGCCTTCGCCAAGGCCGGCGTCCTGCCGGATCTCAGCGCCGTGCATTTTATCGCGCGCGCCATTACGCCGCCAAAACGGCCGTTGCGCTTCGATAGCCGCTTCTTCGCCGCCGACGTCACGGCAATCGCGCACCGCGCCGAAGGCTTGGTCGGGCCTGACGCCGAACTCGTCGAGCTCGTTTGGCTGCCGATCAATGAGGCGCGCACTCTCGATATGCCCGGGATTACCGCGGTCGTGCTCGAAGAGCTGCAGGATCGTATCGCGGCGGACATGAACAACGATCAGCCGGTTCCGCTCTACCGGATGCTGCACAAACGCTTCGTGCGCGAGACGCTCTGAGGCCGGCCCGGCGCCCGAATGCCGGATTTCTTGACAATCGCGGGGCCGGGACTAGTTTGCCCCCAACAAGCTCACTGATTTTAGAGGACCTTTGCCATGGCCAAAGCCGCCAGCATCAAAGTCAAACTGGTTTCCAGTGCCGATACCGGCTTTTATTACGTGACGCGCAAGAACTCGCGCACCATGACCGACAAACTGGTCAAGAAGAAATACGATCCGGTCGCGAAAAAGCACGTCGAGTTCCGGGAAGGCAAAATCAAATAACTGTTCGAAAATGTTATGAACAGGGCGCCCAACGGGCGCCCTTCCCATTTCGGACCAAGGGTAGGAAAAAGGTGGCCGGCCGGAAACGGTGTTATGAGGAGGCCACTCGCACCGCTCCCGTGCCGGCCGAACCCCACGGACCCAGGAGATGCGGCGGACCTGAGCACCCCGTAGGGTTATCGAAGCAAATTCGAAAGACTGCCGGGCTGTCGTGTCAGGGCCGCAGGTGCCTCGTTTTGCGGCTATGTCGGCTGGTCGACAAAATGCTACCGCAACCTGTGGAGAAATCAACGGTCAAAATTTCGCCCCAATGAGTGATTCGGGGATAACCACAATAATTGTGATTAACGTATAACACTAACTATAAACAGAATAAGGTTTTTCGGCCGCCGCCAGTACGGCGTGGGGCGCTTGCGGGCGCAAACCCCTGGCAGTTCACGCGGCGTCAGGCACCACGCGGTTGCGACCATCACGCTTGGCCCGATAGAGCGCCTGATCGGCCCGCTTGACCAATGCCGCCGCACTGTCGTCCTTGCCCCGCAACGCGGCAATGCCGATTGAGATCGTCACCGGCACGCTGCCCGCGCCCTGCTGAATGACAAAGGGGTCGGCCGCGATGCGCCGACGCAGCCGCTCCGCCACCATGGCGGCCACCGCCATGTCGGTCTCGGGCATGACGATGACGAACTCCTCGCCGCCGCAGCGGCAAGCGAGATCGATGCCGCGGATCGAGCGCTTAATGCGCAAGGCAAACTCACGCAGCACATCGTCGCCGGCATCGTGGCCATGCGTGTCGTTGATCGATTTGAAATAATCGATGTCGATCACCAATGCGGTCAAAGGCTTGCCGCGGACGATGGCCTGTTCGATCAGGGTACCGAGGTGGCTCTCCATGTAGCGCCGGTTGAACAGGCCGGTCAGCGCATCGGTGATCGCCATCTCGATCGACATTTGCACGTTGTCGCGCAGCCGCTCGGCATAGCGGCGCTTGCGAACCTGGCTGCGCGCGCGGGCCAGCAATTCGTTCTTGTCGATCGGGCGCATCAGGTAATCGTTCACGCCGATTTCCAGACCCCGCAGCATGCGCGCGCTGTTGTCGGGCTCGGTTACGGCGAGGATGGGCACATTGCGGGTGCGGTCGAGCGAGCGCACCTGACTGCATAGCCGCAGTGCGTCGAAATTCGTCAAGTCAAGCGAAACGATGAGCAGGTCGTAGTTGCCCTCGGCGGCGCGAAACAGTGCCTCGCTCGGATCGGTTTCGACCTCGACGGTGTGCTCCTTTGCGAGGACCGCGGCTATACGCTCGTGCGACGCCGCCCGATCGTCGACGATGAGCACGCGGCCGCCGCGGCCGGTGTCCGCAACCGCCTCGCGCTCCGGCGATTCGATGCCGATATCGCGCGACGTCAGCGCCCGCATGCGCAGCTCGTCGGTGACCATTTTCAACCGTGACAGCGAGCGCACGCGTGCAATCAGCGCCAGATCGGGAATGGGCTTTGTCAGAAAGTCGTCGGCGCCGGCTTCCAATCCACGCACGCGATCCGACGGCTGGTCGAGTGCCGTCACCATGACGACCGGAATGTGATGAGTGGCCGGGTTGGTCTTGAGCCGGCGGCACACTTCGAAGCCGTCCATGTCCGGCATCATGACGTCGAGCAGTACGAGATCGCACTCGGCCCGCTCGCAGATCGCCAGTGCCTCCTTGCCGCTCATCGCCGTGAGGACATCAAAATATTCGGCCGAGAGCCGCGCCTCGAGCAGCTTGACGTTGGCCGGAATGTCGTCAACGACGAGAACGCGGGCGGTCATTGCAATTCCTTCCGCAAGTCCTTCACGGATTTCCAAGAAAGTGACGGACGGTCTCGATGAACTTGCCCACCGATATAGGCTTCGACAGGTAAGCTTCGCAGCCGCCCTCGCGGATGCGCTCTTCGTCGCCCTTCATGGCAAAGGCGGTAACGGCAACCACTGGAATGCGTTTAAGGTCGGCATCGTCCTTCAGCCATTTCGTCACTTCAAGTCCGGACACTTCCGGCAGCTGGATGTCCATCAAGATCAGATCCGGCCGGTGTTCGCGGGCCAGATCGAGAGCCTCGATACCGTTGCGCGTGCCGACCGTCCTGTAGCCGTGCGCCTCCAACAGATCGTGGAAGAGCTTCATATTGAGCTCGTTATCCTCCACAATCAGAACCGTCTTGGACATCCCCGATCCTTCGCCTGCCTCGGCCAATCCCTGCCGCGGCAAGGGCGCTGCCACCCAGCCGCCGGAAAGCTAGTCCCGATATATTACGGAAACGCAAATGGAACCCCATAACGCGCGGGCGCGGCCGGCGCGAAAAGCTGCGGAAATGCTGGCGATTCAGGCGCTTGCCTTCATCGCCGAGGACCCGCATGCACTTGCCCGCTTTCTCGACATAAGCGGTATTCCTGCGGGGCAGATTCGCACCGCTTCGCGCGAGCCCGGCTTTCTCGCCGGCGTACTGGAGCATATGCTTGCCGACGAGAAGTTGCTGGTCGCCTTCGCCGAAAGCGCCGGCATTAACCCGGCCGCCGTAGCGCGGGCGGCGAGCGCGCTCGGCGGTCAATGGGAACGCGATATACCCTAAAGTGGGGCTTGGGCTGGTGCCGTGGGCTTCTGCCGCGACTGTCTTACCGACATTCCCCCATCCGCAGCAGCGCGTTGCCCGGGCTGCGGCTCGCCCCGCCTGTTGCGCCACGCTGAACTCGATACGCTTTCGATCGCCCACGTCGATTGCGACGCGTTTTACGCCACCATCGAGAAACGCGACGATCCGGCGCTTGCCGCCGAACCGGTGATTGTCGGCGGCGGTAAGCGCGGGGTCGTCGCCGCCGCCTGCTATGTGGCGCGCACTTTTGGCGTGAGATCGGCGATGCCGATGTTCGAGGCGTTGCGACGCTGTCCGCATGCCAAGGTGATTCGGCCCGATATGGAAAAATACGCACGCGTCGGCCGCGAAGTCCGCGGCATGATGCGTGCCTTGACGCCGCTGGTGGAACCACTCTCGATCGACGAGGCCTTTCTCGATTTGTCGGGCACCGGGCGACTGCACCGCATGACGGCCGCGAAGGCGCTCGCGCGCTTCGCGGTCGACGTCGAAAAATCCATTGGCATCACGGTTTCCATCGGACTCGCCGCCAACAAGTTCCTCGCCAAGATCGCTTCGGATTTGGACAAGCCACGCGGCTTCGCGGTTCTAGGCGCCGGCGAAGCCCAAGCTTTCCTCGCGCCCAAGCCGGTCAGCTTCATCTTCGGCGTCGGCAAGGTCAGTGCCGATCGGCTGGCGCAAGACGGCTTTCCCCGCATCGCCGATCTGCAGCGCGCGAGCGAGGTCGAGCTGATGCGCCGCTATGGCGAGGAGGGGCGCCGGCTCGCCCGCCTCGCGCGCGGCATTGACGAGCGCACCGTCAGCGCCGACCGGGAAACCAAGAGCGTGTCGTCGGAGACCACGTTCGCGCACGACATTTCCGACTTTCGCGCGCTCGAACGCATCCTCTGGAATCAGAGCGAAGAGGTCTCGGCCCGGCTCAAGGCCAAGGAGCTTGCGGGCGCGACCGTGACCTTGAAGCTCAAAACCGCGGATTTTCGTATTCGCACACGCGCCCGCTCGCTCCCCTCGCCGACGCAACTTGCCGGCCGCATCTTTGCCGCGGCGCGCGACCTTTTGCGGCGCGAGGCCGATGGCACGCGCTATCGCCTGCTCGGCGTAGGCTTAAGCGCGCTTGCTTCCGCGAATGAAGCGGACCCCGCCGATCTGGTCGATGGCCGCGCTGCCGAGGCCGAGCACGCCGTCGATCGGGTGCGTGCCCGCTTCGGCGACGACGCCGTGATCAGGGGACTGGCGTTCGATCAGCGGGAAGACTGCTGATGACAGAGCCCCTCACTTGCAGGGCTTTGGCGTCTTGATATCGAGCGACACCAATTTCCCGCTGACGATGAAATCGTTGTAGTCGAGCGTCAGCGCCCGCGAGATGCCGTTGTCGTAGAGTTCGAAACCGATCGCATAATCAGGCTTCTGCTCGCCTGTTGGACCGCTCTTGTCCTTGGCAAAATAGCTGATCGTCACCGGCCAGCGCGGCACATCGGCGAGTTTGGCTTCGTGCGCTGCGGCGTCGTCATGGTTGCGTTCCCCGGGCGCGATCTTCTTACCGATCACGGTGAGCGTATTGAACACCTTCTCGCCGTTCTCCGAGCCGTCGTAGACCGGAAATGAAAGGATGGTCTTGCCGGTGCGCGCCGCCTCGATCGCCCTCACCATATGTTCAGTCGGAAAAACCAGGCTGCCATCGAGATCGAGCGACTTGTGATCGGGTCGGTGCAGATCGATGGCGGTGACCTTGCCGCCGTGATCGGCATGGCCATCCACGGCGTTGACGAGATTACCATCGACGAAATTCTGGGTCGTGAACTTGAAGCGCTTGGCATCGGCGCCCTCCCAAGTCGTCGAACGCAAATCGCTGATCGATTCCTTGCCCTCGCTGCTGTCGAGCTCTGAGACTTGGCGGAATGTCAGCGAATAGCCGTCACAGGCGCTGCCGCTGAAATCGTAGAGAATTCGCCCGCGAACGGCGGCGATCGACGAGTTACCGCGGGTCGCTTTGAGCGACAGATCGTAGATCGCCCGATGCGGTACCAGCACGAGGGGTCGGTCCGACTCGGCTTGGGCGGATGCCGCATCGGAAAACATGCCGACAATCAATGCGCAGGTGAAAATAGCGCCGGCGGCTCGCTTCATGTCATTAAAAGTCACAAGTCGCTCGCCTCATCAAAAGTCACAAGTCGCTCTCGCCTCATCGCAAGGCTCCACCACCTCGCCAATAAACCCGCCCGGTCCGCCGCTTATTGCACGCTTCAACGCTTTTGGTCGCCTAAATTGCGGCGAAGATAGGGACCGTTCCACCAGCCAATGGTGCCCAGCGGGCAAGCGCCACTTGCGCCCCGCTGGTCCGATCGGCCAAATAACCCAGATGTCCGGGCGCGACCGGACCGTTGGAGGGCAAACATGGCCGGTGTAATTGAAGGCAAATTGCGTGAACTCGGCGTAACCCTGAAATCCGCGCCGGCGCCGGTCGCCAATTACGTCCCGTTCGTGCGCACCGGAAACATGCTCATCGTGTCCGGACAGCTTTGCTTTGACGGCGACGGCAAGCTTGCGGCCACCGGGAAACTGGGTGGCGGCGTCTCGATCGAAAGCGGACAAAGGGCCGCGCGCGCCTGCGCGGTCAATCTCCTGGCACAGGTCAAAGCCGCGCTCGGCGATCTCGACAAGGTCGTGCGGGTGGTGCGGCTAGGCGGCTTCATCAACTCCGCGCCCGACTTCCTCGACGGGCCGAAAGTCATGAATGGCGCCTCCGATCTGATGGTAGCGGCGTTCGGCGACAAGGGACGACACGCACGCACCACCGTTGGCGTCGCGGTGCTGCCAGCCGATGCCGCGGTGGAGGTCGAGGGCACGTTCGAAGTGTCCTGAACGTGCCGAACTCGCTCGATTGGCTGATCGCCCGCCCTATCGCCCACCGCGGGCTCCACGACGCTGCGCGCGGCCTGATCGAAAATACCTCGGGCGCTGTGCGCGCAGCGCTCGACGCCAACTATGGCATCGAAGTCGATGTCCAGCTTTCGAGCGACGGCGAGGCCATGGTCCACCATGACGACGTCCTCGGCCGCCTGACCGAAGGCAGTGGCCGGCTCGACACCTACACTGCCGCGGAACTCAAGCGCATTGCGTTTCGTGGCAGCTCCGAGCACATGATGACCTTGGGCGACCTGTGCGACCTCGTCGGCGGCCGCGTCACCATGCTGGTGGAGCTGAAAAGCCGCTTCGACGGCGATGGCCGCCTGCCGGCCCGTGTCGCGGCTGTGCTCGGTCCCGATCCCGGACCGGTCGCGCCAATGTCGTTCGATCCGCGCCAGCTCGCATGGTTGCGGCAAAAGTCCCCGCAGCTTGTTTGCGGCATCGTTGCAGCCAAATACAGGCCGCATCCATATTGGGATCTGATGCCACCCTGGATGCGCCACGGCATGGGATATCTCGTCACGGCCTTGACGGCGCGGCCACATTTTGTGGCCTATGGGGTTGCCGATCTGCCGGCTTTGGCGCCGCTGGCTGCGCGGCATATTTTTGGCTTGCCGCTGTTGACCTGGGCGGTGCGGACAGAGGCTGAGCGGCGGACTGCCTACCGCTTCGCCGACCAGATGATTTTTGAAGGTTTTCGGCCATGACCGAGACGGCGAACAAAGCGATGCCGAAAGCATCACGGAAAGAACAGGACGCGGCCGATGAACTGCGCGTTACGGCCATCAATAGCATCGCCGGCGCCGACAGGACGGCGTGGGACGCCTGCGCCAATCCGAATGGACTGCGCTTGGCGGCCGACGCCCCTGCTGACGATCCACTCCAAGAACATGTCTATAACCCTTTTATTTCTCACGATTTTTTGTCGGCCCTCGAAGAGTCGAAATCAGTCGGTGGGCGAAGCGGCTGGCTGGTCCAGCACCTCTTGGTGACGGACCGCAACGGCACGCTCCAGGCCGCAGCGCCCTGCTACATCAAGAGCCATTCGCGCGGCGAATACGTATTCGATCGCGGCTGGGCCGAGGCCTATGAGCGGGCCGGCGGCAGCTATTATCCGAAGCTCCAAGTCGCCGTTCCCTTTACACCAGCGACCGGACGGCGGCTTTTGGTTCGGCCCGGGCCGCAGGCAACGGCGCTACGCCAGGCGCTGACCCGGGGCCTGCTTGAATTGTGCCGGCATGACGATGCGTCCGGCGTCCATGTCACGTTTGCGATCGAATCGGAATTCCGTGCGCTGGGCGAATTTGGATTCCTGCAGCGCAACGATCAGCAGTTTCATTGGCAGAACGCTGACTACGGCACGTTCGACGACTTTCTCGCCGCCCTGTCATCGCGCAAGCGCAAAACGCTGCGCCGCGAGCGGCAGGACGCGCTGGCAAACGGTATCAGCGTACACTGGCTCACTGGCAGCGATCTCACCGAGGACGTTTGGGATGCGTTCTTTACTTTCTACATGGAGACCGGATCGCGCAAATGGGGCCGCCCCTATCTGACGCGTGAATTCTATTCGCTGGCCGGCGAGAAGATGGCCGACCGCATCCTCCTGGTCATGGCCAAGCGCGCCGGCCGCTGGATCGCCGGCGCCATCAATTTCATCGGCTCGCATACCCTGTTCGGTCGCCACTGGGGTGCGATCGAGCACCATCCGTTTCTGCATTTCGAGCTGTGTTACTATCAGGCCATCGACTTCGCGATCGCGCACAAGCTTCCGTTTGTCGAAGCGGGCGCCCAGGGTGAGCACAAGATCTCGCGCGGCTATATGCCGAGGACCACCTATTCGGCGCATTACATCGCTGATCCCGGGCTAAGGCGGGCGATCGCCGATTACCTGGTGCGGGAGCGCGCCTACGTGGCGGCCGTCGGCGCAGAGCTTGCCGCCACGGCGCCTTATCGCAAAGATTTGGTGATCGATCCGCAATAGCGACGGCGCGCGGACTGCGCGGAGGGCATCATGGCGAACTACGATACGAACAACATCTTTGCCAAAATCCTGCGTGGCGAGTTGCCGGCGCACAAGGTTTTCGAAGACGACAAGTCCTTCGCGTTTCTCGACATCATGCCGCGCGCACCGGGGCACACGCTGGTCATTCCCAAATCCCCTGCCCGGACGTTTCTCGATATTGCGCCCGACGACCTCGCGCATCTGGTCAAAGTGGCGCAAAAAATTGCGCGAGCAGCGGTGACCGTGTTCGCAGCCGATGGCCTCACTATTCAGCAATTCAATGAGCCGGCCGGCGGGCAAGTGGTGTTTCACCTGCATATTCACGTCATCCCCCGCATAAACGGCGTGCCGCTCAAGCCGCCGGCGAGCGTCAAGGAAGACCCAGCGATGCTGTCAGATCAGGCTTTGCGGCTGGCTGCAGCCCTCAAAGGCTCATGATGATGCTTCTGCGCCTGCGAACGCGCATCCCAGCCTGACGATCTCAAGTTCACGAGCGGGGCGCGGACTATCGCCCTCGCGCCACGCGCTCGATCTCCGCGCGCACCAGGCGCTCGACCATCCCAGGGAGGTTCTCGTCGAGCCAGCTCTTGAGCATCGGCCGGAGCATTTCGCGCACGAGATCTTCAAGCGTGCGCGCATTCTGTACCAGGACGGTCTGAGCCAGCGTATTGAAGGCGGAATCGACGGCAGAGCTGGTTTCGCGCGACAGCAATTGAGGCTGCAAATCCCGAAGCGCGCGCGGCGGTGGTGATGGTGCATCATCGAAGCTGATGTCGGAGCTGCCATCGATGGTACGGAATTGCGCTGCCGGTGGCGCTTCCATCTCTGGGCTGGGCGCGCTCGACTCCGGGACCGCTGCCGTCATCGACTCCGTCAGCTCGAGAATGTCCGGAGCAACGTCGTCGCCGGCGCCATGGGTCGGCGGGACCGGCGCCGGCTCGGGAGGCGCTGCCGGCGGCGGTGGTGGCGGGTCAAAGGCATTGGGTTCGACCAGAGTCGGG
>DASZWK010000309.1:0-13110 GCA_035546235.1 Xanthobacteraceae bacterium | reverse complement strand
ACCCCATACTCGTGCGGCTTTTCGGGAGGCGGAGCTATCGGAGGCCGGTCGATCGAGGCCTGGCGTTCTAAGGCCTGGGGTTCTGAGGCCTGGGGTTCTGATGGCGTGGGCGATGCGGGCGAAGTTTGCGGCGGTGAAGGCACCGGCGTGTCGAGTCCCGCTGCCGGCGCCATGATGGATGCGATGTCGGCCGCAGTGATGGGTTCCGGTTTGGCATCGGCCGGCCACGGACCGGCGGCCGCAGTCTTGATGGCGGCAATCTGCTTTTCGACCGAGCCGGTGATGTCATTCATATTCTGCTCGATTGCGGCGAGTCTGGTCCGCAGCCGTGCGTTCTCCGCCCCGAGGTCGTGAACCGCGTCGGCGAGCCGACGGGTTTCCGCCTGCGCATCGAAAGGGGGCTGCGCTGCCGAAAGGCGCGCGTGCCGGTGCCCCGACGAGAAGACAGATGCGATCCGCTCGGTGCCGGCATCGCTCCGGCCAGCCAACACCGCGATAAGGAGCGCGCAGGCGGCCGTAGCAGCCCACAGCGTCATCCGCCATAGGTGCCGCATGGTGAAAACCTTCGCGGCCGACCGCTGCTTGGGCGCAGCCCGCGCGGATGGCAATGCGGCTTGCTTCTTAACCACGACGCGGCTGCTCCGCGGTTCGCGGCGAACGTTTTCGCCAAGCGAATCAATGCTAAAACGTAGCAGATTTCGGATTCTCACGGCTGTTTTCTCGCTCGCTGGCAGGCGTCATCGCCTGAACCTATTTGCCATCGAGACAGCGGCCGCTTTCGATGGCCGGGCGGCTCGGGTAAGAGAGCGCCCCGGAGGTTTTTGGCGATGGAGCCACGGAATTGCTTGGCGATCGTCCTTGCGGCCGGCGAGGGCACGCGGATGCGCTCGGCCCGCCCCAAGGTCCTCCACGCGATCGCCGGGCGATCGCTGGTCGGCCACGTACTCGCCGCGGTGGCCGAGTTCGGCGCTACGTCGACGGCGATCGTGATCGGTCCCGACCAGGACGCTGTCGCGGCCGAGGCTCATAAGATCGCGCCGGATGCCGCCGTTTTCGTCCAGCGGGAGCGACGGGGAACCGCTCACGCCGTGCTCACGGCCAGTGCCGCGATCAAGCAGGGCACGGATGATATCGTCATTCTTTACGGCGACACGCCGCTGATCGATCCGGCAACGCTGCGGCGGTTGCGGGCGCCGCTCGCCGCCGGCGCGGCCATGGTGGTCGCGGCCTTTCGGCCGACCGATCCGACCGGCTACGGCCGGCTGATCATCGAAGGCGATCAGCTCGTCGCCATCCGTGAACAAGCCGATGCCAGCGACGCCGAACGCAGGATCGGCCTCTGCAACGGCGGTATCATGGCGTTCGCCGGCAGTACCGCATTGTCGATCCTGGAGCAGATCGGCGATGAAAATAAGAAGGGCGAGTTCTATCTGACCGATGCGGTCGCGATCGCGCGCGGCATGAAGCTTGGCGCCGTCGCAGTCGAAGTCGAGGAGGATGACGTGCGCGGCATCAACACCAAGAAAGAATTGGCGGAAGCCGAAGCGGTCGCCCAGCAGCGTCTGCGCAAGGCAGCGCTCGATGCCGGCGTCACGCTGGTCGCGCCCGAGACCGTATTTCTTTCGACCGACACCCGATTTGGCAAGGACGTCGTTGTCGAGCCTTTCGTGGTGTTCGGCGAGAAGGTGGTTGTCGAGGACGGTGCCGTGATTCACGCGTTCTCCCATCTTGCCGGCGCCCATGTGGGCAAGGCGGTGTCGGTCGGGCCGTTTGCGCGGCTGCGCCCGGGGGCCAAGCTTGGTGAAGGCGCGCGCATCGGCAATTTCGTCGAGGTCAAGGAAGCGACGTTTGGGGCGGGCGCCAAAGCCAATCACTTGAGCTATATCGGGGACGCCTCGGTCGGCGACGGCGCCAACATCGGCGCCGGCACCATCACCTGCAATTACGACGGCGACACCAAACACCGCACCGAGATCGGCAAAAATGCCTTTATCGGCTCCAACTCGGCGCTGGTTGCGCCTGTCGCGATTGGCGACAATGCCTATGTGGGCTCTGGGTCGGTGATCACGGCCGATGTGCCGGCAGACGCGCTGGCCTTGGGGCGCGGCCGCCAGGTCATTAAGGAAGGCTGGGCATCGCGCTTGCGCGCGCTGAAGTCGCTCGTCAAAAAGAAGGCGCATGCACACGATTGACGGCCGAAATGCCGATGGCCGCTTGGGGCGCAACCTTATTTGGTTGGGCAAGAGCCGAGGCCCCACTTTAACCATTAACATCCAGAAAGCAGTAATCAGTCGTCGGTATTCGATAGCGCCAGCCTGAACGAGTAACGATCTTTACCTGATCCTGTCGGCTGCACCCGGAAGGGGCCCTATTTGAGATGTGCGGAATTGTCGGAATCGTCGGAAATGAAGCGGTTGCGCCGCAGCTGGTCAGCGCGCTCCGTCGGCTTGAATACCGCGGTTACGATTCCGCAGGCGTCGCCACGCTCGAACACGGCGTGCTGACGCGCCGGCGCGCCGAAGGCAAGTTGAAGAACCTGGAGCAGCGGCTTCTTCGCGAACCGCTCACCGGTACGATCGGAATCGGTCACACGCGCTGGGCGACGCACGGCCGGCCGACCGAGAATAACGCCCATCCGCACGCAACCGAAAAACTAGCGGTGGTGCACAACGGCATCATCGAGAATTTCGCCGAGTTGCGGCGCGAATTGGAAGGCAAAGGCGCCAAGTTCGCCACCGAGACGGACACCGAGGTGGTGGCGCACCTTGTTACCGAGGAAATGAAGCGCGGCGCTTCGCCGGTCGAGGCCGTCAAGCGCTCACTGCCGCGCTTGCGTGGCGCGTTTGCGCTCGCCTTTCTGTTCGCCGGCGAAGAGAATCTTCTGATCGGCGCGCGCAAGGGCTCGCCGCTCGCCGTTGGCTTTGGCGATGGCGCCATGTTCGTCGGCTCCGATGCGATTGCGCTCGCGCCATTCACCGACACGGTCAGCTATTTGGAGGACGGCGACTGGGTGGTCGTCACCCGGCAGGGCGCCGAGGTCCACGATGCCGGCGGCGCCGTCGTGCACCGCGACGTGCTGAAATCGCAGGCCTCGGTGATGCTCATCGACAAGGGCAATCACCGCCATTTCATGGCCAAGGAAATTCACGAGCAGCCCGAAGTTGTCGGGCACACGCTGTCCAATTATCTCGACATGGCGGCCGAACGCGTTGCCCTGCCGAAGGCGCTGCCGTTCGATTTCAACAAACTCGATCGCATCGCGATAGCGGCCTGCGGTACCGCCTACTATGCGGGCATGGTCGCCAAATACTGGTTTGAGCGGTTTGCGCACTTGCCGGTCGAGGTCGATATCGGTTCCGAATTCCGCTACCGCGACGCGCCGCTGTCGCCCGGCAATCTTGCGATCTTGGTGTCCCAATCGGGCGAGACCGCGGATACGCTCGCCTCGCTGCGTTACGCGCGCGAGCGCAAGCAACACGTCCTTTCCGTCGTTAACGTGCCGAGTTCGACCATCGCGCGCGAAAGCGACATCGTGATGCCGACCTTGGCGGGGCCGGAGATCGGCGTCGCCTCGACCAAGGCGTTTACCTGTCAGCTGGCCGCGCTGGCGGCGCTCGCGATCGCGGCCGGACGCGCGCGTGGCGTGCTGTCGGCAACGGACGAGCAGCGCCTCGTCCACGCGCTGATCGAAGTGCCGCGGCATCTCGCCGAAGCGCTGACGCTCGAGCCGCACATCGAACAGCTCGCACGCTACCTCGCCAAGAGCCGAGACGTGCTCTATCTCGGCCGCGGTACCAGCTATCCGATCGCGCTCGAAGGCGCGCTCAAGCTGAAAGAAATTTCCTACATCCACGCCGAAGGCTATGCGGCCGGCGAACTCAAGCATGGCCCTATCGCACTGATCGGCGAAACGACGCCGGTCGTGGTGATCGCGCCGTACGACAAGGTTTTCGACAAGACCGTTTCCAATATGCAGGAAGTCGCCGCACGCGGCGGCAAACTTATCCTGGTGACCGATGCCGCCGGGGCTGACGCCGCTACGGCCGCCAACTGCGATCCGCTTGCTACGCTGACGCTGCCGGCCGTGCCGGCGACCGTCTCGCCGCTCGTCTATGCCGTGCCGGTGCAACTGATCGCCTATCACACCGCAGTGCTGCTCGGCACCGATGTCGATCAACCGCGTAATCTCGCGAAGTCGGTGACCGTGGAGTGAACGTGGCGGCCCGATGATATATATTGTCGGCGCCGGCGCTCCCCTGCTGACAATGGAACCATGGTGAATTCAGCCGATCAGAACAAGGTGCAGCCGCCCGCCGCAAGAACGGGTTTTGTCAGCCGGCTGCGCAATTATTTTTTGACCGGACTGATCGTTGCCGGACCGGTTGCGATCACCCTCTGGCTCATCTGGTGGTTCGTCACCTGGGTGGACAATTGGGTCCGGCCGTTCATTCCGGTGCGCTACCGGCCGGAGACGTATCTGCCGGTCGATATTCCGGGCTTCGGCCTGATCATCGCCTTCGTGGCCTTGACCCTGCTCGGCTTCCTCACCGCCAACCTGGTCGGCAGCAAGCTCGTCGGACTCGGCGAGAGCCTGCTCAACCGCGTCCCGATCGTGCGCCCGATCTATCGCACCGCGCGGCAGATTTTTCAGACGCTGTTCTCAAGTTCCGGATCGAGCTTCCGCAAGGTTGGCCTGGTCGAGTTTCCGGCGCCCGGCATGTGGTCGCTGGTGTTTCTCACGCAATCGCCAAGCGCCGACATTTCGGCACGGCTGCCGGCGACCGAGCACGTCTCGGCCTTCCTGCCATGCACGCCGAATCCAACCACCGGCTTTTTCTTCTATGTGCCGCGCCGCGATGTGGTCGATCTCGACATCTCGGTGGAGGCGGCGATGCAGCTTCTGATCTCGGCCGGCGTCATCCAGCCGGGCGCCGAGCAGCATAATACTTTAGCGTCACTTGCGGAGACTGCGCGCGCCGGGCAAAGAGCCTCGACGGTCCCGCCGATCGCGCCCGCGAAATAAACGCCTCATTACCAGAACGAAGCGTTAGCGTGGTGCGGCGCAGCATCGGCGCGGATTATAAGGCGTCACGCCACGCCCATCGCACCGGCGCGAAGGTTTTCCCCGTTCCGTTCTCTTGCAGCCGAAAGTGAGTTTCCTTCTCGTCATCGGTTTGCTAGCCTCCGCGCGATTGCAATGAGCTCGGGGGCTCCCATGAACTTCAGCGACTCGATCAAGCTTGGATTTTCCAACTACGTGAACTTCACCGGCCGCGCGTGCCGGTCGGAGTACTGGTACTGGGTGCTGTTCACGGTGATCGTCAGCGTCGTCTGCTTGATCATCGACAACCTGATCGGAGCTCAAGTAACCAGCACGATTTGGGATCTCGCCACGATCCTGCCCAGCTTGGCTATCGCGGTGCGGCGACTGCACGACACGGACCGCAGCGGCTGGTGGTTCTTGCTGATATTCATTCCGTTGGTCGGCTTCATCATCCTGATCATCTGGTTCTGCGGCAAAGGCACTGACGGCCCAAACCGATTCGGGGAAGACCGTCTCGCCGGCATGGCGCCGCCACTGCCACGCACGGCCTGATCGCCTAGCCCGCGCCCAGCAGCCTGATCGCCTCGTCGCGGGCGAACAGATAGAGCAGGGTGCGGAGCGCTTCGCCGCGCGGCGATGACAGCTTGGGATCGCGCGCCAACGTCAGCGCGGCGTCGTCGCGCGCCGCGCTGAGGAGTTGACCGTGCAGTTCCAGGCGGGCGACGCGAAAGCCCGGCACGCCGCTTTGGCGCGTGCCGAGCAGATCACCTTCGCCGCGCAGACGCAGATCTTCCTCGGCGATGCGGAAGCCGTCGTCGGTTTCCCGCATGATCGCCAGCCGGGCTTTGGCCATCTCGCCAAGCGGTCCCTTGTAGAGCAGGAGGCAGGTCGAGCGCTCGGCGCCACGGCCGATTCGGCCGCGCAGCTGATGAAGCTGTGCGAGCCCGAACCGTTCGGCGTGCTCGATCACCATGACGCTCGCTTCGGGCACGTCGACCCCAACCTCGATCACTGTCGTCGCCACGAGGAGGCGCGTCTCGCCCGACGCGAAGCGCGCCATCGCTCGATCCTTGTCGGGGCCGCGCATCTGGCCGTGAACGAGATCGGCCAGATCACCGAAGCGAAGCTTCAGTTCGCGAAATCGTTCTTCGGCGGCCGCCAGATCGACCAGCTCGGATTCTTCGACCAGCGGGCAGACCCAATAGACGCGGCGGCCTTCGCCGAGCGCGCGCGCCACCGCCTCGATGACCTCGTTGAGGCGCTCTAGCGGGATGGTGCGGGTATCGATCTTCTGCCGGCCCGCCGGTTTCTCGCGCAATGCCGAGACGTCCATGTCGCCGAAATAGGTCAGCACCAGCGTGCGCGGGATCGGCGTCGCGGTCAGCACCAGGAGATCGACGGCGTTGCCCTTGCGGGCGAGCGCCAGACGCTGATGCACGCCAAAGCGATGTTGCTCGTCGACAATGGCGAGCGCCAGATCGTCAAACTCAACGTCTTCCTGAAACAGCGCGTGGGTGCCGACAATGAGATTGATACGGCCCGCTGCCAGCGCCGCGAGGATGTCATCGCGCTCGCGGCCGCGATCCCGGCCGGTCAGGATGGCGACCCGCAAGCCTGCTTTCTCCGCAAGCGGCGCGATCGTCGAAAAGTGCTGCCGCGCCAAAATCTCGGTCGGCGCCATCAAGGCCGCCTGCCTGCCGGCTTCGATGACGTGGGCGGCGGCGAGCAGCGCCACCACGGTCTTGCCGGAGCCGACGTCGCCTTGCAGGAGCCGCAGCATGCGGACGGGCTGCGCCAGGTCGGCGACGATGTCGGTCACCGCCTGCTGCTGTGACGGGGTGAGCGAATAGGGCAGCGATGCGACGATGCGCGCACGCAATCGGCCCTCGGCGGCGGTGCCGCGTCCGGCGCGCGTGCGCTGGTGCGCGCGCAAAAGGGTGAGCGCGAGCTGCCCGGCCAGGAGTTCGTCATACGCAAGCCGAGACCAAGCAGCGCTCTCCGGCTTGAGATCGTCGGGCGTCTGCGGCCGATGCACGCGCCGCAGCGCTTGCGCAAAGCTCTCGAAGCCGTTGCGCTTGAGCCAGTCCGCGTCCTGCCATTCGGGCAAGGTTTTCGGTAGGCGATCGAGCGCCGCGTCGATCGCTCGGCGCACCTGATTGGGGTGCAGGCCTTCGGTGAGCGGGTAGACCGGATCGATCAGCGGCAGTTTGGCAAAGCCCGCCGCATCGACCACGCGGTCGGGATGAACCATCTGCAGGTGGCCGTCATAGAGCGTGGTCGTACCCGAGACGTAACGGGTCTCGCCTTCGGGAAAGAGTTTTTCCAGATAGTCGCGGCGCGCATTGAAATAGGTGATGGTCAGCGTGTTGGTGTCGTCGGCGGTGTCGATGTTGTAGGGCGCGCGCGGCCGGTTCGGTGGCGGTGGCCGATGCCCCTCGACCGTGACCGCCACCGTCACCACGGTATCGGGCACCACCTCGGAGAGCTTCGGCCGGTTACGCCGGTCGACAAACCCGGTCGGCAGATGGAACAAAAGATCGATGATGCGCGGCTTGTCCTCCTCGCGCGAGAGCAGTCGCGCGTAAAGCTTCTCCAAGCGCGGGCCGATGCCCGGCAAGGCCGAGATGGTCGCGAACAGCGGGTTGAGGAGGGGCGGGCGCATCGCGGGCCATGACAATCACAAAGTCGCCCTCTATATACACCGCGCCCGGCACGTCCGGGCTTTTGGCGTTGAGCATCACATGACGGAACGATCAAGCGAAGGGTTGGACGTGCGGCGGCGCAGGCTTCTGTTCCGCGCCTGGCGTCGGGGCGTGCGCGAAACCGATCTCATCGTCGGCCGCTTCGCCGACGCCTACATCGAAAAACTCGATGATGGCGCGCTCGATGATTTCGAGCGGTTGATCGAGGTGCCGAACGCGAGCCTTTACGCCTGGGTGGTCGGCAGCGAGGCCGTGCCGCCGGATTACGACACCGCCGTGCTGCGCGACTTGATCGCGTTCCATGAATCCGCGGAGGCCAGACGGTGACGAGAGCGATACAGGCAGCAACCCCGGCACAACGTCTGGCCTCCGGCCGGCCGCTGCTGTTTACCGGCGTTGCCGATGGCGCCGAAGGTCTGGTGATCGCCGATCTTGCCCGCGCCGTCGCCGCCGGGGACAAGCCGCCGGCGGTCAGCACGGCCGTGATCTGCCGCGACGGGGCGCGCATGGCGATGCTCCATCGCGCCATCGCATTCTTCGCGCCCGATACCGAGATCCTCGAATTCCCGGCCTGGGACTGCCTGCCTTATGATCGGGTATCGCCGCACGCGGCTGTGGTCGCCCAGCGCATGACGGCGCTGGCGCGGCTGGCGCGGGTGACGGCCCGCACACGGCCTGCGGTGCTGCTCACCACCGTCAACGCCATCTTGCAGCGCGTGCCGGCGCGCGAGGCCGTGGCGCGGCAATCGCTCGCCGCGGCGCCCGGCAATCTGTTGTCGATGAACGGCGTCATCCAATGGCTCGACCTCAACGGCTTTAATCGCGCCTCGACGGTGCGGGAGCCCGGCGATTATGCGGTGCGCGGCGGCATCCTTGACCTGTTCGCGCCCGGCATGGGCGAGCCGGTGCGGCTCGATTTCTTCGGCGACACGCTGGAATCGATCCGCAGTTTCGATCCGGAAACGCAGCGCACCAATGCCGAGCTGCGCGCGCTCGATCTCGTGCCGATGGCCGAATTCCAGCTCACGAGCGATACGATCCGCGCGTTTCGCACCGGCTATGTGGCGGCGTTCGGTGCCGCCGGTCCCGATGACATGCTATACGCCGCGGTCACCGAGGGCCGCCGCTATGCCGGCATGGAGCATTGGCTGCCGCTGTTCCACAAGCTGATGGAAACCCTGTTCGACTATGTGGCCGGCACGCCTCTCGTTCTTGAGCCGCTGGCCGAAGAAGCCGCCCACGAGCGGCTGGCGCAGATCGCCGACTATTACGAGGCACGGCGGTCGACGCTCGATCAGGACGGCAGCAGTGCGCCCTATAAGCCGTTGCCGCCCGACCGGCTTTATCTTGCCGAAGACGAATGGCGCGCGCGGCTGGACCACGCAGCGCTCGCACAACTGACCCCATTCGCCGCGCCCGAAGGCACCGCGAACACCGTCGACGTCGCCGCGCATGCCGGTAAGAATTTTTCCGCCGAGCGGAGCCAGCCCGACAAGAACGTATTCGAGGCGGTCACCGCCCACGTGCAGGCGCTGCAAGCGGGCGGCAAGCGCGTCGCTATCGGGCTGTGGAGCGAGGGCTCGCGCGAGCGCATGAGCCATGTGCTGGCCGAGCACGGCCTGCACAATCTCGCAACGGTCGCTTCATGGCCGCAAGCCCTGGCGTTGCCGCGCCCACAGGTGGCGCTGGCCATCCTCGGCATCGAGTCGGGCTTTGAAACCGCCGACACCGCTGTCATCACCGAAGAAGATATTTTGGGTGAGCGCCTGGTTCGTCAGCGCCGCCAGATCAAACGCCCGGAAAATTTCATCGCCGAGCTCACGAGCCTCTCGGCCGGCGATCTCGTCGTCCATGTCGATCACGGCATCGGCCGCTTTGTCGGCCTGCGTACCATCGAGGCTGTGGGCGCGCCGCACGACTGCCTGGAAATCCACTACCACGGCGGCGACAAGCTGTTCCTGCCGATCGTCAACATCGAGCTTTTGTCGCGCTACGGCTCCGAGGACAGCCACGTCGAGCTTGACCGGCTCGGCGGTGCTGCCTGGCAGGCGCGCAAGGCGCGGATGAAGAACCGCATCCGCGAGATCGCCGCCGAACTGATCAAGGTCGCGGCCGAGCGGCAGTTGCACGAGGCGCCGCGGCTTGCGGTCGCCCCCGGGCTCTATGATGAGTTCTGTTCAGGCTTCCCCTACGAGGAGACGGACGACCAGGACGCCGCCATCAAGGCCGTGCTCGATGACCTCACTTCCGGCCGCCCGATGGACCGGCTGATTTGCGGCGACGTCGGCTTCGGCAAAACCGAGGTGGCGCTGCGCGCCGCCTTCGTCGCGGCGATGAATGGCAAGCAGGTCGCCGTCGTGGTGCCGACCACGCTGTTGTCGCGCCAGCATTTCAAGACGTTTTCCGAGCGGCTCAAGGGCTATCCAGTCCACGTCGCGCAGGCGTCACGGCTTGTCGGATCGAAAGAACTCGCCGCCGTCAAAAAGGGCCTCGCCGACGGCCAAATCGACATCGTGGTCGGCACTCATGCGCTTCTTGGCAAGGCCATCAAGTTCAGGGATCTGGGCCTGATCGTCGTCGACGAGGAGCAGCATTTCGGCGTCGCACACAAGGAAAAGCTCAAGACGCTGCGCTCCGAGGTCCACGTGCTCACGCTGACGGCGACGCCGATTCCGCGCACACTTCAGCTCGCATTAAGCGGCGTGCGCGAAATGTCGATCATCGCGACACCGCCGGTCGATCGGCTCGCGGTGCGGACCTTCATCTCGCCGTTCGATCCGGTGGTGGTGCGCGAGGCGCTGTTGCGCGAGCGCTACCGCGGCGGCCAGGCCTTCTATGTCTGCCCGCGGATTGAGGATCTGGCCGAGACCAAGGCGTTCCTGGAAAAGGCCGTGCCCGAAGTGCGCGTTGCGGTCGCCCATGGCCAGATGCCGCCGACCGTGCTCGAAGATGTCATGGCGGCCTTCTACGACGGCAAGTTCGACGTGCTGCTCTCCACCGCCATCGTCGAATCCGGCCTCGACATTCCGACCGCGAATACGCTGATCGTGCACCGCGCCGACATGTTCGGCCTGGCACAGGTCTATCAGCTGCGCGGCCGTGTCGGCCGCTCGAAGCTGCGCGCCTATGCGCTGCTGACGCTGCCGGCCAAGCGCAAGATCACCCCGCAGGCCGAGCAGCGTCTGAAAGTGCTGCAATCGCTCGACACGCTCGGCGCCGGCTTCCAGCTCGCCTCGCACGATCTCGACATCCGTGGCGCCGGCAACCTGCTCGGCGAGGAGCAGTCCGGCCACATCAAGGAAGTCGGCTACGAGCTTTATCAGGAGATGCTCGAAGAGGCGGTGATGAGTCTCAAGTCCGGCATCACCACGCCGGTCGCGGAAAAATGGTCGCCGCAGATCACCATCGGTACGCCGGTGCTGATTCCCGAGGATTACGTCAAGGATCTGCCGGTGCGGCTGTCGCTCTACCGGCGGCTGTCCGAGATCGAGGAGGATCGAGACATCGAGGCGTTTGCCGCGGAGCTCGTGGACCGCTTCGGTCCGCTGCCCGAGGAGGTCGAGTATCTGTTGCAGATCGTCGCCATCAAGGCGCTGTGCCGCCGCGCCAATGTCGAGAAGATCGAGGTCGGACCGAAGGGCGCCGTGCTTTCCTTCCGCGACAATATTTTCTCAAATCCCGATGGCCTCATCTCCTACATTGCGAAGCACCCCGAAGGCGCCCGCGTGCGGCCCGACATGAAAGTCGTGTTCTTCGACGAATGGGACACGCCGAAGGCCCGCCTCAAGGGTGCCGCAGGAATTTTGCGCGCGCTGGCGGGATTGGCGGAGAAGGGGAAGAAGGCGGCGTAACCGATATTCCCCGAACGCAAAGGCTCCCGCGATCTCATTGCACTGCTTGCTTCGGCGCGGAGGTGAAGATAAAATTGGATATCGATGTCGATGCATTTCCTAGGGCAGCCCGCTAATTGCCCATAGTCGAAGTCTCCCAGGCACCCAAAAAATTGCAATAGATCGTCATGCCCAAGCCGGAGCGCATGGTGCGCGCGCGTGACCCTTGGCTGGTCATGCTGTGCCCTTACTTCGGCCGCTGGCCGAAGTGGATCAATTTTTTCGTCGAAAGCTGCAAGTGGAATCCCGACGTTCAATGGCGCGTATATACCGATTGCGGAAAACCGGAGAACAAAGCGGATAATATTGATTTCATTCCAATCAGCTTTGACGATTACAAAGGCCTCGTCCGCGAGCGCCTCAAGATCGCGTTTGATCCGGCTCAACCCTATAAACTTTGCGATATCAAGCCGGCGCTTGGTGCGATCCACGAGCGCGAAATCGCTGATTATCGCTTTTTCGGTTATGGCGACATCGATGTGATCTACGGCGACATCTCTCGGTTCTACAGCAAAGCGAAGTTCGCCAACCTTGATGTGATTTCAACGCACCCCGAGCGTCTTTCGGGCCATTTCGCGGTCCTGCGCAACACGTCAACTCTGCGCCGTGCATTCGAACAAATCCCGAATTATCGCGCGATGCTTGAAGCGCAGCAGATGGTCGGGATGGACGAGTCCGGGTTTTCCGAGATATTCCTGAACTCCAGCAAAGAACGCACATCGTTTGTCGAGCGGCACAGCACAGTCTTGTGTTGGCGGGGTTGGCATGATGCTACGATGGACTATCCAAAGCGCTGGTTTTGGCGCAACGGGCAGCTCAGCAACGAGCGCGACGGTGAACGTCAATTCCTGTACCTCCACTTCATGCGGTGGCAATCATCACGGTGGATCAACGATCCACCCCAATCGGGCGAGGCGGCGTGGGTGGGACACGAAATTATTCATGCGGATTGGCGTATCGCGCGCAACGAAGGGTTTTGCATCAGCTCTGCGGGCTTTACGCCGATTGATCCGAATTCCTTGCCAAATGGCGCGCTGACGGCTCCAACCGCGGAGGCAACTCGGGCGGAGTATGCCAGCCACACTGCCTCATTGCTGCAAGCGCAAGAAGAATTCGCAGAGGCGCGGCGGATTTTTGAGCTTACACTGGCAAACCGCGTGAAAGTTCTCGGTGCCGAGCACCCCAAGACCGCGCACAGCCTCAATAACCTCGCCGAATTGCTGCGACGGCACAACGAGCACGATGCGGCGCGACCGCTATTTGAGCGCGCGATCGAGACGTTCCAGAAAACATTGGGCACGTCCGATCCGAACACGAATGTGGCGCGGCGGAATCTTGCCAAGCTGCTGCTCGCGACCGGAAAGCCCATGGAAGCGCTTGCGGTGGTGCAGGCAGCTGTTTCCTTTCACGAAGAAATTCTGGGGATCGATCATGTCTGGAGCCGCGATTCGGCAATCGTAGCGGCCGACATCCT
>DASZWK010000308.1:0-20243 GCA_035546235.1 Xanthobacteraceae bacterium | reverse complement strand
TTTTGCACAATTCACCGGCGGCGCTGGCCGCTGGCCGAGCTATCTGAACGTGGCGGAGATCGGCCTCAATTAAAAGATGCCCGGTCGAAAGCGGCGTTGTGCAACACAACAAATGATCCGCCCGCAGTGTCGCATTGGGTCAGAACCACCGATTTGGTTGCCATGGCAACAATTGTTCTCCAAAAGCGACAGCTCGGCGCACTGTTGCATGGCGGGTGATTGCGGGTGCGACCGTATCAGTACCGCAACGGCCCGCTGCCTTGGATGGAGCAGTGCATGGCTCCGCCGCGGGAACCGTCCTCCGCTCCTCGGACATTAATCTCTCGATTCATCGGGCCGTCGTCGTGGAACCGTTGACTCTGCGCCGCAGTCACGTACCGATACATGCCTTGTGAACGGCGCATGCGCATGCGCGCTCCGTTCTGCTTGCGAACCGGCCAGCCAGTCGATTGAGGAAATCCATCGCGGCGCGCCTGATCCGCACACCGATCGACGAGTACGATATGGGAGCTGTCGCATGACCAAATACACGCTTGCAGCGCTTGCCCTCCTTGGGGCGATGCAATTTTCATGGCCGGCAATGGCAGCCCAAGGCGGCGGCCGGGCGATCAGCTGTCGCGAGCGTTGCGACAGACAGCCATGCCAGGCATCTCCGGCGGTGTGTCAGCAAGCGCGGAAGTCATGTCTCGCCGACTGCCGATGATCGGCTCGGCGCAGACGGACGCAACGTTCATCCTGTTGCGATCCGAGAACGGAAGATGCAATTGCGATGTGAGCGGTCCAGCGCGGTCTAATTGAACGTAACCCCCTCGTCATGCCCGCGCTTGTCGCGGGCATCCACGTCTTGAGAACCGCCGCACATGAAAGACGTGGATGACCGGGACAAGCCCGGCCATGACGGAGAGGTGATGAAACTTGAGGCTGGTAGACAGATAGTAAGCCGTCATCCTGAGGTGCGAGCGAAGCGAGCCTCGAAGGATGCGGCCCGAGCGCCGCGGCCGTCGCCCTTCGAGGCTCGGCGCTTCGCGCCGAGCACCTCAGGGTGACGGAATGTCACGCCGCCGCGTCCGCCAATTGCGGGGCACTCGGCGGCGACTTCTCCTCGGACTTCGCCGGCTCGAGCGCCGCGGCGACGGCTTCCTCGACGCGTTCGAGCCAGACGAATTCCATTTCCTTCCGGGCGATCTCCGGAATGTCGTCGTAGTCGCGCTTGTTGCGCGCCGGCAGCATCACGCGCTTGATGCCGGCGGAGTGCGCGGCGACGACTTTCTCCTTGATGCCGCCGACCGGCAGCACCAGGCCGCGCAGTGAGATCTCGCCCGTCATGGCGGTATCGCTGCGGATGGTGCGGTCGGTCATCAGCGAGACCAGCGCCATGAACATGGCGACGCCGGCGCTCGGTCCGTCCTTAGGCGTCGCGCCCGCCGGCACGTGGACGTGGATGTCGCTCTTCTCGAATTTTTGCGCGTCGATGCCGAGCGCCACGGCGCGGTTCTTGACGATCGACAACGCCGCCTGCGCGCTCTCCTTCATCACGTCGCCGAGCTGGCCCGTCAGAATGAGCCGGCCCGTGCCCGGAATACGCGTCGCCTCGATGAACAGGATGTCGCCGCCCACGGGCGTCCAGGCGAGGCCGGTGGCCACGCCGGGCACGCTCGTTCGCATCGCGGTCTCGCTCTCGAAGCGCGGCGCGCCGAGGATCGGCACGAGGTCGTCGCGCGCGATCCGGATCGGGCCGCTGCCGCCTTCGGCAATGCGCACCGCGGCGTGGCGGAGCGCCTGGCCGATCTGGCGTTCCAGATTCCGCACGCCGGCTTCGCGGGTGTAGAGCTGGATGATGTCGCGGATGACATCGTCGCCGATCTCGACCTGGCCCTCCTTCAGCCCGTTCGCCTCCATCTGGCGCTTGACCAGATAGCGGCGCGCGATCTGGAGCTTCTCCTCGGCGGTGTAGCCGGCGAGGCTGATGATCTCCATGCGGTCGCGCAGCGGCCCCGGAACGGTGTCGAGCATGTTGGCGGTGGTGATGAACACCACGCGCGACAGATCATAAGGCACGCCCAGATAGTTGTCGCGGAACGTGTTGTTCTGTTCCGGGTCCAACACCTCGAGCAGCGCCGCGCCCGGGTCGCCGTGAATGCCGGCGCCGAGCTTGTCGATCTCGTCGAGCATCATCACGCAGTTGCGCGTTCCGGCCTTGCGGATCGCCTGGATGATGTTCCCGGGCAGCGCACCGATATAGGTGCGCCGGTGACCGCGGATTTCGGCCTCGTCGTGAACGCCGCCGAGCGACACGCGGACGAACTTTCGGCCCATGGCGCGGGCGATCGACTGGCCGAGCGAGGTCTTGCCGACGCCGGGCGGGCCGACGAAGCACAGGATCGGCGCCTTGCCCTGCGGGGCGAGCTTGCGCACGGCGAGATACTCGATGATGCGCCGCTTGATCTTGTCGAGGTCATAGTGGTCCTCGTCGAGGATGCGGCGCGCCTCGATGATGTCGATCGGCTTCTCCTCGGGCAAAGCCCAAGGCAGCTCGATCAGCCAGTCCAGATAGGTGCGCACCATGCCGTATTCGCCGGCGGCTTCCGGCATGCGCTGCAACCGGCGCAATTCCTTGCGCGCCTGATCCTCGATCTCTTTCGGCATCTGCGCATTGGCAACGGCCTTGTCGAGCTCGGCCATTTCGGCGGCCTTACCCTCGTCGCCCTCGCCCAATTGCTTCTGGATCGCCGCCATCTGCTCGCGCAGCACGGCTTCGCGCTGGCGCTCGTCGAACGCCGCCTTGGTCTGCTTGCCGATCTCCTGCGACAGCCGCAGGATCTCGATGCGGTGTGACAGGAGCCGCGAGACCTTGTCCATGCGCGCGACGATATCGACCGTCTCGAGAATCTCCTGCTTCTCTTCCGGCTTGATGTCCATGTAGGCGGTCGCGAGGTCGGCGAGCGCCGGCGCGGCATCGATAGACTGGATGGCGCTGAGCAGGTCCTGCGGCACCTGCGGCAAGAGCTGCACGGCCTCCACGGCTTGCGCCTTGAGGTTGACAAAACGCGCCTCGATCTCGGACCCGCCCACACCGGGCTCGGGGATTTGCAGCACGCGCGCGACCATGAACGGCCAGCCGGTCAGATACTCGACGATCTGAAACCGCTGTTCGCCCTGACAGACGAGATGATTGGTGCCGTCCGGCGCCGTGAGATAGCGCACGATGTTGGCGATGGTGCCCATGCGATGCATGTCGATCGCCGACGGATCGGCGACTTCGGCATCGCGCTGCATGAGAATGCCGACCTGGCGCTGGTCGCGCACCGCCTGCTGCGCGGCGGCGACCGATTTCGGCCGGCCGAGCGTGATCGGCAGCACCAGACCGGGAAACAGCACGGTCGAGCGCACCGGCACGATGATGAGTGCATCGGCCGGCAGCGGCGGCAATGCGCCCGCCGGTCCCTCTTTGGGTGCTTCTTTTGCCTGTAATTCGATCTCAGCCACGATTGGTCCCTGCTTTCTGCAACGTGATCACCAGACATCCAGCGACGGCGGCACGATTGACGCCGCTGTAGCGGCCGGCCGGCAGCCGTACCCGGCGATAGAACCGCCCCTGCGGCAGTTCGAGCCGGTGGATCGTTGCGGTACGCAATTCCGGCGGCAGAACCCGCACGCCGGCAATAACAAGCTCGCCCTCCTCGATAACCACCTGGGCGTCCTCGATGGCGACGCCGGGCAGCGCCACCAGCACCAGCACCTGGCGGTCATTCTCGAGGATGTCGACCGGCGGCTCCCATACGGGTTGCCGCGCCTGCGATGCCCGCGGCCGGAACATCTCGCGATGCATGCGCTCGGCGCGCGCGAGCATGTCGCACGCTTCCGACCACATCCAATCGCGGGCCAAATCTCGGGCCATGAAAAGTCCCCCTTTAAGCTGGATGAGATTATGTGTGGGGCCACAATCCGAAATTCAACGCCCACAGGGCCGGGCAGAAACAGCCTAGCGGGCCCGACGATCCACTCATTGATCGGCGTCAAAAGCGGGCATCCCGGCTTCGGCCGCCCTGGCGCGCGTGTCCCCAAGCCCGCGTGTTTTGGATGGGAGGCCAGCCCGCCCGTTGTGGCGGACGGCAACCACTCGGGCTAGAGTGCCGCTTCAGAACACTGTTGAACCGATAGAGGAAGCCAAGGATGGCGCAGGTTTTCGTCTGCAGCGAGCTTGAAATGAAGGACGGCGACGTCCGTATCGTCCGCCAGGACAAGGTTGAGGTCGGCGTCTACCGGCACGACGGGTCGTTCTACGCCTACCGGAACCATTGCGCGCACCAGGGCGGACCGGCTTGCGAGGGCATCGTACGGGACAAGGTCGTCGACCAGTTCGGCCCCGACCGCACGTTCCTCGGCCAGACCTACGACAAGGACGAGCCGCACATCGTCTGCCCGTGGCACGGCTGGGAGTACAAGCTCAAGACCGGCGAGTGCGCCCCCGATCCCAAGATCCGGCTCAAGCGCTACGAAGTCGTCAAGCGCGAGGGAGGCGTCTATGTCGTCCTCTGAGGTGCTGGAGCGGCCCGCCGACACAATCGCCGATCCGCTCGGCCGCGCAGCCGCCGTGCTCGGCGCCGCGCTGGACAATCCCGACCAGGTCGCCGACGCCGATCTGCGCGCGATCATCGCCAACGCGGTGCGGCTCTACGCCGTGAAGGCCGAGAACGGCATGCGCACGCCGCTGCCGCCCGATCACGGCGTCAGCATCGACGAGACGATGATGTTCGCCACCGATCTGCTGCACGCGCTCAATGTGCAGTTGTTCGAGTTGTCGATGTGGCAGGCGATGACCGGCAATTGCATCGCCCCGCATCAGCGCGTTGACGCACCGCAATCCCGCTAATCCACAGTCCCGCCAGCCGAAGGGAACAGCCATGAACGTGATGACGCCGATCGTCCGCGATCCCAGCCAGCAAAAATTCGACACCACGGACCACCTCGCCCATGCGGCGCAGCAGGCCGAGGAGCGCCGCTACGAAGACTTCATGATCATCGACGTCGACTCGCATCACTACGAGACCGGCTCGTTCAAGGACATCATCCCCTACATCGAAGACCCGGTGCTGCGCGACCAGTTCAAGTACACCAAGGGTCAGACGCTGATGCTGCGCTCGACCGGCGGCTTTCAGGAAATGGCCGGCCGCATCGCCCGTTACGAATACCGCAACAGCGAGCAGATCGTGCCCAGCGGCCGGCACAAGGACATCACGTCGACGCTCAAGTGGATGGACGCCATGGGCGTCGACGTGGCCTGCCTGTTTCCCACGCCGATGCTGGGCCTGGGCCTCAATCCCATCGTCGAGGTCGAGGTGCAGTATGCGCGCGCCTATAACCGCTGGCTCACCGAGCACATCCTGGCGAACGAGCCGCGCATCGTCTCGATGCTCTATCTGCCGATGAACGATCCGGTCGCGGCGCTGAAAATGGTGGAAGAGTTTTCCGGCCGCCAAGGCGTGGTCGGCTTTTTGGTCACCACCGTGCGCTACAAGCCGCTCTACAACAACGTCTACATGAAGCTCTACGCGGCGCTGGAGGAACGCGGCCTGCCGCTCGCGTTCCATGCGGCGACCAACTGGGGCGACCAGAGCATGGCCATCACCAACAAGTTCATCGCCAGTCACGCGCTCGGATTCACCTGGTTCAACATCGTACACATGACCAACTGGGTGGTGAACGGTATCCCCGAACGCTTCCCGGGGCTGAAGTCGATCTGGATCGAGAGCGGGCTCGCCTGGGTTCCGTTCCTGATGCAGCGCCTCGACAACGAATACATGATGCGCTCGTCGGAAACGCCGTCGCTCAAGCGCAAGCCTTCCGACTACATGCGCGAGATGTATTACACCTCGCAGCCGATGGAGATGATCGGCAACCGCACCATGCTGGAAGAGACGTTCAAGATGATCAACGCGGACACGCAGCTCGTCTACGCCTCGGATTATCCGCACTGGGACATGGACCTGCCGTCGACGATCTACGACCTGCCGTTCCTGAACCTGCAGGCAAAGAAGAACATCCTGGGCGAAACCGCGCGCAAGCTGTTCAAGCTCGACACCATCCTGTCACCGGACAAGAAGGCCCGGCTCAAGGCCCGCGTTCCGGCGTGATAATGTCGGCGGCGGCCGGATTTTTGCTCTGCTCGATCCGGCCCGCCGCCGTTCCACGGGCCAAACATTACCCGTAACGGTGCTTTCATGGCCGCTCCTCCGCCGCCGTTGCCGCCCGATCTGCGCCGCATCGAGCTGACCCGCAGCACGATCTTTCCATTCGTCGGCGGCCGCTCGACCTTGTCGCGCGAGCACCTGCTGCCGATCTTCGCCACAATCGTCGCCGGCCTGACGCTGATTGCGGTGCCGATCCCGGGACTCAATTTCAGCAGCAACCCGCAGACCAACGCAGCCTGGCAGGTCTATGTGACGATTGCCGTCTACATCGCCTTCCTGGTCAACTATTACATCAGTCAGATGTGCGGTCGGCCCCGCTCCGGATGGCTGCTGGCGCTGGTCGGCCTGTTCACGCTGCTGACTCTCGGCACCGGCTTTTGGTCCGCCTGGTACAAGCTGTTCTACATCGTGCTGCCCGCCGCGCAGTGGCAGAAGTCCACGCTCGTACCCGTGCGCATCGCCGGCTGGTGGTTTGGCACCGGACTGTGCGAGGAAGGTTTCAAGGCCTGGCCGCTTATCGCGCTGGCGCTGTTTGGCGCGGGAATGACCGCGCTCGGCCGCCACACCACCGGCTGGCTGAGCCGGTTTTTTTCCGGCTTCGGCAAGCGCTTCGGGTTGTTTGAACCGCTTGACGGCATCGTCATGGGCGTCGCCTCCGGCAGCGGCTTCTTCATCGCCGAAACGCTGGTGCAGTACGTTCCCGGCGTGATGAAGCAGGTGAAATATCCGGGCGCGCAGGCGTTCGATGGCCTCGTGCTGCTGCTCGGTCGCGGGCTGCCCGACATCGCCGAGCACTCCGCCTGGGCCGGCCTGTTCGGCTATTTCATCGGGCTGGCGGTGCTGCGCCCCAGCATGGCGTATATTCTCATTCCGCTCGGCTGGCTGAGCGCCGCGGCGCTGCACGCCGGATGGGACGCGATCGACGTCGTCACCAGCAACGGCCTCATCATTCTGGGCTTCTGGGTGTTCGTCGGGCTTCTCAGCTACGCGCTCCTTGCCGGTGCGATTTTCAAGGCGCGCGAGATTTCACCGCGCCGCCACAGCAGGGCTGCCGCTGGACTGCACCTGCCGCCCGGATTCGTCACCAGGACAGCGGCCCCTCCGTTACCGCTCACTGTTGTGGAAGCGCCGGACGGGGATTGATCGTACGTTTTGTCCCACGACAACCAACGGGGGGCTAACATGTCGGGCATCATCCAGCGACTGCAAGCAGCCACCGCGCACGAACGCGCGCTGCTTCTCGCCGTCTTGGCCATCGCCTCGGCGCTGCTGTCCTGGGGGCTGCCGGAGCCGGACATCGTATTTTTTGACAAGACGCCGATGCTGCCCGCGCTGTGGTTCGGGCTGGTGCTGTGCGCCGGCGTGGCGCTGTGGTCGTCGCGCAGTCCATTGACGCTCGTGCTCGTCCTCCTGGCGTCCGGCGCCGCATGGCTCGCCGCATTTGAAGCCACAGTTCACGTCCACGGCAGCATCGAAGATCAGATCATTTCCCAATCCGGCGCGCCGACGCCAAATTTCAGCGTGCCGGTGGTGAACTATCTGCTCGGCTTGTGCGGCATGCTCGGCGGGCTGGTCGGAAGCGCGGTTCTTGTCGTTATTATTTCCGCGGCGGTGAGCAGCACGCGCGCTGTGCCGTCCTGGACGCGCACCGTTCTGGTCGGGACTGTTGCGGGACTTTTTCTGGAATGCCTGGCGAGCCGCGCGGCAGGTGAATTGTTCATCCACGTCGACAGTCTGCTGCCGCTGTTTCTGGTCTGGCAAATGAGCGTCGCGGCTTCGCTGGCCTACAGTTTCGCAAAGATCGCACCCGCAAGCGGCGGTGGCCGAGGCGCGTAAATCCACCGCGAGGCTCACCTTAGCCGGCGCTTGCCGCCGTAACGGGCCGCGTGCCGCGCACGCCCTGCGCCAGCGTGCGAACCAGATCGGCCACGGCCGGCACGGTGGCGGGCGTCGGTTTGCCGTCGGGCGCCAGACTTTTGCGCACCGCGTCGACCAGCGCCGAGCCGACGACCACGCCATCGGCGCCGCGCGCGAGCGCGGCCGCCTGCTCTGCCGTGCGCACGCCGAAGCCAACGCAGACCGGAAGCGTGGTGTGGCGCTTGATGCGTATGACCGCATCCGCAACCCTGCCGGCATCGGGCGCCGCGGAGCCGGTGATGCCGGTAATCGACACGTAATAGACGAAGCCCGAGGTGTTTTTCAGCACCGTCGGCAGCCGCTTGTCGTCGGTGGTCGGCGTGGCGAGACGGATGAAATTGACGCCGGCGGCAAGCGCCGGCAGGCACAATTCCACGTCTTCCTCGGGCGGCAGATCAACCACGATCAGCCCGTCGACGCCGGCCACTTTGGCATCGGCCAGAAAGCGGTCGACCCCATAAATGTAAATCGGATTGTAGTAGCCCATCAGCACGATCGGGGTCGCGTCGTCGCCGCGGCGGAACTCGCGCACCAGCGCGAGCGTCTTCTTCATGTTCTGCCCGGCATGAAGCGCCCGCAATCCAGCAGCCTGGATCGCCGGACCGTCGGCCATCGGATCGGTGAACGGCATGCCGAGTTCGATCACGTCGGCGCCGGCGCCGGGCAGCGCTTTCAGAATCGCGAGCGCGCTGTTGTAATCCGGATCGCCCGCCATGGTGAAGGTAACGAGCGCAGCGCGGCGCTCTTGTTTGAGGGCGGCGAAGCGGGCGTCGATGCGGGTCGTCATGAATTCCTCGCGTCATTCCGGGGCGCCGCGAAACGGCCAGCCCGGAATCCATAGTCACAGACCGGGATTATGGATTCCGGGCTCCTCGCTGCGCTCGGCCCCGGAATGACGAAAAGGCAGGTCGTCATCGCGCCTTGCTTTCCAGATGCCGCGCCACGGTCTCCAGGTCCTTGTCGCCCCGGCCGGAAAGGTTGACCACCATCAGGTGATCCTTCGGCTTTTTCGGCGCGAGTTCGAGCACCTTGGCGATGGCGTGCGCCGGCTCCAGCGCCGGGATGATCCCCTCAAGCTTCGAGAGAAGCTGAAACGCATGCAGCGCCTCGTCATCGGTCGCCGACAGAAAGATGACGCGACCGACGTCGTTGAGCCAAGCGTGTTCCGGTCCGATGCCCGGATAGTCGAGGCCGGCGGAGATCGAATGCGCTTCGTTGATCTGGCCGTCGTCGTTCATCAGCAAATAGGTGCGGTTGCCGTGCAGCACGCCCGGTTTGCCGCCGGCGATGGAGGCGGCGTGCTGGCCGGTGTCGAGGCCGAGGCCGGCCGCTTCTACGCCGTAGATTTCGATATCCGTGTCGTCCAGAAACGGATGAAACAGCCCCATCGCGTTCGAACCGCCGCCGATGCAGGCGATGAGCGAATCCGGCAGCCGGTCTTCGGCCTCTTGCATCTGCTCGCGCGTCTCGCGGCCGATGATCGACTGAAAGTCGCGCACCATCATCGGATAAGGATGCGGCCCGGCGATGGTGCCGATGCAATAGAACGTCGAGCCGACATTGGTCACCCAATCGCGCAGCGCTTCGTTCATCGCGTCCTTGAGGGTCTTCGAACCGGACTCGACCGGCACCACCTTGGCGCCGAGCATCTTCATGCGGAACACGTTGGCCTTTTGCCGCTCGACGTCGACCGCGCCCATGTAGACGATGCATTCGAGATCAAAGCGCGCGCACAGGGTCGCGGTGGCGACGCCGTGCATGCCGGCGCCGGTTTCGGCGATGATGCGCTTCTTGCCCATGCGCTGAGCCAGCATGATCTGACCGAGCACATTGTTGACCTTGTGCGCCCCGGTGTGATTGAGCTCCTCGCGCTTGAGATAAATCTTCGCCCCGCCGCAATGCGCGGTGAGCCGCTCGGCGAAATAGAGCGGCGACGGGCGCCCCACATAATGCGCCAGATAGCCGTCCATCGTTTTTTGGAAACCCGGATCGGCCTTCGCCTCGGCGTAGGCCTTCTCCAGATCGAGGATCAGCGGCATCAGCGTCTCGGCGACGAAACGGCCGCCATAGATGCCGAAATGCCCGTGCTCGTCGGGTCCGGTGCGGAACGAATTGAGCTTCTGTTGCACGCTCATGCGCACTCTTTCCCACGTTCCCGGCGCACCCGCAATTCCCCTTGGCCCGCTGGCTTGGCCTGGTTTGGTTTGGCCTCTTCAGCCGCGGCTGCGGCGCGCCTTCTCCTTGACGGGACCCGAAGAGGCAACTTTGAGCCGCTCCGCAGCCTGCCGTGCGGCGCGCACGAAGGCGCGGATTTTCTCGGGGTCCTTCCGCCCGGGCGCGCGCTCGACGCCCGAGGAAACGTCGACCCCGGGAGCGCGCGTGATCCGCAAGGCCTCCGCCACATTATCTGCATCAAGGCCCCCCGACAGCATGAAGGGAATGCCGAGATCGAGATTTTGCAGCAGATGCCAGTCGAATGGTTTGCCGAGGCCACCCGGCCGCGTCGCCTCGCGCGGCGCACGTGCGTCGAACAACATGCGATCGGCGAAATTGGCGTAAAGCCGGATGGGCGAAAGATCGGCGCGCGCCGCGATCGGGATCGCCTTCATCACCGGCAGGCCGAAGCGCGAGCGAATGGCGCCGACGCGCTCGGGCGTCTCGCGGCCGTGAAGCTGGAGCAGATCGGGCTTCAGGGCATCGATGATGTCGCGCAGCATGTCATTGGTGGCGTCGACCGTGAGCGCCACCTTTAGCGCGCGCGCACCGGCCCGCGCGCCAAGGCGCTTCGCCGCCTCGAACCCGATATGCCGCGGTGACGGCGGAAAGAATACGAAGCCGACCATATCGGCGCCGGCATCGAGCGCGACGTCAAGCGCTTCCGGCGTCGACAGGCCACAGATTTTAACGAGCACTTTCATGGCGCGGAACGATCAGGGGGCACTAAAAACGACAAAATATATAAGGTCGATCACCACCCATCATCATACCGGCGGTTTGAGCCGCAGCCGCGGTGGCGCGGGTTGTTCGCGCGGCACGATGCTCGGTTCTGCAGCCTTATCCACCAGAGCGTCGAGCCTGGCGCGCAATTCGGCCGCTTCGCGCTCCAACCGGCGCGCCATTCTGCGCCATCGGCCGTGCCCGAGCCTGACCGCCAGGCCACCGACAATCACGCCGGCGACAAGCGCCCCGATCACAATCACGAACAGCGGCAGGGTCAGCGAGGCAGCCGGCGCGCTTGGGCTGAACGGATCGAACGACAGCGTTATGGCTTGGCGGTTGGCCACAGCGAAAGCGATGATGACGATGGCAAGCGGCACCAGTACCAGCACCGCAACAAGTTTGCGCAGCAAGTGTTGCTCCAATTCACTCCGCTCATTCCCGCGCAGGCGGGAAATCAGTGACGAGCGGAATTAACCGGCGGCCTCGCCGGGATGATTGAGCCGCTCGCGCATCTCCTTGCCGGTCTTGAAGAACGGCACGCATTTCTGATCGACCTCGACATGAGCGCCGGTGCGCGGGTTGCGGCCGGTCCGCGCCGGGCGCTCCTTCACCGAAAACGCGCCGAAGCCGCGCAGCTCGACACGATCGCCGCGCGCCATCGCAGCGATGATCTCGCCAAGGATCGCGTTGACGATGTTCTCGACGTCACGCTGATAGAGGTGCGGATTCTGATCGGAAATTTTCTGCACGAGTTCCGATTTGATCATGTTGGCCGCCTCTGATCGCCCGCGAACGCTGCCGTCTTTTCAATCGTTTGCAGGAGGTTGCCAAAGCGCCAGCAGACCGTCAAGGTTGAAGCGGCCGAGCGTGCCCATGCCGTCAAGCCCGCCGAATTGGCGCGCCAGACCGTCGAGGCCGAGCGCGTTGAGCGCCGCCACCGCGGCGGCGTGCAGGAACGGCAGGTCGTCGAGGCGGCTGTGCAGGCTGTAGTCGCGCACCGCCAGGCTGGCGCTGATCTTCTTGTTTTTCACGAGCCAGGCTTTTGCCGTCCGCTCGTCGCCGAGCGAATCAATCAGCTTGAGGCCGAGGCCCTGGTGACCGGTGAATACGCGGCCGTCGTCGACCGCCGCAAGCTCGGCATCGGTCATGTGCCGGCGGTCCTGCACCAGGCCCTTGAACCAGGCGTAGGAGTCCAGAATGATCGCCTGGATCGCCGCGCGTGCCTCGGGGCTCGTGGGCTCGAAACCGTTCGGCGCCGCCTTGAGGGGCGTCGATTTGATCGACTCCATCTTGACGCCGATCTTGCCGAGCAGGTCGGTGAAGTTGGGGTATTCGAACAGCACGCCGATCGAGCCGACCAGCGACGTCTGCTTGGCGACGATGTAATCGCCGGAAATCGCGGTGATGTAGGCGCCGGACGCCGCCATGCTGTCGACCACGACGGCGACCGGCTTTTTGGCGCGCACGCGGCCGAGCGCATCGTACAATTGCTCGGACCCCGCGGTGGTGCCGCCCGGCGAATCGACATGCAGAATCACCGCCTTCGCCGCCGAGGAATCGGCGAGCCGGTCGAGCTGGCGCACGCGTTCCTGATCGTCGCGGATAAGCCCGGTGATCGTCACGCGCGCGATATATGGACCGGTGATGAAGCTGCGCCGGCTCGCCGCCGCGGCCGCGAAGCCGATCGCCAGCACGATCATGCCGATCGCGACCACGCGCCAGAAGGTAAGCTTGCGCCGCATCCGGCGGCGGTCGACGATCAGGTCGGCATCAAGCGACATGGGAGAGTCCTTGGTTAGCTACCGCCAATCACTTCGTCATTCCGGGGCCGAGCGAAGCGAGGAGCCCGGAATCCATAATCACGAACAGTGGATATGGATTCCGGACTTGCCGCTTCGCGGCAATCCGGAATGACGCGCTGGATTACTCCTTGCCCTCTTCTTCTTCCTTCTCGTCCTTCTCGTTCTCCTCGCCCTTCCTGCGCAGCGCAGTGCCCAGGATATCGCCAAGCGTCGCGCCGGAATCCGACGAGCCGTACTGGGCGATCGCCTCCTTCTCCTCGGCGACTTCGAGCGCCTTGATCGAGACGGTGACCTTCTGGGTGCGGCGGTCGAACTGGACCACGCGGGCGTCGACCTTCTGGCCGACGGCGAAGCGGTCGGGCCGTTGCTCGGAGCGGTCGCGCGCCAGCTCGGCGCGGCGGATGAAGGTCGTGAACTCGGTACCGACGATCTTGACGTCGATGCCGCCCTCCTTGACGTCGATCACCTCGCAGGTGATGACCGCGCCTTTCTTCAACTCGCCCACCACTTCCGGGGAGACCGCGCCGCCGTCCGCCAGCTGTTTGATGCCGAGCGAGATGCGCTCCTTCTCGATATCGACGTCAAGCACCTGCGCCCTGACTTTGTCGCCCTTCTTGTATTCCTCGATGACCTGCTCGCCCGGCCGTTTCCAGTCGAGATCGGACAAGTGCACCATGCCGTCGACGTCGCCGTCGAGCCCGAGAAACAGGCCGAATTCCGTCTTGTTCTTGACCTCGCCTTCGACCTCGGAGCCGGGCGGATATTTCTCGACGAACACCTCCCACGGATTGCGCATGGTCTGCTTCAGGCCGAGCGAGATGCGCCGCTTGACCGGATCGACTTCAAGAACCTGCACTTCGACTTCCTGCGACGTGGAAACGATCTTGCCCGGATGCACGTTCTTCTTGGTCCATGACATTTCGGAAACGTGAATCAGGCCCTCGATGCCGGGTTCGAGCTCGACGAACGCGCCATAGTCGGTGATGTTGGTGACGCGGCCGGTAAATTTGGCGCTGACCGGATATTTGGCCTCGATGCCCTGCCACGGATCGTCGAGCAGCTGCTTCATGCCGAGCGAGATGCGGTGGGTCTCGTGGTTGATCTTGATGATCTTGACCTTCACCTGCTGACCGATGTTGAGCACTTCGGACGGGTGATTGACGCGCCGCCACGCGATATCGGTGACATGCAGGAGGCCGTCGATGCCGCCAAGATCGACGAACGCGCCGTAATCGGTGATGTTCTTGACCACGCCGTCGATGACCTGGCCCTCTTCGAGATTCTGCACCAGCTCCTGGCGCTGCTCGGCGCGTGTCTCTTCCAGCACCGTGCGGCGCGACACCACGATGTTGCCGCGGCGGCGATCCATTTTCAGGATCTGGAACGGCTGCTGATTGTTCATCAGCGGGGAGACGTCGCGGATCGGCCTGATGTCGACCTGCGAGCGCGGCAGGAACGCGACCGCGCCGTCGAGATCGACGGTGAAGCCGCCCTTGACCTGATTGAAGATGACGCCCGAGACCTTCTCGTTATTCTGGAACGCCTTCTCCAGCTTGCCCCAGCTCTCCTCGCGCCGCGCCTTGTCGCGCGACAGCACCGCCTCGCCGAGCGCGTTCTCGACCCGCTCCAGATAGACCTCGACGGTGTCGCCGATCTTGATTTCGGAGTTGCGCCCCGGGCCGGAGAATTCGCGCAAAGCCACCCGGCCCTCGGTTTTCAACCCGACATCGATGACGGCAACGTCCTTTTCGATGCCGACGACCGTCCCCTTGACGACCGAACCTTCCTGCAGGTGACCGTCGCCAAACGATTCATCGATCATGCTGGCGAAATCTTCGCGCGTCGGCGCGGCGATAGCGACTTGAGCCATAAACACTCCCAGCCCCGTGAAATGAATTGATCCCGAATGTGCAACAGCCGCCGGCTTTGCCGGCGGTTGGGGCCAGTGTCAGACGATCGGGACAAAGCTGCGGTCGGGCGCCTTACATGCGAAGCGAACGGGCTTAACCTCCAGTGACGAAAGCGCGATCAGCTCCGCTTTCGGCCCGTTCGGACGGCTTCGATGATATCGACGGCGGCCCGGAACGCCGCGTCTATACCTAAATGTGTGGTATCGAGCAAGTGCGCGTCGGGCGCCTGTACGAGCGGGGCGGCCGTGCGCCTCGAATCGCGCTCGTCGCGGCGGCGCAGGTCGGCAAGCACCGCGGCCTCGTCGGCCGCCTCTCCCCGGCTACGCAGCTCCGCCACCCGGCGCTTGGCCCGCACTTCGGGCGACGCAACCACGAACAGCTTCACGTCGGCGCCGGGCGCGATGACGGTGCCGATATCGCGGCCGTCGAGCACCGCGCCCGGCGGGCGCACCGCGAAGGCGCGTTGATAGTTCATGAGCGCTTCGCGCACCTGCGGAATAGCCGCCACGACCGAGGACGCCTCGGTGATTTGCTGGGTTTTCAGCGCACTTTCGTCGAATTTCGCCGGATCAAGTGCCGCCGCCGCGCCGATCGCGCGTTCGGCGTCGTCGGGAGCATAGCCGGCGTCGAGCACCGCCTTGGCGACGGCGCGATAAAGAAGGCCGGTATCGAGATGATTCAGCCCGTAAATCTGCGCGATCTGGCGCGCGATGGTGCCCTTGCCCGACGCGGCCGGTCCGTCGATCGCGATGATCATGGTGATTCTGTCAGACGAAGCTGTTCTATCGCCGCGCGAAGCGCCGCGGGAGCGGACGGGTCAATTGTGATATTGCCGTGTTGTTTCAGCCCGATTTGGAGCGGCGCGGCACCCGAATTGTCGAATATCCATGCTTGATCGGACCTCTTCAGAAACCATGGCAGTTGACGAATAGACTTAAACCACCTTTCCCTGATCTTGGTTTCCGGCACGTCGTGACCGCCTTTCTTGACCCGCAGGCGAACGCGCTCCACATTCAGGTCCGGTGACCCCAGTACAATATAGATCAAGCGGAACTCAAACTGCCTGTTCTTGGCTTCCAGGACAAGGCGGCGGTATTTGTCTGTTGAAAGAACCGTCTCGACGCCGATGGTATGGTGGGCGCGGATGGAAGCTTCCAGCCAAGCCTCAATGCGGATGACGGCCTCGAGGTTAGCCTCTTCCTGGGCCAATTTTTCAACTTTTCGAATTCGTTCAGTTAGCAGATCTGGATTGATGATCCAGATCGACTGATCAAAGGCTTCAATCTCGGTGCCGCTGTAGAGGCTGCTCTTTCCCGACCCATTCGGGCCGGCAATCATCCAGAAGATGGGCCTTTCGGTGGAGGTCACTTTTTCTTGGGTCGAAGCCCGCTTGGCGACCCAAAAAGCCTTTTGTTTTCCCTTCGCGCCCTAGCGACGTTGCGCCGAAAAACCAGCGTCAAATCGTCGGAAAAGGTCGCGCTGTTCGCATCAAGCGTTAGGACGCGAACCGAGCGGCCCTCCGAGTCGCGCAACATCTTCTGTCGCACCGAACCCTTTCGAACCTTCGGCTTTTTGATCTCTGCGACGGTAATGTCAGCCATGGCTCCAGACCTCGCAATCTGCAGCTAAATATAAGATCTTTCGGGGAGAAAATGAAGTTCCAAGCTTGGGCATCTTCATGCCAGTTCCGCGCCCAGGCTCCGCATCAATTCGACGAAGCCCGGGAAGCTTGTGGCGATGAAGGCGCCGTCGTCGATCTTGACGGGTTTTTCGCTCGCGAGCCCCATCACCAGAGCCGACATGGCGATGCGATGATCCATGTGGGTGGTGACAAGCCCGCCGCCGGGCGCGCGGCCCACCCCCTGTACAATCAAATCGTCACCGTCGATTTCAGCCTCGACGCCATTATGGCGCAGCATCGCGGCGGTGGCGGCAAGCCGGTCGGATTCCTTGACCCGCAATTCCTTCAAGCCCCGCATCACTGTCTCGCCCTCGGCAAACGCAGCCGCGACCGCCAGCACCGGATATTCGTCGATCATCGACGGTGCGCGGGCCGGCGGCACCGTGACGCCGCGCAAGGCGCCGCTCCGCACGCGCAGATCGGCGACCTCCTCGCCGCCTTCGGTGCGCATGCCGAGCTGCTCGACCGACGCGCCCATCTCGGCGAGCGTGGTGAGCAAGCCGGTGCGCAGCGGATTCATCATCACGCCTTCGAGCAGCACATCGGAGCCGGGCGTAATCAACGCAGCAACCAGCGGGAATGCCGCCGAGGAGGGATCGGCCGGCACCACGATCGGCGCCGGCGCGAGTTCCGGCTGGCCGGTGAGCGTGATGCGACGGCCGCCGCCGCCCTCGCCCGCGGGCTCGACGCGAACTTGTGCGCCGAAATGCTGGAGCATCTTCTCGGTATGGTCGCGCGTCGCCTCGCGCTCGATCACCACGGTTTCGCCCGGCGCCGCGAGCCCGGCGAGCAGCGCCGCCGATTTGACCTGCGCTGAAGGCACCGGTGACTCGTACACGGTCGGGATCGGGTCGCGCGCCCCCGCTAAGGTCAGCGGCAGCCGCCCGTCGGACGATGACAGCGTATGCGCGCCGATCCGCTCCAGCGGATCGAGGATGCGGCGCATCGGCCGCGTGCGCAGCGATGCATCACCATCGAACGTCGCGGTGATCGGGCAGCCGGCGACGGCGCCGAGCATGAGCCGGCACCCAGTGCCGGAGTTACCGAAATCCAGCGTCTGTCCCGGTGCGGCGAACCCGGCGACGCCGACGCCGCGGACGTGCCAGGCGCCGCCGCCGCGCCGATCAAGCTGCGCGCCAAGCTCACGCAGCGTTTGTGCCGTATTGAGCACATCCTCGCCTTCGAGCAGGCCGCTTATGCGTGTCTCGCCGACCGTGAGTGCGCCAAGGATCAAGGCACGTATCGAGATCGATTTATCGCCCGGCACCCGAGCCTGGCCCTTCAACGGACCATTGCGCCGGGAAGTCAGCGGGGTGCGATCTTCAGACATGACCTATATCCGGGGGCGGGCCTCGATCCGGCGCGGCTTCTAGCACGATCACCCATTCGCGTCGCCTGCTCCGGCCATTTTGCGGGTTGCGGTTCATGGCTAATCCGGATTCGGCGCGGAACCGCATTTGAACCGGCGTCGGCAACGCCCACAAATGCTATTGACAGCCGCTGCACGGCTCGCCAAGTGAACGCCCCAAAGCTTACGCGCCACGCCGCACTTCCGCGGTGGCAGGACGCGAGCGCATCCGGACCACTTTATTCAAGGTTACCGAACTCATGACGAAGCCCGAACTCGGCACCAAGCGCATCTGTCCCGAAACCGGCCGCAAGTTTTACGATCTCAACAAGGACCCGGTCATTTCGCCCTATACCGGCAAGGTTGTGCCGGTCGAGCCGCTGGCGCGCGCGCGGCCGGAAGCGGCGAGTGCGGCCCGCGCTGCCCCTCCGGTCGAGGAGGTTGCCGCGCCCGAACCGGCCGATGCGGAATTCGTTTCGCTCGAGGAGGCCGATGCCGAGGCATCCGGCGCCACCGCGAAGAAACCCGCCGTGGCGGGCGAGGCCGAGGTCGAGGAGGAAGAAGTGGAGATGGACGACGAGGGCCTGGACGATGCCCCGTTCATCGAAGAGCAGGAGGAAGAAGACACCGATGTGACCGATATCATCGGCAGCGATCGGGAGAACGAGGAGGAAGGCTGACGCCGTCCTCGGCAGTTTGGGATCGGAAGGCGGATTGAAATTGTTGAATTGCGCGCACCCGCCTGTCATTCTGATTTGCGACTTATGATTTCCGCGCCCGCCGCAGGGGCGCACGGGGCCATAGCTCAGTTGGGAGAGCGCTTGAATGGCATTCAAGAGGTCGGCGGTTCGACTCCGCCTGGCTCCACCAAAAAAATCAGCGCCAACAACCGTTGGCGCTGATTTTGCATTTCAGGAAAGCAACACATCCGGCCGCCGAGAGCGGCGGTCCGCCGCTCAGCGCTGACTCACCGCGTCCGGATCGATCAGCGGCGTGATGCGCCGAATGGCGACGCGCCGGTTGGCCCGCTCCGCTCCGCCGGTCGGGACCTTCAGGAACTGCTTGCCGTATCCCTGTGTCGCCAGATTCTCCGCCGGCACCTGGAACTGCTCGGTCAGCGCGACGGCGACCGATTCCGCGCGCCGGTCGGACAGCGACAGGTTGTCGATGTCGGACCCGACCGCGTCGGTGTAGCCTTCAACAAGAAAGACTTCGCGCGGGTTGCGCTGGATCGCGCGATTGAGCGCCTGCGCGATCGCCGACAGCCGGTCGACCTGATCGGGCGTGAGCTGCCAGGAGCCGGTGTCGAAATTCACCTCCAGATCGAGCCGCGGCATGAACGCGCGCAGCGGCTCGTTGTAACGCACCTGATCGAGCGTATAGCGCCGACCGATGCGCTCGACCGGAGGCGCAATCAGCACGCCGTAAATCGCTGCCTCGTCGGCGCGGTCGGCGTCGACGATGTAATGCTCGCGCGGAATGCGGATCACCGGCGGCGTAATGGTAAGGAACTCGGTCGCCATTTGCGCACCGGCAAAACCGTTATCAATGATCACGACCTCCCGGCCGTCCGGATTGCGGCGCACGCGACGCATGAGACGGCCATCGCTGTCGGTGAAATCGATGATCTGCACGCCGTCCGGACGCACCACGATGCTGACGGTCTGGTTGCCGCGATGCTCGACCCGCACGTTGCGTGCACCGACGGCAAATCGATCGACCTCACTGTGCCGAATGAACGTGCGGCCGCCTTCCTGAACGATGGTGCGGTCGGGTTCGTGGATGATGAGCTGATTGCCGACGTGTTCCTCGTGACGCTCCGTGCGCACCGCATTGATGCCGGCAGATGGCGCCTGGCCCTTCGGCGCGAGGAACTGGCCTTTGTTGATCACCTGCGTCGGAGGCGGCACCGCCGTCGGATTGCCGGACGCTGGCGGCGCGCGACGAACAACGGCCGGAGCCGGGCCGGTCTGTGCCTTACCGGGAGGCGCGGTGCCGGCGTTCTGCTTCGTCGTGGGCGGTGTCATCGCTGCGGGCTTGCCGTGCTCGGGCGGTGATCCAGCCACGGGCGCCGTTTGGGGCGCCGGGGCGCTCGCGGCCGGATGCCCTGCCGGCTTCGGCTTGCCCGGAGTTTCCGGGGTCGCATGCTTTTCCGGGGCCGAGGGCCCTGACTTGCCGCGCGGATACTGCGGCGCGGGCGGCGGCGTTGTCTGAGCCGGGCGCACCTTTGGCCCGGGCTTTTCCGTTTTCTCCGGAGCACGCGATGCGGGCGGCGGCGTTGTCTGCGCCGGCTGCATCTTGGGCGCCATCTTGGGCGCCGGCTTTTCCACCCGCTCCGGTACATGCGGCGTCGGCGAACCGCCTGCGCCGGCGGCCGGCGGGCGCGAAGCCTGCGGTGCGGGCGTTTGTGGCGCGTGAGGCGCCATTGCGGGCGCAGGCGGCTTCGGCGGTTGC
>DASZWK010000307.1:0-26581 GCA_035546235.1 Xanthobacteraceae bacterium | reverse complement strand
AGCGTGGCGCGGCGGGCAAGCCGCACCGGTTCACGCCGCAGCACCAGGTCGTAGGTGCGGCCGTCCGGATCGATCGGCAGGCCGCCGCGGCTCACCGCGACGCCGATGCGGGCCATCGCGCGCGCGAATGCCGCCGCGCTCAGGTCGCGCCTGGCCTTCAGCCGCGGTCCGTCGTCGGTCGGGGCGAAGCCGAATGCGAGCTGCCGCGGCCGGCGGCGGTACGCAGAATCACACCCCCGCTTTCCCCGGGCGTTGCCCCCGTGTCGCCCCTTCAACGCAGAATCGCTTTTTGCAGAATCGTGAGTTATCAGTGGGTTGACCGCCGCGCTGCGGAGGTTCAAATCCTGCTGCCCCGACCATCCGCCTTCGCTTTGTTCGGGCGTGAACGACGCCCCGCAGGAAGGACCATACGCTTCATGACCGCCCGCATCTACAAACCCGCGCGCACGGCGATGCAGTCCGGTAACGCCAAGACCAAGGAATGGGTGCTCGACTACGAGCCGGAGCAGCCGCGCGCGGTCGAGCCGCTGATGGGCTGGACCAGCTCTGGCGATATGAAGCAGCAGCTTCGGCTGAGCTTTGCCACCAAGGAAGAGGCGATCGCCTACTGCGAGCGCGAAGGCATTGCCTACCAGGTCTTCGAAAGCGTGCCGAACAAACGCGCGCGCATGTCGTATTCGGATAATTTTGCCGCCGGCCGACGCGGCGCCTGGACGCACTGACAGGCGATTTCGTCCTAAGCCGACATGACCTGCACGCCGGGTGCGTCCGGCTTCGCCGCCACGGTCGCAGGCTTGCGCGGCCCGGCGCGCTGGCGCAACAGCGATGTGAAGCGCTCTTCGGGCATCGGTTGGCCCAGCAGGAAGCCCTGACCGTAATCGCAGCCCATGCTGACCAGCGCCATCGCGTCGGCCGCCTTTTCGATGCCGATGGCAACGGCGACCGAGCCGAAATTGTGCGCCAGATCGATGACGGTCTTGCACAGCGGCGCGTTGACCTTGTCGGTGCCGCAGTCGGCGACAAAGTTGCGGTCAAGCTTGAGCTCGGCGAACGGCAGCTCCTTGAGCCGCACCAGCGAGGAGTAGCCGCGCCCGAAATCGTCGATTGCGAGTTTGACGTTGAGCGGGGCGAGGCGCTTGGTAATTTCGTTCGCGAGCTTCAAATCGCTGACGATCTGCTCCTCGGCGACGTCGATGATCAGCCCCGGCCATTTTTCGTAATGCGGCCGGTATTTCTGCACGATCTCGGCAATGTCGATCTTCACCAGCGCGCTGACCGGGATGTTGACGGCGAGCCGCAGGCTGACGCCGAGCTTGGCGAAATTGAGCCCGGTACGCAGCGACTGCGTCAACGCCAGTTCGGACAGCTTGGTCAGGCCGGCTTCCGGCGCCCCGGGCATGAACGCGCCCGGCATCAGCACGCCGTAGGTCGGGTGGCGCACACGGGCGAATGCCTCGGCGCCGACCAGTTGCTTCTTGCGCAAATCGATCTTTGGCTGAAACCAGAACTCGACCCAGTTGTTTTTCAGCGCCTCGTCGAGATCGACGCGGCCGGCGGCCGCCGGCGGATCGCCCAGCCTGAGATCCTGCAGAATTTTCGCGATCGTGCCGGTTTCGAACGGCTTCTTCAGTGGCTGCAGCATCAAGAGCCGGTGCTGGTCGCCGATGCCCTTGACGTGCGCGAGCACCGCCGCGCCGCGGTTCGACATCAATTGCACATAACCGCTGTAGCCGCGCTGGCCGAGCGCTACGACAGTGCCGATTGCTTCGGCCGAGTCCAACGCAATGTTGAGGAAGACCGCATCGGGCGTGCGCCGGCTCAGCGCCGCCAATAGGCTCTGGCCGTCCGCGAACTCCTCGGTGTCGATGCCGGCGCCGTGCATGATCAGCGACAGAAAATGGCAAATGCTGGGGTCGGAATCGACGACGTAGCACAAGGGCGTACGCACGCCGCCGCGCGACGTTCCGGCCAGCGCCGGTGCGGCGGCAGGATTGCCTGTGAGCGGCTGCGCGGGACTCGCACTCATGATTTTGGGCCTGTGCACCCGCGTATGGCGGGAACCTGTATCATCGGTAAAAATGCTTAACCGGTCGTTTGCGAATGGGGCCTGCGGCCGGCGCCCGAGGCGGCAGGGGACCTATGCGCGGCCCGTGGACCCGGTTGCGGGGGCGGCCCCTGGGAGCGGGCAAGGGGGCGTGCTATTGAGTGCCACCTGCCGTAGCGCCGAACCGGGCGCCTTGTCGCACCAAGAACAATACCGCGAGGGACACCACCATGAGCGATTCCAGGAGCAAAAAGGATTCCACGCCGAAACTCGATCGCCGCAAGTTCCTTGCGGCTGCAGCCGTCGCCGGCGCCGGCAGCGCCGTCAAGCCGGCCGATGCAGCCCCAAGCACCGCGGTGCAGGCGCCGCCGCGCGTTCCCTCGGCGCTGCCGCCGAACGAGCACGTCGCCGCGGCCGAAACCGATGTGCCGAACATCGCCCCCTACAAGACCGAAGGCCGGCCCGGATCGGACTTCATGGTCGACGTGATCAAGTCGCTCGACATTAAATACCTGCCGTCCAACCCGGCCTCGAGCTACCGCGCCATCCACGAGTCGCTGATCGACTACGGCAAGAACACGATGCCGGAGTTTCTGACCTGCACCCATGAGGAAGTCGGCGTCGGCATTGCCCACGGCTACTACAAGATCGCCCAGAAGCCGCTCTTGACGCTGTGCCACGGCACGGTCGGCCTGATGCACGCGACGATGAACGTCTACGACGCGTTCTGCGATCGCGCTGCCGTTGTCATCCTCGCCGGCAACGATCTCGACGCGGCACACCGGCCGCCTGGCGTGCCGACCGTCCATTCGGCGCAGGATATCAACGCCATCGTCCGCGACTACACCAAATGGGACGATACGCCGGTGTCGGCGCAACACTTCGCCCAGTCGTTCGTCCGCGCCTATCAGATCGCGACCACTCCGCCCTGCGCGCCGGTCGTGCTCTCGCTCGATGACGGATTGGCGCAGGAGCCGATCAGAGACTACGGCCAGGCGCTCTACATTCCGAAATTCGTGCCCACCGCGCCGCCGGCCGGCGAGCAAGGCGCCGTGCGTGAGGCGGCACGCCTGCTCGTCAACGCCGAACACCCGGTGATCGTCACCGACCGTGCCATCAACACCCAGCGCGGCATGACGCTCCTGGTGCAGCTCGCCGAGCTGCTGCAGGCGCCGATGGTCCGCCAGCGCGGCCGGCTGAATTTCCCGACCACCCATTATCTCGGCCGGCCCGCGACCGTGATCTCGCAGGCCGATGTCATCCTTGGCCTTGAGCTCACCGATTACTGGGCCACGGTCAACGCGTTTACCGACAACAATGTTCAGGGCGTGGGCACGACCCGCTCCAAGATAAAGCCGAGCACCAAGCTCATCAGCATCTCAACGCTGCAACTGATGACGAAGGCGAATTATCAGGAATTTCAGCGTTTCCAGAGTGTCGATGTGCCGATTGCCGGCGACGTCGAGGCGACGCTGCCGTCGTTGATCGAAGCGGTGAAGCTGGCGCTGACGGACGATCGCAAGAACGCGATCGCAAAACGCGGCCAGGCGATCAAGGAGGCCCACGACAAGGGGCGCGCAAACACCTTGCAGGCGGCCGCCATCGCCTGGGATGCGAGCCCGATCTCGACCGCGCGGCTGTGCACGGAGCTTTACGCGCAGATCAAGGACATGGACTGGTCGCTGGTGCCGTCATCCGGCGATGTCAGCGGCTGGCCGCTGCGGCTCTGGGCGATGGACAAGCATTACCACTGGACCGGGACGTCCGGCGGCTACGGCGTCGGCTGGGGCCTGCCGGCCTCGATCGGCGGTGCGCTTGCCAACCGCGACGAAGGCCGCTTCTCGGTTTCGATCCAGTCCGACGGCGACATGATGTACGTGCCGGGCGCGCTGTGGACCGCGGCACGGCACAAAATTCCGCTGCTCGCAGTGATGCACAACAACCGCGGTTATCACCAGGAGGTGATGCACATCCAGCGGCTGGCGAATTTCCGCGATCGCACCGCCAATGTCGGCAACGACATGGCGCCGATCGGCACCAGCATCATGAATCCCGATATCGAGTATCACAAGCTCGCCGAGTCGATGGGCTGGTGGGCCAGGGGACCGATCAAGGACCCGGCCGAGCTCGGCCCGGCGATCAAGGAAGCGATTGCCGTCGTCAAATCCGGCCAGCCGGCGCTGGTCAATGTCTGGACACAGCCGCGCTAGGGGAGGTTGGACTGATGATTTTTTCTCGTGTGTCGTTGGCGGTGGCGGCCGTTGCCGCCGGCATTCTGTTCGCTCCGGCTGCCTTCGCCGATCCGTCGGCGGAGAATGGCAAGACCGAATTCGTCAAGCACGGCTGTTGGCAGTGCCATGGATTCCAGGGGCAGGGTTCGGTCACCACAAGCGGCGGGCGGGTCATCGCCAATACGCCGTTGCCGCTCGAAGCCTTCAAGGCTTACGTGCGCAATCCTTCAGGCGCCATGCCGCCGTTCCATGCCGAGATCCTGTCCGACTCCGATCTTGGCGATATTTATGCCTATCTGGAATCGCGGCCGAAGCCGCAGCCGGTGAAAGACATACCGCTGCTCAATAGTCTGTCGTCCAAGTAGCCAGCTGCAACTGGCACGGCTCACGCCTTGGTCGTCATCGGCCCCCGCGAGTCTCTTGCGGGGGCTGAATTTCGAGCGTGTGGCGCTATAGTGGGGAACAGCAATGGTGCGCCCGGCGCACAATACGTGACGAGAAGACGATGAGCGGCAAAGGCCAAATGCGGCTCGGCGCCTTCTTCAATCCGACCGGGCATCACGTTGCCTCGTGGCGGCATCCGCGCGCGCAGGCCGATGCCGGCATCAATTTCCGGCACTATCTCGACATTACGCGCACCGCCGAGCGCGGCAAATTCGATATGATCTTTCTGGCGGACAATCTCGGCGTCCGCCAGGCGCACATCGAAGCGCTGTCGCGGTCGGCGCAATACATCGCCAATTTCGAGCCGATCAGCCTGTTGTCGGCACTGGCGACGCACACGAGCCACATCGGTCTCGTGGCCACGGCCTCAACGAGCTACAACGAGCCTTTCCACGTGGCGCGGAAGTTCGCGTCGCTCGATCACCTGAGCGGCGGCCGCGCCGGCTGGAACCTCGTGACGTCCGGTCAGGAAAACGAGGCGCGCAACTTCAATCGCGAAAAGCACTACGAGCACGGCGAGCGCTACGAGCGCGCCCGCGAATTCGCCCGTGTTGTGCTCGGCCTGTGGGACAGCTGGGACGACGACGCCTTCGTTCGGAACAAGGAAACCGGGCAGTTCTTCCGGCCTGACGCGCTGCATCAGCTCAATCATCGCGGCGAGAATTTCTCGGTGCTCGGCGCGCTCAACATTCCGCGCTGTCCGCAGGGCTATCCGGTGATCGTGCAGGCCGGCGGCTCCGACGACATGATCGGCGTTGCCGCCGAGTTCGCTGAAGTGATTTTCTGCGCGCCGCTGACGCTCGAAGCCGCGCAGCGGTTCTACGCCTCGCTCAAGGGGCGGCTTGCCGCGCACGGCCGCACGCCTGACGACATGAAAATCCTGCCGGGGCTGTCGACCGTGGTCGGCCGCACCGATGCCGAGGCGCTGGAGAATTATCAGTATCTCAATTCACTTATTCATCCCATCGTCGCCCGGGAAATTCTCTCGATGGTGCTGGGCAACGTCGATCTTTCACCATATCCGTTCGACGGGCCGGTCCCTGAGAACCTGCCGCGATCCAATGCGAGCCTGCAGATTTTTCAGGAAGTCACAGCGATGGCGAAACGCGAAAACCTGAGCATTCGCCAGGTGGCCGTCCGCGTCGCCGGCGCGCGCGCCAAGGCGGTCGTCTACGGATCGCCCGCCACCATCGCCGATATGATGGAGGAGTGGTTCCGCAAGGACGGCTGCGACGGCTTCAACATCATGCCGCCGTTCCTGCCGGGCGCACTCGACGATTTCGTCGAAATGGTGATTCCGGAATTGCAGCGGCGCGGTTTGTTCCGTACCGAATACGAGGGCCGCACCTTGCGGGAAAATCTCGGGCTCCGGCGGCCGCCAAGCCGCCACGCTAACAGCTCAGCAAGCGACGCGGCACCGCCGCGGCCGCGTGCTGCATCGGGAGGATGAGAGTGATTAACGTTCGAAGGCTCGGGCACGCGACGCTGACGACGCCCGATATCGATCGCCAGATCGAGTATTACACCGAGGTCGTGGGCCTTGCGCTGGTCGAGCGCAGCAAGGATCGCGCCTTTCTCGCCTGCAAGCTCGGCCTTGAGGCGATCGCGCTCGAGCCCGGTAAGGGCAACGCACTGTCACGCATCTCGTTTCAGGTCGATCCCGGTCGCGACCTCGACGATGTGGCGCGCGCGTTGGCCAAGGATGGAGTCAAGACCGAGCGGCGCAGCGGTATTTCGCCGGGGATCGCCAAGGCCGTCGTGTTCACCGATCCGAAGGGTACCGAAGTCCAGATTTTCTCCGAGTACGCGTTTGCCCGGGACGACGGCCGCAGCGCCGGCATCATGCCGCTCAAGCTCGGCCACGTCGCCTACCGGGTCGACGACGTGCAGAAGACGGTGAAATTCTACTGTGACGTGCTCGGCTTTCGTGTCTCTGACTGGCGCGACGACACGTTCGCCTTCCTGCGCTGCAATACCGACCACCATACCGTGAATTTCGTCCACGATGCCGAGCCGCAGCTCCACCACATCGCGTTCGAGGTCAAGGACTGGGCGGAAATTCAGCGCGCCGCGGAAACGCTGGCGCGGCACGATATCCACCTGGTGTGGGGACCGGGACGGCATATTATCGGCCACAACATCGCGATCTATCACCGCAACTCGGATAAAGTGCGGGTCGAGTTCTTCTGCGAGATGGACCTGATGAAGGACGAGAGCCTCGGCTATTTCGATCCGCGGCCGTGGCATCAGGACCGGCCGCAGCGGCCGAAAGTGTGGGGACCGGAGACGTTGCGTAACTATTGGGGCTATGGTTCGGAACCTGTCATTCGCGGCTATCAGACGATCGAGTAGGGCGCGTCAGCCGGCCGAGGAGAAAGTCCAATGAAAGTCTGCATGTTCCATCTGATGCCGTATCGGGATCTGCCGGCGGATTTCGAGGAGCGCTATCAGACCGCTTATGTCGATCCGCTGTGGTTCGATGTTGCCGACGCCGAGAAGGTCGGCCAGTATTACAACGCCACGCTCGACGAGATGCTCTATGCGGCCAACGCCGGTTTCCACGGCGTCTGCACCAATCAGCATCACCAGAACGCCTACGGCTTCATGGCCAATCCGAGCCTGATGGGCTCGGTGCTGGCGCGCGGCACGGCCGGCCAGAACGTCGCCATCATCCAGCTCGGCTCGACGCTGCCGTCGACCACGCCGCCGACGCGCATCGCCGAGGAATACGCGATGCTCGATTGCATCAGCGGCGGGCGGCTGGTTGCGGGATTTCCGACGGGGCTGCCGACCGACGCGACGATCTCTAACGGCGTCATTCCGGTCGAACAGCGCGAGCGTTATCGCGAGGCGCTGGCGCTGGTCATAAAGGCATGGTCGGCGAAGGAGATTTTCGCCTGGAACGGCAAGCACTATCAGCTCGGCATGGTCAACCTGTGGCCGCGGCCGATCCAGCAGCCGCATCCGCCGATCTGGATTCCGGGCTCCGGCATCTCATCGACGGCCGACTACGTGGTCAGCAACGACCACTGCTTCTGTCATCTGAGCTATCACGGCGCCAAGAACGCCAGCTACACCGCCGATCGGTACTGGGAGCTGGTGGCGGAGAAGGGCCGCGACGACAATCCGCATCGCTACAGCTTCCTGCAGCTGATCGGCGTTGCCGAGACCGATGCGCAGGCCGAGGAACTTTATGGCGAACACGCCGAGTATTTCTTCCGCAAGCTTCTGCACACGCCGTCCTACTACCACCAGATTCCGGGCTGCCTCGAATATCCGGCACTGGTCCAGGCCCTGACCTATAATCCGCGGGGCGGCTTTAATCTGCGCGAGATGCGGGCGCGGGATTTCTTCGACAACGGCTTCGTCATCGTCGGCAGCCCGAAGACCGTACGCGACCAGTTGGTCGAGGCGGTGAAACGGCTGCGGGTCGGGCATCTTTTGACGCTCTTGCATTTCGGCTCAATGCCGACCGAGCTGTGCAAGCGCAACATCGATCTGTTCGCGCGCGAGGTGCTGCCCCATCTCGAAGGGCTGTGGAGCGAATACGACGACCGCTGGTGGCCGGAGCGGCTGAAATCAGGAACGCGCCAGCCCGCCATGGCTGCGGCTGAGTAGAAAGCGGAGCAGCATCATGGCGTCTGTCGAAGTGCGGCGGCTCCGGTTATGGCAGGAGCGCATCGCAACCGATGTCGAAATTGCCGGTGGCGGTCCGCCGCTGGTGTATTTGCACGGTCCGTGGGGGCTGAACCCCGATCGCAGCTTCATCACGCATCTGGCCGGTACGCACACGGTTTATGCGCCACGGTTTCCCGGCACCACGCAGGGGGATTCCGAGGCGGTGCATCAGCTCGATAGCTGGCTCGATCTCGTCGATTATCACGGCGAACTGCTCGATGCGCTCAAGCTCGACCGCCCGATCTTTGCCGGCCATTCGTTCGGCGGGCTGCTTGCCGCGGAGTTTGCAGCGGCGGTGCCGAAATCGGTCGCCAAGCTCGTGTTGATCGATCCGGTCGGGCTGTGGCGCGACGACCTGCCGGTGAAAAACTGGATGGTGCTGAGCGATGCCGAGCGTCGGCGCTTGCTGTTCGCCGATCCGGCAGGCGAGGGCGCCAAGCGCTTCTTTGCCGTGCCCTCCGACGCCAAAGAGCGGGTCGACGTGCTGTCTCAATTCATCTGGTCGCAGGCCTGCACCGGAAAATTTGTCTGGCCGCTGCCGGACCGCGGTTTGAAGAATCGCATTCACCGCATCGGCGCGCCCGCCCTGATCGTCTGGGGCGACGCCGACGGCATCATCGCGCCGGACTACGCCAAGGAATTTGCCAAGCGCATCGGGGGCGCCCACATTGAGATGATCGCCAAGGCCGGGCACCTGCCGCATATCGAGCAGCAGGATGCGGTGGCGAAGGCTGTGTTGAACTTTCTGATGAGCTGAGTGCCGGCGGGGTAAAGCGCAGGGCTGTTCTACACGAGCTCGTGAGCGCCCGTTGCAGAGCCCCGCCGGGATTGTGATTGGCGCGGCTGCGCCGAATTGTCCTAAATGCTGGGCATGATGGACCGCGCCGGGAAGGCGCCGCCGGCGCGATCAGCACGGAGGAGACGATGGCTCGCAGGATAGTGCCGTCTACCGGCAAGGCTAAAAGCTTCACGCGCCGCGCGCTGTTTGGCGTGGCGATCGTCGTCGGCCTGTTCGCGGCCGGGCATGGGATGCTGGCGAGGGCCGCCGAGCCGGCCGTGACCATTTCGCCACCGGCGCTCGATCCGAAGCCTGCAGCGGAAGGCCCGCAGACCATTGTGCTGGCGGGCGGCTGCTTCTGGGGCGTCCAAGGCGTGTTTGAACATACCAAGGGCGTCACGCAGGCGGTGTCGGGATATTCCGGCGGCAGCAAAGACACCGCGCACTATGAGATGGTCGGCACCGAACGGACCGGCCACGCCGAGTCGGTGCAGGTGACCTACGATCCGAAGCAGATTTCGTACGGAAAAATTTTGCAGATTTATTTTTCGGTGGCGCACAATCCGACCGAATTGAACTACCAGGGTCCCGACAGCGGCCCGTCCTATCGCTCGGCGATCTTCTACGCCAACGGCGAACAGAAGCGCGTCGCGGAGGCCTACATCGCACAGCTCGATCAGGCGCACGTTTTTCCCGCGGCGATCGTCACGAAGCTTGAGCCGTTCAAGGGCTTTTACCCGGCCGAGGACTATCACCAGGATTTTTTAGTGCTGCACCCGACTTATCCGTACATCGTGTTTAACGACCTGCCGAAGGTCGATAACCTCAAGCGCCTGTTCCCGGATTATTATCGGGAGACACCCGTGACTGTACTGGCGTCAAGTAAACCGACCCAGTAACCCACGGCCTTCGCGAAGCGCGGGCGGTCCGTTACGGCGGGCCTCCGCCGCGGCTTGTGCCGCTCTTCCTTACCAAAACGCCGCGTCATGTTGCGATGCATCGTCGAGGCTTGGCGGTTCACAGCGCTGTGGCCCGCGACGGAAGGTCTATAGCGCTTGCCCATTTCCTGACGTATCGTGGCGGGCAGAGACGAAACCCAAACAAGTTTCGCTCGGCGGCTCTTTATAACACAAGGGGGAGGGTGCCCATGGCTATGGCAACCACAGCTGGATCGCTACCTGAGGCCGAACACAGCGCGCAGCTGCGCAAGGCCGTTATCGCATCAACGGTCGGCACCGCGATCGAGTGGTACGACTTCTTTCTCTATGGCACCGCGGCGGGGCTCGTTTTCGGCAAGCTGTTCTTTCCCAACAACGACCCCCTTTCGGCGACATTGCTTGCGTTCGGAACCTATTTCATCGGCTTCATCGGTCGGCCGATCGGTGCGGCAATCTTCGGCCATTATGGCGACCGTATCGGCCGCAAGGCCACTCTGATCGCCACACTGATGTGCATGGGCTTGGCGACCTTCTTCGTCGCCTTTGTGCCGACCTATTCCTCAATCGGCATCTGGGGTGCGGTCCTGCTCACCGTCCTGCGCGCGCTGCAAGGCATCGGCGTCGGCGGCGAATGGGGCGGCTCGGTGCTGCTGGCGATGGAGTGGTCGCGCACGCAAGGTCAGCGCGGGCTCGTCGCCTCGTGGCCGCAATTCGGCGTGCCGTGCGGACTGCTGCTGTCCACGCTGGCGGTCGGTGTGTTCAGCGCATGGTCGGGCGATCAATTCGCCGTCTGGGGCTGGCGCATCCCATTCGCGCTCTCGATCGTCCTGGTCGGCATCGGGCTCTGGATTCGCCTCGGCATTCTCGAAACGCCGGTTTTCCAGAAGCTGCTGGATAGCAACAAGATCGAAAAGGCGCCGATCGTCGAGGTCATCAGGAAGCAGCCGAAGGAGATTATTCTCTCGGCTTTGCTGCGGATGTCCGAGCAGGCGCCGTTCTATATCTTCACGGCCTTTGTGTTCGCCTACACGGTGGGCACGCTGAAGATGAACCGGAACTTCATTCTGTCGGCCGTGATCGTGGCGGCTTGCGTGTCGTTCTTCACGATCCCGCTCGCGGGCCATTTCTCCGACAAGATTGGCCGCAAGAAGATGTATCTCACCGGCGTCGTGCTCATGGGCCTGTTCGGCTTTGTGTATTTCGCAATGGTGGATACGGCTTCGCCCGTGCTGGTGTTCGTCGCTATCGTGCTGTCGCTGATCCCGCACGACATCCAATACGGACCGCAAGCGGCTCTGATCGCCGAATCGTTCACGCCGCGTCTGCGCTACAGCGGCGCGTCACTCGGTTATCAGCTCGCATCGCTGGTCGCCGGCGGGCCTTCGCCCCTGATCGCGACCGCGCTGTTCGCGGCATACCGCTCCGGCTATGCGATCGCCTGGTATATCGCGGCCTGTGCGGTCGTCAGCCTGATTTCGGCGGCGATGATGCCGGACTACACCGGCAAATCGATCGACGACGACGCCTACAGCGAAGACTGAGCAGGGGTTGGATCGATGATAAGTTATTCCGGGGCCCGCGCGGCCCCGGAACTTTTTTAAGTGTGGCGGAACGGCCATCGAGGCGAGCGTGCAAAATGCGCATCCTTTTAACCGGCGCAAATGGCTTCATTGGCGGTGCCGTCGCGGTCGCGCTGATCGCCGCGGGGCACAGCGTCCGGGGCCTGGTCCGCAGCAAGGAAAAGGCCGGTCTGGTCGCGGCGCACGGTGTCGAGGCGGTCATTGGCTCGCTTGACGACGTGGCGCTGCTGCAAGCCCAGGCGCGGGCCGCCGATGCGGTGGTCAACACCGCCTCAAGCGACCATCGCGGCGCGGTGGAAGCACTGATTACCGCCATGGCCGGCACCGGCAAGCCCTTCATTCACTCGAGCGGGACCAGCATTGTTGCCGATCTCGCCATGGGCGAGCCATCCGAGCGTCTCTTTGACGAAGGGACGCCGATCGAGCCGCTGCCCGAAAGAGCCGGGCGTGTTGCAATCGACCGGCTGGTGCTTGCGGCCCCCGGTATTCGCTCGATCGTGCTTTGCAATGCGATGATCTACGGACACGCACTGGGGCCGCCGGCGCAGAGCGTTCAGATTCCCGCACTGGTGCGGCAGGCCAGGGCATCGGGCGTCGCGCGCTATATCGGCCGCGGATTGAATCGATGGTCCAACGTGCATATTGCCGACGTCGCGGCGCTCTACGTTCTCGCGCTCGCCAAGGCCCCGGCCCGGCCATTTTACTATGTCGAGAGTGGCGAAGAGGCGCTCGGAAATATTGCCGGCGCCGTCGCAAGCCGGCTGGGCCTCGGAGCCGCGCAATCCTGGTCCGCCGAGGACGCGATTGCGGCCTGGGGACGAAATTTGGCGGTGCTGTCGCTCGGCTCCAACAGTCGCGTTCGCGGCAAAGCCGCCCGCGAACTTGGCTGGTCGCCGACGCGGCGATCGGTGACGGATTGGATTGCTAACGAAATGCTCTAACGAAATGGTTATTTGACGGCGCCGCCGGTGATCCCGCTGATGAACCGATCGAGAAATAGATTATACGCGATCGCCACCGGGATGCTGGCGATCAATGCGCCGGCCATGATCTCGCCCCAGTAGAAGACGTCGCCGCGGATGAGGTCGGTCGCAACGCCAAGGGTGATCGGCTTTTGATCCGACGCCGATATGAAGGTCAGGGCGTAGACGAACTCCTGCAAGGTCAGCGTGAAGGTGAAGATCACCACGGTCAGGATGCCGGGCACCGACAGCGGGATCGCCATCTTGATGAACGCGCCGAACAGGCTGCATCCGTCGACCACCGCGGCCTCCTCGATTTCGACCGGCAGCGCCTTGAAGAAGCCCATCAAGAGCCAGGTGCAGAACGGGATGGTGAAGGTCGGATAGATCACCACCAGCGACCACATCGAGTTCTGCAAGCCGAGCAGCGTCACCACGCGCGACAACGGCAGAAACAGGAGCGTCGGCGGCACCAGATAGGTCAGGAAGATGCCGATGCCGAGCGCCTCGCCGCTGCGGCCGGTCATCCGCGCCAGGCTGTAACCGGCGGGCAGGGCGGTGACCAGCGTGATGGCGGTGACGCAGACGCCGATCATCAAGGAGTTCAACAGCCAGGTCACGAACAGGGTTTTCTCGAACAGATAACGGAAATGCTCGAGCGTCGGCGGATCGTTGAACCAGAACGGAATATTGCTGACGTTATAAAGATCGCCGTTCGTCTTAAACGACGTGATCACCATCCAATAGAACGGAAATGCCGCTAGAACGAAGAAGAACGCGACCGCGCCATAGAAGGAGGTTTCCTGCAGGACGCCAACGAGAGGAGAGCGTCGCATGTGTCAGATCTCCCGCCGCCGGATGAAGCGCAACATCACGACGACGACGATAAGCAGCACCGGCAGCATGAACAGCGAAATGGCGGCGCCATGCGACACATCGCCGGAAACGATGCCGGTCTGGAAACCCGCGAAACCCAGAACCGAGGTCGCGCCTATCGGTCCGCCCATCGTCATCAGAAAAACGATCGACAGGTCCGTGAACGTGAACACGATACCGAATACCAGCCCGATCGTCACGATCGGCAGGATCATCGGCATGATGATCTGATAGTTGCGCCGCCAGAAGCCGGCACCGTCGACCGTCGCCGCGTCGAGCACGTCCTGCGGTACCGCGGTGATGCCGGCGAGGAAGATGACGATGGCAAAGGGAAAGAACCGCCAGGCGTTGACGATGATGACCGACAGCATCGCCAGAGAGGGCGTACCGAGCCAATTCGGCGCCTGGTCGCGGGTGATGAAGCCGAGCGCGATCAACGTCCAGTTGATCACGCTGTAGAGCGAATCGAACATCCACTGCCATGCGACGGTGGCGAGGGCGATCGGCACCGCCCAGGGCAGGATGATCAGCGCCCTGACGAACTTGCGGCCGGGGAACGGGCGCAGCAGCACCAGCGCGCCGAACTTGCCGAGGATGAGGCCGAGGAATTGCGATCCGAAAGTGAAGACGAAGGTGTTGTACAGCGTCTGCCTGAACGCAGGATTTTCGACGACGTCGACGAAATTCGCGAGACCGACGAAGCGCCACGTGGGGTCGTAGATCGTGTAGGCGCTGAGCGAGTAGTACACCGCCATCAAAAACGGCACGCCGACCAGAAGCAACACGTAGAGGATCGCGGGCGCGACCAGGAGCGAGCCGAACACGTCGCGCCGGTCCAGGATGAACCGGAAGCGCGAGACCGGCTTGGGAACTGAATCGGCAATTGCGACCATTGGCGAATATGCCCTTTAGTGGCGGCTCGTCCGCTTGCCCTCGTTGTCGAACTGGCGGAGCGCGCTGTCGCGCACGGCGAAGGGGTGCCACTCGCCGGGCCTGATCCATTCGTCGGCGACGTGAGCCGGCGGAAGCTTTGCGGTGACCACCTGCGTCGGGTCGAAGCCGTCCAGGACGCCGTAGACGATACGCTCGGAGCCGAGATATTCGGAGCGATCGACGCGGAACTTGAATTCGGCGCAGGACGCATCCTTGATCATGTCCTTGGGCAGGAAGTTCTCCGGCCGGAATCCGAGATAGCCGCCATTGCGCGCGACGATATTCATCGGCGGGGCGCCGACGAAGGTGGCAACGAAGCGATCGGCGGGGTTGTCGTAGATTTCCGCCGGCGTTCCCACCTGGCGCACCAGGCCGCGGTCAATGACGGCGATGCGGTCGCCCATGCCCATGGCTTCGACCTGATCGTGGGTCACATAAATCGTGGTGACGCCGACCCGCTGCTGGAACTGTTTGATCTCCTGGCGGGCGGAGGTGCGCAACTTGGCGTCAAGATTGGAAAGCGGCTCGTCGAGCAGGAGCGCAGTCGGCTCGCGCACCAGTGCGCGGGCCAGCGCAACGCGCTGGCGCTCGCCGCCGGACAGCTGACGCGGGCGGCGGTCGAGCAGATGGTCGATGCCGAACAGCTGCGAAGCCCAGGCCACCTTCTTGTCGATTTCGGCGCCGGGTACGCGCTGGGTGCGCAGCGGAAAGGCGATATTGTTGCGCACCGAAAAGTGCGGGTAGAGGCCGTAGCTCTGGAACATCATCGCCACGCCGCGGGCGCGCGGAGGCATGTCGTTGACGATGTCGCCGCCGATCAGAAGGTCGCCGCTGGTTTGCTGTTCGAGCCCGCAGATGATGCGCAGAAACGTTGTCTTGCCGCAGCCCGAGGGACCGAGCAAAACCATGAATTCGCCGTCCGGGACGTCCAAAGTGATGCCGTTGACGGCGGGAAACGCGCCAAATCTTTTGACGATGTTCCTTGTCGATACCGCGGCCATCGAACCTCCCAGATACTCAAATCGCCCCGCCTTTCCCGTGGCGGAGCGTGGCTTGCGAGTAGATTTTTTGGCCGAGAGAGCCGAGAGCGACGGCATCTCGGGACCGCGCCGCAAGGCGCGGTCCGCAATGGCGCACTCAGCCTCTACTGGCCCATTTCTTCATGATGATCTCGCACTGCTGCGTGGCCCCTTTGACCGCGTCTTCTGCGCTCAATTGACCGGTCGCCGCTTTCGCCATCATGTCGTTGAGGATGAACGAGTAATAGATCTCGTCCATCGCGGGCGTGGCCGGTCCCGGGTAACCCGGAATGGCGGACCACTTGTCCGAGTCCTGCAGAATCGCGAGCTTGTCGTGCGGAATCGAGGTTGGATCGTTCGACAAGATCGGCATCGGCTTGGGCACAAGGCCGGCGAAACACGGATTGTTGTAGCCCTCGCTGGCCTTGAAGGCCTCCGGCCAGTTGTCGCGATAGTATTTCAGGAATTCGATCGCCGCTTCCTTGTTCTTGGCGAATTTCCAGATGCCGTAGAATTCGGACGCCGCGCCCATGATCGTCTTCGCCGGCCCCTTCGGCGGATCGATGACAAAGATGTCGTCGGCCAGTTTCTTGTTGGACTTCTGGATCGTCCGGTAAGCCGAGATCGGATTGATGATGTACGAACCGACGCCGGAAGCGAGGTACTGGTTGTTGCTGGCATCGTTCCATGACAGCACTTCCGAGGTCATGGCCTCTTTGTAAAGCGCGGTAACGTATTTGACCGCCTCGAGCGTCGCCTTGCTGTTAAGAATGATTTTCTTGCCGGCCTCGTCCTGCTCGGAAGCGCCATAGCTCCACAACAGGCCGCGCCATGTCGTGCTCGGGTCGTTGCTGTGCCCGAGCGAGATGCCGACCGGCTTGCCTTTGGCCTTCAGCTTGGCGCCGCCGATGCGCACGTTGTCCCAGGAATCCGGAACCACGCCGATCTCGCCCCACAGGCTCTTTTGATACATGCCCGGGAAGTTGATGTAGAAATCGGGAAAAGCCGACCAGGAGCCGTCGTCGGGGTTGTAGCCGAGCTGCTTGCCGATAGTGGTGACCGCACCGTATTTCTTCTCGGTTTCTTTCACGAGGTCGGCGAGATTGATGAAAAACTTGCGGTAGAGATGCGCCCCACCGGAACCGTTGAAGCCGAAAAGATCGTGTCCCGATTGGCCCGACACTTCCGCAGCGGCGCGTGCGGGAACGTTCTGCACGGGAATATGGTCGACCGTGACCGCGATCTTGTTTTTATCGCCCCAATCCTTGGCGAATTTGTCGAACCATGTGTCGTAGTCCGGCACGAAGTGTGCCCATTGCACGATAGACAGTGATTTGTTGTCGGCCAAAGCGCGTGACACGAACGGCGCCGAGATCAGCGGTGCCAGACCGGCAGCGCCGGCAGTGAAGCTTGAGTTCTTAAGGAAGTCTCGGCGCGTGACCGAACGTTTCTGGTTATTTCCTCCCGATTTCATCGCACACCTCTTTTTTCCAGGCGACTAGGTGATTAGTCCGATAGTGCACTCCTAAGTTTGGGCTTGACGGGATTGCTGGATTCGCTGCCGTTCGGCGCGGTCACCGTATCCTTCCGCGCATATTGCCGAAGGCGCGACCGGCCGCAGCCGCAAGCCGGATCGAACAGCCGGACATCATCATCGCGCTGCGGATTACGGGCATTCGGCAAGTCCCCGGCGAATGCGGCGTCTATTCGACAGACGCATTATGCCTATGCACATAATCATGGCAACGGCTAAAACGTCACATTTGCAATCCGAACGACTGCATTCGCGGGAGGGTCGCGGGGCCGTGAAGGATCACGGGCTCGCCGCGACAACGGGCGGCGACGGTTCAGCCGCACGACGAAAATATTGCTTTTTGCGCCAGCAAAGAGGGCCGCAGGGGAAGATAGCGCGAGGCTATTTCAGCGCACGATACGCGTGCCTATCTGGCGACGCCATCACGCGCTTAGGCCGCCCGATCGAGCTTGGTCGGCTCGAACGCTTGTTCCGCGGCCTTTGGTGTTTGCCGTGTAACGTGACAGCCCCAGGTGATTAAGGCGATTGCAGCCGCCAAGAGCCCCCAAAGAACCGCATCGGTAGCCATGTCGTTTCGTCCTCCATGGTCACCCCTGTCACGACAATGCGCGAGTTCGCTCCAAATGCGCTGTGCTTCGATGTCGCAGCGTGGCGGCGCAGTGACGCAGGAACCACGACGTCCGCGCACGGAGCAACTTGATACGGTGAATGACGCAAGCGTTAATTTGAATCAACGCGGCGACCCGCCGGCCGTAGTCCGCAGGAGATCCATTCGAATCTCCTAATAGACCAACCCATGGCGGCATCGGATACGGCACCCAAGTCCATGAGCTTCGAGGAAGGCGGCCTGGCGGCCGCTTTCGTCGTGCTCGCGTTTGCGGCATCGTCGTCGCCGCCAAGGCCTGCACGCTGCAGCTGCGCCGCTGCCGGCAGGTAAGGTGAAGGCTGAAGCCGAGAATTGCGGCCGGCCGCCGCAACAGCGCCACTCGCGCCGGCGCCGGCCCCCGGCTTTGCGGGGCGGTGAGCATGACGGCGCGCCAACGATGTCGCGGGGACGCAATAAGGCAAAAACGCGGTAGGAAGAGCGGTGAATAAAGGCGTGGCGCTTTTTGATTCGGCGCACGTGTGGCCGCCGCGCTACAGACTCTTTCGCGTTTTACCTCTACCAAACATGCCGTGGCGAGCGCCTGGGATGGGGCGCTTGGTGAGGGGAACGGGGCGATGGTGAGCGAAGGCAGGCTACTGTGGTTGACCCCGCTGGAATGGTCGCTGTTGCTGGTCAGCGCGGCTTTGTGCGGGTGCTTGTCGCTGGTCGTGGGCGCCTGAGAGGCCGTTGCGGCGGCCCGCGTCCGCTGTTCTGATTTTGGTTAATTTTGGCTATGGGGCGCGTCGGTACGGCGCGCCTTAATCTTTTTACGCAGATAGTCCGCCGCCATCGTCGGGCGGAGCCCACGGACGAAGGGTCGCGGTAGGCGGGGGGCAGGCGGCATTTTCTTGCCCGATTGAGTACGCTATCCTCGATTCGCAAAAGATCGCCCACTGCGGTGGCCGCATCAGCTCGAGGCGCATTGTGACGACTGCCAAAGAAGCGGGCACGCTCAGACGAGTGTTGGGGACCATTGTCGCGCTGATGCTTGCCGGCAGCGCGTTGGGCCTCATGGGCGCGCTTATCTTTCCTGAAAGGCAGGCGCCCCCGCCGTCATGGAAAGATGCGGACAAGCGGGCGCGGGAACACGCCCCGGAACGCGTTCGCCTGAACGTTACGCCGCCGATCGGCCGTGACCAGCGCGACAAAGTGAAAAACACGTCAGCGCCTGCTATCCATACGCACCCGGTGCGGCCAACCCGCCTGTGATTTTCCGGCGTTGAATGTGACGGGTTCTGCCCTGTTGCTGATTGCGATGGCGGGGCGACGACATGCCGACGTTACGCTAAAACAGATAGGTCTTCCGGCGCCACGGCGTGGTTCTGCGTCGCAGCTTCCTTGCGCTTGCCGACCGGGGAATTAGTCGGCTACGCGAGGGACGGGCTGGGGAGAACGCCCGTCACTTTCAAGCATTCCTGGCCCCGCCGCACGAACGGTGGGGCTAATGGCCGGTCGCTAGAACGTAGAGATAGACGATTACAGCGACCAGACCCAAACCCAACACGGCGAAAAAGGTCATCCGCCACCAAGACAGAGCGGCGCCGTCGTCGTCTGGATCGTCGATGTCATCGGGAACGGTGAACACCTTCAGCCATAGCGAGCCAAATCTGTGGGGCTGGGCGGCAGAGTCAAGCGGCCGGACGTCGTGAATCTGCGCACGCTCGATCGTCACCCGGATGCGGCAGTCACCAACCTGATCCTATGGCTGTCGTGCCGCTCATGCCGGCCGCACGCGCCCTTTGCCGAACCGGTCCGGCTGTCGCAGGCAAGTATTGTGGATGAAACGCGAGGGGCGCGGGCGGCGGCTGCTCGAAGCGACGAAGGACGCTAATCGCGCCTGATCGTTTTGCGCACAAGGTCCTGCAGAGTAGCAATTTCCCCATCGCCCGTGGTGTCAATAACTTCGATTGCTTTTCTCGTAGCCACCGCGGCCGTGGTGGAATGCTAGCAATCGTTCGACTTGCGCACCGGACAACCTGTCGAATGCTTCCTTGAACCTGTTGGTAACGGCGGCTGAGAGATAGACGCCCTCGGTTCGAAGCTTGTGGCGGGCGTCATAAATGGCGGCGCCCGCGATATTAACGGTCCTCAATCGAAGCACCTTCGCGTAAGTCTCGTTCTTGTCTCTTGCATCTGCCACCTACCGTCACCGGGAAAATTCTCAATTTTCCGAACGCGGAGTTGTTCGGCAGCGGCGTCCTTGTTCTCGGCAATCTGTCAGGCGTCGGGAACGCCGTTGAGCAAAGCAGCACGAATGGGGCCGTCTATAGCGGCAACGGGTCCGCAAACGACGTCGCTCTCGCCAACAAAAGCAACGGCATGCGTCATAGGCCCTTGGCTGTGGACTGCCGGCCGCAATTCTTGGGGCAATGGTCGCAGAATGCCGGCGATGTTACGGCATAGTTCTGTAGGACGGCCTGGGCTCCCGCGCTGCGCCAGGCATCGTTGAAGGAATTGTCCTCGATGCTGATCGAGCCGAGCACCTTCGGGTCCGGATAAAAGCAACAAATGCCCCATAGGCCGTCGACGCCGATCCAGGCCATGGTTCGCGGCGCGTCGCAAATGCCGATCTCGGCGTTTACAGCTCCGTCATAATAGTCGGCATATTCGAGGGCGAGATTCGGAAACTGCGCCCGCCATCCATCGATCTCGCTCGCGATCCGGCGCGTATCGGCAAGATCAAGGACCCAACTCGCATAATTCGGGGCGCCGACGTTCTCCTCGTATTCGTTGTAGATGAAGTTGTGCATGCCAACAACGAAGCGATGGTCGCGGCCGATTGCATTCAGGTCGCCGAGCAGATCGGGTAGTTCCGTTAAGTTGTGCTTACTGACCGTGATGCTGATGCCAAACGGAAGTTTGAGCGCGGCGAATTCGACCAGGCGCCGGCGCAGCTTGTCGACATCGGTGCCGGCCCGTAGGCGCTGCGCATTGTCGGGGTCGAGCGAATCCACTGAAACGCGGAAGCTGGTGACGCCGGCCGATACCAGCCGCTCGAAATAGCCGGCATCTCTTGCCAGCCCGTGCGTGCTGAAAAAGATGCTTTCGTATTTGCCCGATGCTCTGGCGAGGCGGACAATTTCGGGAAAGTCGGGATTGAGCGTTGGCTCGCCGATACCCTGGACGCAAATCGCGTCGGCTGCAGGCGCGTTGTCGATGATCCTGCGGAACTGCGCCGCCGTCATGTGATGGTCGACCCACTTTCCGATCACCTCGCTCCGCGTCCGCAGGCAGCCGGCGCATTTGAGCGAGCAGAGCGTGGTCGTCTCGACGATCAATGTTAGCATCCGCGTCGGCGGATTTTCGAAATCGAATTGGATCATCGTACGGTCCCTCTCGCCTCCAAGTAGAGGCGCTCGGTCTCCTCCGCGTCAACCGGCACCTTGCCCCTGTGGAACATTCGCATGATGCGAGCATGTCTTACTGCGCTGGCGCTTTGTGTCTGCGTCGGCGTTGCCCAGGCCGAAACCGGCATCGCCTCGGTCTACGGCTACGGCCGCGTGACAGCGAGCGGCGCGCGCTTTGATCCGCGCGCGTTGACGGCAGCCCATTGCACGCTACCCTTCGGCACGCTCGTCAAGGTCTGCCGCATCGGCGGCAACTGCATCGTGGTGCGGATCAATGACCGCGGGCCGTTCGTTCGCGGCTGCATCATCGATCTGACGCCGGCAGCCGCGCACGCGCATCACCGCAGTCGTCCGTGCCGCCAATGGCACATCGTGGCTTCAGCTGCATCTCTCCCGGGATCTTTCCGAGACTTAGTGTCCCGGAAAGATCCCCGTAACATCGCTTTGATCCCGTTCCGCTCGGGTCATGGCGCTCCCTCGATCGCGCATCAAATGCCTGTATTGCTTGGCTTTTTTGCTCAAATTATTGGCGACCCCGGCAGGATTCGAACCTGCGACCTTCAGCTTAGAAGGCTGTTGCTCTATCCCCTGAGCTACGGGGCCATCCGGCGGCAATTCTATATAGAAGTTCAGCCCCCAACACGCAGTAAATCGCGCGGACACGTCAGCCCCGGCGCCGGGCCGCGGCGGCCAAGGCCATGCACCCGTCGCCGTACCGTCGCCAAATGTTCGCCCGCGGCGGGTAGGCTTTCGGCCACGACCTCGACATGATTGCTGAGTCAAACTCCCCGTAGCAGGGTCGAGATTTGATGGCCTTGGGAGGGAAATCACCCATGATTGCGCAATGGCGCGCCGCCTGCGTGGCGGTGTTGGCGGCTGTCTGCTTGGCGGCCGTCTCGTTTTCCGCAAATGCCGCCGAAAAGCCGTTTACTGACAGCGATTTGAACCAGAGCGCGCTGGCGCTCGAGGCACAGATCAAGGCCGATGCCGGCACGCCTGCGGTGACGGTCGAGCAGCTGCGCCGCGATGCCGATGCGGCCTTTGCCAAGAACGATTTCCGCGCCGGGATGGAAGTGCTTGGCCAGATCCTCGCGGCCACGCCGAACGATGCCAATTCCTGGCTGCGGCTCGCCCGCACCATCATGGAAATCCAGCCGGCGAACGACAACGAGCGCGGCCAATTGCTTGAGCGCGCCGCTTCCGCCGCCTACATCGCCTACGAGCGCACCAGCGACCACGGCGTGGAAGCAGACAGCCTCGGCGAACTCGGCAACATTCTGAGCCGGCGCCAGATGTGGCGGCCGGCGCTCGACGCGCTGCGGCTGTCATTGCAATTGCGCGAGGTCGCCGACGTGCGCGCGCAGTACGAACGGCTGCGCACCCAGCACGGCTTCCGCGTGCTCGATTACACGATCGATGCCGATACCGCCTCGCCGCGGGCCTGCTTCCAGTTCTCCGAAGGATTGCCGGCGCGCACCGACTTCTCGCCGTTCGTGGCGCTTGCCGGCACCGACAAGCCGGCGCTTTCGGTCGCCGACAAGCAGCTCTGTGTCGAAGGCTTGCAGCACGGCCAAAGTTATACGATCACGCTGCGCGCCGGCCTGCCATCGACCGTCCACGAGACGCTGGTGAAATCATCGGACTTCCACGTCTATGTGCGCGACCGCCAGCCGGCGGCGCGGTTCTCGACCAACGCCTACGTGCTGCCGCGGACCGGGCAGAACGGCATTCCCATCGTCAGCGTCAATACGCGCGCCGTCTCGGTTGATATCTACCGCATCAGCGACCGCAATCTGATCGATGAAATCGCCGGCGTCGGCTACGGCCGCGGCGATTTCCAGACCGGGCTGACGCGTTACGATATCGAGCAGCTGAAAAAATCGCGCGGCATGCAGGTTTGGACCGGCGAAATGAGCGTCGGCGCCTCGCCGCTCAACCAGGAGGTCACCACCGATTTCCCGGTCGATCAGGCGCTCGGCAAGCTTCAGCCCGGCGTCTACGTGATGGCGGCGCAGCCGAAGGAGCTGAAAGACCTCGCCAACAGTTACGATTCGCTCGCCACCCAGTGGTTCATCGTCTCCGACCTCGGCGTCACCGCGTTCTCGGGCAACGACGGCGTCCATGTCTTCGTCAATTCGCTGGCGACGACCGAGCCGAAAAGCGGCATCGAGCTTCGGCTGATCTCGCGCAGCAACGAGGTGCTGGCGACGCGCAAGACGGACGCCAGCGGGCAGGCGCAGTTCGAGGCGAGCCTGACCAGCGGGGAGGGCGGCGCGGCGCCGGCCCTGGTCGCAGCCGCTGATGCGGCGGGCGACTACGCATTCCTCAGTTTGAAAGCGCCGGCCTTCGATCTGACCGACCGCGGCGTCGGCGGCCGCCCGGCGCCTAAAGGGCTCGATGCCTTCGTTTATGCCGAACGCGGTGTCTATCGCTCGGGCGAAACGGCGCATATCACGGCGCTCTTGCGCGACGCCCAGGGCGCCGCAGCGGTTGGCGTGCCGCTCACTCTCGTAGTACAGCGGCCGGACGGCGTTGAATTCCGCCGCACCGTGCTGGCGGATCAGGGCGTCGGCGGCCATGCGCTCGACCTCGCGCTGCCGGCTTCCGCCCCGACCGGCACCTGGCATGTGCAGGCCTTCACCGATCCGAAGCGGCCGGATGTGGGCGAGACGACCTTTCTGGTCGAAGACTATGTGCCGGACCGCATCGAATTCGATCTGACCTCGCCGGCAAAGAGCATCTCGCAAAACAGTCCCGCCGACATCGATGTCGCCGGGCGCTTTCTCTACGGCGCGCCGGCGGCGGCTTTGTCGCTCGACGGCGAGATGACAATCGCGGCGGCGGCAGAACGGGCCGGCTTCGCCGGCTATGCGTTCGGCTTGGCCGATGAGAAAGTCGAGCCCACGCAGCAGACGCTCGACGATCTGCCGGCGACCGATGCGGCAGGCAAGGCCAAATTTCCGGTCAGTCTCGACAAGCTGCCGGCCAGCACGCATCCGCTGCAGGCACAGATCACCGTGCGCATGGCGGAGCCCGGCGGCCGCGCCGTCGAGCATTCGCTGACGCTGCCGGTCGCGGCCGCAGGCAACATGATCGGCATCAAGCCGCTGTTCTCGGGCCGCTCGCTCGCCGACGGCGCCAGCGCCACATTCAGCGTGGTGGTTGCCGCACCCGACGGTGCGTCTGTCGCGCAAAGCGGTTTGCACTATCAACTGCTGCGGATCGATGAGCACTATCAGTATTATAAGCGCGACGGGCAGTGGAATTTCGAGCCGGTGAAGACGACGACGCGCGTCGCCGACGGCACCGTGGCGACGACGGCCGACAAGCCGGCGCAGCTGGCGTTGCCGGTGCATTACGGCCGTTATCGGTTGCAGGTTTCCAGCGCCGATCCGAACGGTCCGGTCAGTTCGGTCGATTTCGACGCCGGCTGGTACGTCGAGAGCAGTGCCGATACGCCGGACATGCTTGAAGTCGCGCTCGACAAGCCGGAATACAAACCGGGCGAGACCATGACGGTGGCGGTCACCGCGCGAACTGCCGGGCGTCTGACCATCAATGTCGTCGGTGACAAGCTCCTGGCGAGCCAGAGCACCGACGTGAAAGCGGGCGTCGCCAAGGTCAGCGTTCAGGTCGGCCGGGATTGGGGCACCGGCGCCTATCTGGTGGCAACCTTGCGGCGGCCGCTCGATGCGCCGGCGCAGCGCATGCCGGGCCGCGCCATCGGCGTGCAATGGTTTTCCGTCAATCGCGCCGCGAGGGCGCTGACTGTCGATCTCAACGCGCCTTCGCTGCTGCGGCCAAACACGACATTGAAACTGCCGATCAAGGTGAGCGGGCTCGCGGCGGGCGACGAGGCGCGCATCGTGGTTGCCGCGGTCGATGTCGGGATTCTCAATCTGACCAATTACAAGCCGCCGTCGCCGGGTAACTACTATCTCGGGCAGCGGGCGCTGTCGGCCGACATCCGCGATCTCTATGGCCAACTGATCGACGGCATGCAGGGTACGCGCGGCCAGATCCACACCGGCGGCGACGAGGGCGCGAAGCTGCAAGGCGCTCCGCCAAGCGGGCCACCGGTGGCGCTGTATTCCGGCATCGTCACGGTCGGTGCGGACGGAACGGCCCAGGTCTCGTTCAACGTGCCCGATTTCGAAGGCACGGTCCGCGTCATGGCGGTGGCGTGGAGCAAGGATCGCGTCGGCCAGGCCACCGCCGACGTCACGGTGCGCGATCCGGTGGTGCTGAGCGCGACGCTGCCGCGCTTCATGCTGCCGGGCGATCGCTCGACGGTCTATCTCGATCTCGACAACGTCGAGGGAGCGCCGGGTGATTACAATGTCTCGGTAACAGCGGCCGACGCCGTTCTGGTTGGCGCCGGAGCGAATCAGAAGCTGACATTGGCCGCCAAACAACGCGGCGATCTCTCCATACCGGTCACAGCCAATGCGGCCGGCCAAGGCGCGGTCAAGGTCAGTGTCAGCGGCCCGTCCGGCTTCGCGCTTGAGCGCAGTTTCACGCTCACGGTGCGGGCGCCGGCGCAAATCCTGGCGCGGCGTAATGTGCAGTCGCTCGCCAAGGGCCAGAGTGTGACGCTGTCGCGCGATATGTTCGCCGATCTCGTGCCGGGCACGGGCAGCGTATCGATCTCGGTCGGCTCGTCGACGGCGCTCGATGCCGCGGCCTTGCTCGCGGCGCTCGACCGCTATCCGTACCGCTGTTCCGAGCAGATCACGAGCCGGTCGCTGCCGCTGCTCTATGTCAGCGATCTGGCGAGCCAGGCGCACGTCGCGCTTGACGCCACGACGGAGCAGCGAATTCGCGATTCCATCGTGATGCTGCTGACGCGGCAGGATTCCACCGGCTCATTCGGCCTGTGGAGCCCGGGCGGCGGCGATCTGTGGCTCGACTCCTATGTCACCGACTTTCTGACACGGGCCCGCGAACACAAATTCGCGGTGCCCGACACGGCGTTCAAGCTGGCGCTGGATCGGCTGCGCAATGCCGTCGCCGATCTGTCCGATCCGGGCAAGAACGGCGGCACCGACATCGCGTATGCGCTCTATGTGCTGGCGCGAAACGGATTGGCGCCCATCGGGGACCTTCGTTATCTGGCGGACGCCAAGCTTGACGCGCTTTCGACGCCGATCGCCAAGGCGCAGATTGCGGCGGCCTTGGCGCTGGCGGGTGATCGCGCGCGCGCAGAGCATGTTTATGCGGTGGCATTGGCCTCGTTCGGGCCGCAGCCGCAGCCAAGCTTGCTCGATCGCGAAGACTACGGCTCGACCCTGCGCGATGCGGCGGCCGTGCTGACTCTTGCGGCCGAGGGCAACGCCAGCGCGGCGACCGTGCGGGAAGCCGAGCAGCGCGTCGATTCGGCCCGTGCGCTGTTGCGTCCGACCTCGACCCAGGAAGACGCCTGGCTGCTGTTGGCGGCGGCCGCCGTCGCCAAGGACAACGGCAGTGTCTCGCTCGACGTCGGTGGCAAATCGACGGATCGTCCGTTGTATCGGACCATCAGCGCCGCCGATTTGAAAACGCCGCTGCAGGTCACCAATACGGGCAACGGCG
>DASZWK010000306.1:0-8810 GCA_035546235.1 Xanthobacteraceae bacterium | reverse complement strand
CCACTCGTTCGCCGAGGCGCTCCGCAAAGCCGAAAAGCCGCTGATGATCGTCGGCGCGGCGGCATTCGCCCGGCCCGACGGCGCGGCCATTGCAGCGCTCGCCGCCAAGGCGGCCGTTGAGCTTGGCGCGGTGAAGCAGGGCTGGAACGGCTATAGCGTGCTGCAAAGCGCCGCGTCGCGCGTCGGCGCGCTCGATCTGGGTTTCGTGCCGGGGGAGGGCGGCTTGACCGCGCGGCAGATGGCTGCGCCCGGCACGCTCGATGTCGTTTTTCTGCTAGGCGTCGATGAAATCGACATAGGAGCCGGGGCATTTGCGATCTACATCGGCAGCAACGGCGATCGTGGTGCGGCGCGCGCCGACGTGATCCTGCCGGGCGCGGCCTATCCGGAAAAATCCGCGACCTACGTCAACACCGAAGGCCGCGTGCAAATGGCGACGCGGGCCTCGTTTCCGCCCGGCGATGCGCGTGAGGACTGGGCGATCCTGCGCGCGTTGTCGGACGTGCTGCACCAGCGGCTGCCTTACGATTCGCTCGCGGCATTGCGCCAGGCGCTGTTCAAGGTCCATCCGCATTTCCAGAAAGTTGGTCAGATCGCGCCGGGCGATATCGCCGACATCCAAAAGCTCGCGGCGCGCTCCGGCGGCGCCGTGGAGCGGACGCCATTCCGGTCCAGCGTCGAGGATTTCTATTTCACCAACGCCATCGCGCGCTGCTCTTCGGTGATGGCGGAATGTTCGGCGCTGGCGCAAGAGCGCACGGCCATGACGGCGGCTGAATAGGGAATCCGACCATGGCCGAACTCTGGTCCGATTACATCCTGCCGCTCCTGATCATGGTCGGGGAGAGTGTGCTCCTCCTCGTCATTCTGCTGGTCGCGGTCGCCTACATTCTCCTCGCCGACCGCAAGATCTGGGCTGCGGTGCAGATCAGGCGCGGTCCGAATGTGGTCGGCCCGTGGGGCTTGTTCCAGTCGTTCGCCGACCTGCTCAAATTCGTTCTGAAAGAGCCGGTGATCCCGGCGGGCGCCAACAAGGGCGTTTTTCTTTTGGCGCCGCTCGTCACCTGTACGCTGGCTCTTGCGGGTTGGGCGGTCATTCCGGTCAACGCCGGCTGGGTCATCGCCAACATCAATGTCGGCGTGCTCTACATCTTCGCTATCTCCTCGCTCGGCGTGTACGGCGTGATCATGGCGGGCTGGGCGTCGAATTCGAAATATCCGTTCCTCGCGGCCCTGCGCTCGGCAGCGCAAATGGTGTCCTACGAAGTCTCGATCGGCTTCGTCATCATTACGGTGCTGCTGTGCGTCGGCTCCCTCAACCTGTCCGCCATTGTCGAAGCGCAAAACCATCCGTGGGGGCTGTTCGGCTGGTATTGGCTGCCGCTGTTTCCGATGCTGATTATTTTCTTTGTTTCGGCATTGGCGGAAACCAACCGGCCGCCATTCGATCTGGTCGAGGCGGAATCCGAACTGGTCGCGGGCTTCATGGTCGAGTACGGCTCTACGCCCTACATGATGTTCATGCTCGGCGAGTACGTGGCGATCACCACCATGTGCGCCATGTGTACGATCCTGTTTTTCGGCGGCTGGCTGCCGCCGTTCCCGGTCGTGCCGTTCACCTGGATACCGGGCGTGATCTGGTTCGTGCTCAAGGCGCTGTTCGTGTTCTTCATGTTCGCGATGGTGAAGGCGTTCGTGCCGCGCTATCGCTACGATCAGCTGATGCGGCTGGGCTGGAAGGTGTTCTTGCCGATCTCGCTCGCCATGGTCGCGATCGTGGCCGGCGTGCTGGAGATCACCGGATGGGGGCCGCAATGAACGGAGCGGGCCATGGACTACTCGCTGCCGGCCTGGCTTGGCGCGCTTCTCGGCACCGTCGTGGCGGTTGCGCTTTACGTGCCGGCAATTCGCTATCTCGATCGTCACATGCGCGCGGAACACAAGCCGGCGACAGACGAAGAGCGCGAAGCGTTCGAGGAGAAACTGTCTATTGCGCGGCGCGTAATCTTGGGATTCGACATCGCCATTCTCGCCACGGTCGGCTATTGGATCGGCAAGGCGATCGGCGGTGGGGGCGCACCGCCGTTCATTCACTAGGCGGCAAACAAGGCTCGCGCACATGAAACTGGATCAAGCCGCCCGCTCGCTGTTCTTGAAGGAATTCGTACAGGCTTTCGTGCTGTCGATGCGGTATTTCTTCAAGCCGAAGGCGACGATCAATTATCCATTCGAGAAGAATCCGATTTCGCCGCGCTTTCGCGGCGAGCACGCGCTGCGCCGCTATCCGAACGGCGAGGAGCGCTGCATCGCCTGCAAGCTGTGCGAGGCGATCTGTCCGGCTCAGGCGATCACCATCGAGGCCGGTCCGCGCCGCAACGACGGCACCCGCCGCACCACGCGCTACGACATCGACATGGTCAAATGCATCTATTGCGGGCTGTGCCAGGAAGCATGTCCGGTCGACGCCATCGTCGAGGGGCCGAATTTCGAATTCGCCGCCGAAACGCGCGAGGAGCTTTACTACGACAAGGAACGGCTTTTGGCGAACGGCGACCGCTGGGAGCGTGAGTTGGCCCAGAACATCGCGCTCGATGCGCCATACAGGTAACCGAGCGCGCGGATGATCATCAACGCCATCTTCTTTTATCTGTTCGCCGGCGTCTGCGTCGCCTCGGCCGTCATGGTCGTGACCTCGCGCAACCCGGTCCACTCGGTGCTGTTTCTCATTCTCGCCTTCGTCAACGCGGCGGGACTGTTCGTGCTGCTCGGCGCCGAGTTCCTGGCAATGATCCTGATCGTCGTCTATGTCGGCGCCGTCGCCGTGCTGTTCCTGTTCGTGGTGATGATGCTCGACGTCGATTTCGCCGAGCTGCGCCAGGGCTTCCTGAGTTATCTGCCGGTCGGCGCGCTGATCGGCGGCATACTCCTTGCCGAACTGCTGCTCGTGGTTGGCGGCTGGGTGATCGCACCGGCGGCGCACCAAACGGCCGCCGCCGTGGGCAACGTCAGCAATACCCAGGCGCTCGGCCTCGTGCTCTACACCAAATACGTCTATTTCTTCGAGGCGGCCGGGCTCATTCTGCTCGTGTCGATGATCGGCGCCATCGTCATGACGTTGCAGCACAAGCCGCAGGTGCGGCGGCAGAACATCGCCAATCAGGTAGCCCGCAACCGCGCCGGCGCGATCGACCTGGTCAACGTCAAGCCGGGGCAGGGGCTGTCATGACGATCGGGCTCGGCCATTACCTTTCCGTCGCCGCGATCCTGTTCACGCTCGGGATCTTCGGCATCTTTCTCAACCGCAAGAACGTCATCATCATCATGATGTCGATCGAGCTCATTCTGCTTGCGGTCAACATCAACTTGGTGGCGTTTTCCAGCTTCCTCGGCGACATCGTCGGGCAGGTTTATGCACTGATCGTGCTTACCGTGGCGGCGGCGGAGGCGGCGATCGGGCTTGCCATCCTGGTCGCGTTCTACCGCAACCGCGGTTCGATCGCGGTCGAAGACATCAATCTGATGAAGGGCTGAGCGGCATGTACGAAGCCATCGTCGCGCTGCCGCTGATCGGCGCCATTATCGCCGGCGCCATTTCGCTGTTCGGCGCCCGCAATCGTTTTCCCGGCGAAGACCCGCCGCCGCCGCATGACGATCATGCGGCCGCCCCGGTCGACGAAAGCCATGTGCATGGCGCGCCCTCGCCGCACGCGGCGCATGCCGTTATTGGCGCCTCGCACAGCGAGGAGCACGCGAGTGAACCCGCTGCCGCGGGCTCGCGGGTGGCGGAGCTGATCACCACCACGCTGTTGATCATCTCGTGCGTCTTGTCCTGGTATGGCGCTTATGAGGTTGGCATCGCCGGTCACGAGGCCCGTATCCGCCTGTTCAGCTTCATCAGCTTCGCTGACCTGCATTCGGACTGGGCGCTACGCATCGATGCGCTGACCGTGGTGATGCTGGTGGTGGTCACGACAATCTCGTCGCTCGTCCACCTCTATTCGATCGGCTACATGTCGGACGATCCCTACCGGCCGCGCTTTTTCTGCTACCTGTCGTTCTTTACCTTCGCCATGCTGATGCTGGTGACGGCCGACAATCTGGTGCAGCTGTTCTTCGGCTGGGAGGGCGTCGGCCTCGCGAGCTACCTCCTGATCGGCTTTTGGTATTACAAGCCCGAAGCCAATGCGGCGGCGATCAAGGCCTTTGTCGTCAACCGTATCGGCGATTTCGGCTTTTCACTCGGCATCTTTGCCGTGTTTGCGCTGACCGGCGCGGTCGATTTCGACACCATTTTCGCGCAGGCCCCTGCGCTCGCCGGCAAGAGCTTTCATTTCCTGAGCTGGAACGTCGACGCGCTGACCACCGTCTGTCTGCTCCTGTTCATGGGGGCGATGGGCAAGTCGGCGCAGTTCCTGCTGCACACCTGGCTGCCGGATGCGATGGAAGGCCCGACGCCGGTATCGGCCCTGATTCACGCCGCCACCATGGTGACGGCCGGTGTCTTCATGGTGGCGCGGCTATCGCCGCTGTTTTCGCTGTCGCCCGGTGCGTCGGCGTTTGTCACCTTCATCGGCGCCACGACCTGCATGTTCGCCGCCACGGTGGGACTGGTGCAGAACGATATCAAGCGCGTCATCACGTATTCGACCTGTTCGCAGCTCGGCTACATGTTCGTCGCCATGGGCGTCGGCGCCTATTCGGTCGGCATGTTTCACCTGTTCACGCACGCCTTCTTCAAGGCGCTGCTGTTTCTCGGCTCCGGCTCGGTGATCATCGCCATGCATCACGAGCAGGACATGCGGCACATGGGCGGACTGTGGCGGAAGCTGCCGTTCACCTATGCGACCATGGTCATCGGCACATTGGCCTTGACCGGCTTCCCGCTCACTGCCGGCTACTTTTCCAAGGATGCGATTATCGAGTCGGCGGATGTGAGCGCCAATCCGATGGCGGCTTATGGCTTCATCATGACGCTCGGGGCCGCCGCGCTGACGGCGTTCTACTCCTGGCGCCTGATCTTCATGACGTTCCATGGCGAGCCGCACGATCGCGAGCACTACGAGCACGCGCACGAGAGCCCGCTGGTGATGCTCGTGCCGCTCGGCTTGCTTGCCATCGGTTCGCTGGCCGCCGGATACCCCGTGCTCGCGCTGTTCACCGGCCACGGCGCCGACACTTTTTTCCACGAAGCGCTCCGGCTGGTGACCGCCGACAAGCTTTATGAGGAAGCGGAAAAGCTGCCGCTGCTGGTGACGCTGTCGCCGACCGTGATGATGATCGGCGGCTTTTTGGTTGCCTGGTATTTCTATATTCGCCGGCCGGATGCCCCCAGGGAATTGGCGCGTCAGCAGCCGGTTCTGTACCAGTTTCTGCTCAACAAATGGTATTTTGACGAGATCTACGACACGCTGATCGTGCGGCCGTTGATGTGGCTCGGCCGCCTCCTGTGGAAGGGTGGCGACGGCTTTGTCATCGACGGCTTCGGTCCGGACGGCGTGTCGGCCCGCGTGCTCGACGTAACGCGCAACGTCATCCGCCTGCAGACCGGCTATCTCTATCACTACGCCTTCGCCATGCTGATCGGCGTCGCCGTCGCCATCACCTGGTTCACGTTCTACGGAGCGCATGGATGACGAGCTGGCCGATCCTCTCCGTCATCGTGTTCCTGCCGCTTGTTGGCGCGCTGTTTATCGCTTGCTTGAGCAACGACGAAGCCGGCGTGCGCAACGCCCGCTGGCTGGCGCTGTGGACGACGCTGATCACTTTCGTCATCTCGCTCATTCTGGTCTGGCGCTACGATCCATCGACCGCCGATTTCCAGTTCGTCGAGAAACGGCCGTGGCTCGGCGGCGCCATCAATTACTCGATGGGCGTCGACGGCATTTCGCTGCCGTTCGTGATCCTGACGACGGCGCTGATGCCGATCTCGATCCTGGCGAGCTGGCAGGCTATTCAGCGCCGGGTGCGCGAATACATGATCGCGTTTCTGGTGCTCGAAACGCTGATGGTCGGTACCTTCTGCGCGCTCGATCTGGTGCTGTTCTACTTCTTTTTCGAGGGCGGCCTCATTCCGATGTTCATCATCATCGGGGTGTGGGGCGGTCCGCGGCGGGTCTATGCCAGCTTCAAGTTCTTTCTCTACACGTTCCTCGGCTCGGTGCTGATGCTGCTCGCCATCATGGCGATGTATTGGGACGCGGGCACCAGCGATATTCCGACGCTGTTGCACCACGCCTTCCCGCGCGCGCTGCAGACTTGGGCGTTTTTCGCCTTCCTGGCGTCATTTGCGGTCAAGCTGCCGATGTGGCCGGTCCACACCTGGCTGCCCGACGCCCACGTCGAGGCGCCCACCGCCGGATCGGTGATCCTTGCCGCCATCCTCCTGAAGATGGGCGGTTACGGCTTTCTGCGCTTCTCGCTGCCGATGTTCCCGGAGGCGACGCAGCACCTTGCGCCGCTGATCTACGCGCTCTCCGTCATCGCCATCATCTACACATCGCTCGTGGCGCTGATGCAGGAGGACATGAAAAAGCTGATCGCTTATTCATCGGTTGCCCATATGGGCTTCGTCACCATGGGCATCTTCGCGGTGACGGCGCAGGGGGTCGCCGGCGGCATTTTCCAGATGATCTCCCACGGTATCATCTCGGCCGCGCTGTTCCTGTGTGTCGGCGTCGTCTACGACCGCATGCATACGCGCGAGATCGCGGCCTATGGCGGGCTGGTCAATCGCATGCCGATCTACGCCTTCGTGTTCATGGTGTTTGCGCTCGGCAATGTCGGGCTGCCGGGCACCTCGGGCTTCGTCGGCGAGTTCCTGACGCTGATCGGCACGTTTCGCGTCAACACCTGGGTGGCGACGCTCGCCACGCTCGGCACCATCCTCTCGGCCTGCTACATGTTGTGGCTCTACCGCAAGGTGGTCTTCGGCAAACTCGAGAAGCCGAACCTGCAATGGATCAAGGACCTTGGTTGGCGCGAAATGGTCATCCTCGCGCCGCTCGTCGTTCTCACGATCTTGATCGGCGTCTATCCGAAGCCGGTGCTCGACTTTTCCGCGGTCTCGGTGGCGCAATTGATCGACAACTACCATCACGCGCTCCATGGCGTGCAGGCGGCAGGCCTGACGGGCCTGGTGGCGAGGTAAAACCATGAACGCTGCACAACTCCCGGCGTTCGTGCCGCTCTTGCCGGAAATCGTGCTGGCGCTCGGCGCCATGGCGCTGCTGATGCTCGGCGCGTTTCGCGTCGGGCTGCCGGTGCGGGTGGTCGATTTTTCGGCGATCGCACTTTTGGTCGCCGCCGGTGTGATTCTGCTGCTGTTGCCTGGGGGCAAGCTTGAGAGCTTTGGCGGCAGCTTCGTGGTCGACGATTTCGCCCGCTTCCTGAAAATTCTGGCGTTGATCGGTTCGGCCGCAACCATTGCGATGTCGATCGATTACGCCAAGCGCGAGCGGCAGGAGCGGTTCGAATACTCGGTGCTGATCCTGCTGTCGACGCTCGGCATGATGATGCTGATCTCGGCCGCCGATCTGATCGCGCTCTATCTCGGCTTGGAGCTGATGAGCTTGGCGCTCTATGTTGTGGCGGCGAGCCATCGCGACCAGCTGCGCTCGACGGAAGCCGGCTTGAAATATTTCGTGCTCGGCGCGCTGTCGTCCGGGATGCTGCTTTACGGCGCGTCGCTGATCTACGGCTTCACCGGCACCGTGACTTTTGCGGGGATCGCGCACGCCGCCGCGCACGGAGGCATAGGCCTGATATTCGGTCTCGTCTTTCTGTTTGCGGGCTTCTGCTTCAAGGTCTCGGCGGTCCCGTTCCATATGTGGACGCCCGACGTCTATGAGGGCGCACCGACCCCGGTGACGGCGTTTTTCGCGTCCGCCGTGAAGGTGGCCGGCATCGCCATGTTCGTGCGCGCGGCGGTATTGGCGTTTCCCGGAATCACCGCCGAGTGGCAGCAGATCGTCGTGTTCGTCTCGATTGCCTCGATGCTGCTTGGCTCCTTCGCGGCTATCGGCCAGCGCAACATCAAGCGACTGATGGCTTATTCATCGATCGGCCACATGGGCTTTGCGCTGATCGGGCTCGCCGCCGGAACCGCGCAGGGTGTGCAGGGCGTGCTGATCTATATCGCGATCTACGTCACCATGACGCTCGGCGTGTTCGCCGTGATCCTGTCGATGCGACGCTCGACCGGCATGGTCGAATCGATCGATCAGCTCGCCGGTCTCGCCCGCACCCATCCGACCACGGCATTTCTGTTCGCGATGTTGTTGTTCTCGATGGCCGGTGTGCCGCCGCTCGCCGGTTTCTTCGGCAAGTTCTACATCTTCCTCGCCGCCATCAAGGCAGGCTTCTATATCCTCGCGGTGATCGGCATGCTCGCCACCGTGGTCGGGGCCTACTACTATCTGGCCATCGTCAAGGTCATGTATTTCGACGAGGCGGCTGAAGGCTTTTACGCGATGCCCGTCGAGCTTCGGGTGGTGCTGGCGATTTGCGGCGTGTTCAACATCCTGTTCTTCGTCTATCCGGGGCCGCTCGTCACCGCGGCGAGCGCGGCCGCCCGCTCGCTGTTCTGATGCAGCTTGATCCGGCGGCCGTTGGGGCAGGGGTGCGGCTTGCCGCACTCGCCGGCGTCGATTCGACCAATCGCGAGGCGCGCACGCGCAGCCGCTCCGGCGAAACAGGCCCATTGTGGATCACGGCCGAGACGCAGACGGCCGGTCGCGGCCGCGGCGACCGCTCCTGGTTCTCGCCACCCGGCAACCTTTATGCGAGCCTCTTGATGCGCGAGCCGGCGCCGG
>DASZWK010000305.1:0-14009 GCA_035546235.1 Xanthobacteraceae bacterium | reverse complement strand
GGCGGCGGCGGGGAAAACCGGCGCCGCGGGCATCGCGTCGGTCAACCCGCATGACCAGATTCTCGCGATCGGCATTCAGCTTGGTCTCGTCGGCATCGCTGCGCTGATCGCCATGTGGATCGCGCACCTGATGCTGTTTCGGGGCGTCGGCTTGACCGCCTGGATCGGAATCGTCGTCGTCGTGCAGAATGTCGTGTCCTCGCTCGTCAATTCGCACTTGTTCGATTTCACCCAAGCGTGGCTCTACATTTTCGGCGTCGGCGTGGCCGGTGGCATGGCGCTGCGTGAGCGTGATGTGCGGATGGCCGCACGGGCGGAGCATCATGAATCCGATCCGCTTACCGCCTGAACCTCGCGTGCTTGTCGTGGCGCTGCGGCGGCTCGGCGACGTGTTGTTGACCACGCCGCTCATTCGCAGCGTCAAACGGGCCTATCCGGGCGCCGCGATCGAAGCGCTGGTGTTCGCCGGCACCGAGGGAATCCTATCCGGCAATCCCGACCTTGCCGGCGTGCTGACGATGCCGGAGCGGCAAAGTCCGCGCGATGCCGGTGCGCTGCTTTGGCGGATATGGCGGCGCTACGATCTCGCTCTGACAACGCAGACCGGTGATCGGCCGACTTTTCTCGCTTGGCTTGGCGGCCGGCAATCCGCCGGGCCGCTCGATGCCAACCGGTTGTCGGCTTCGCTCAAGCGACTGGCGCTGAGCCGATCCTATACGAGTGATAGAAGCCAGCATCGCATCGTCGATTTGCTGCGGATGACCGAACAGCTCGGAATACCCGCCTGCGCCGAGGTGGTGTGCCCGCAGGGCAGCGTGCGCACCGGGCTGTTGCCGGCGCAGCCCTACGCGGTCGTGCATGCCGCACCGAAATACCGATACAAACAATGGACACCTGACGGATGGCGCAAGCTCGCCGCCGCGCTGCGTCAGCGCGGATTGCCGACGGTCGCCATCGGCGCTGCAACCGATCGTGCCTACCTTGACGCGGTTTGGCGCGATGCCGGGGTGACCCGACTCGACGGCGCGCTGTCGTGGCCCGAGCTTACGGCGTTGATCGGCGGCGCACGCGTCTTCATCGGCCCAGACACTGCGGTCACGCATCTTGCGGCGGCCACGGGCACGCCGACCGTGGCACTCTATGGCCCGACGGATCCGCGTATCTGGGGGCCGTGGCCGGTTGGTGGACTCGACCGGCCATGGGACGCGGCCGGAACGATCCAGCAACGTGGCAATGTCTGGCTGGTGCAGAATCCGCTGCCGTGTTTGCCCTGCCAGTTGGAGGGTTGCGAGCGGCGGCTCGACAGCCACAGCCAATGCCTTGATGAACTTACCGTGGTCCAAGTCGCGGTGGCCGTCGATCGCGCGCTCGCGGTGCGACAGGCGGCTTAAGGGCATTTTCCGGAAAAGTGGCCGCCGGTTTTCCGAAGAAAATGCGACCAAATCTATAAAACTGGAGCGCTGCCAAAGCGCTGCAGGCCCGGTTAGGCAATCGTTGAGACCGGCGGCCTAGAGTGCTCTGCCGCGGCTGCATCACAGTCCGGCCATGAAATCCGTGCATCTGACGGCGGGATGGAGCGAGTAAAAGCGTGGAAGTTCAAGGCAATTTTCACGTCATCCCGACTCGATGGCGACGATGACAGTGAAGCGATGTATCGCGGTGTTGTTCACGTGCGCTGTCGGCCTGACGCTCAGCGCCTGCGGTTCGTCTTCCAATTTTGTCGCCGATAGCTGGCCGCATTTCGCCGGCGGAGAGCCCAATGATGTGCCGCCGCGGCCCGGCAGCCCGGGCTATCGGACCTTCATCTCGCATGGACAGCCGCCGGACGGAGCAGACGCTCAGGCGCCAGGCGCCCCAAGTCAGCCGGGTGGCGTCACCCCTGAATTCGTTGCGCGGCAACCCGGCGTCAGCGGGCAGCAGGTTCCGGCAGGCACCACCGCAACGCCACCTCCGCAAAATCCTGCGAGCGCCGCGCCAGCACCGGGCGCGCCAAATCAGAATGTCGGGCAGGGCGGCTTGTACTGAGAACCGCAATCCCGGTTACGCCACACCTGCGCGCAACAGGTCGTGCAGATGGACGATACCGACCGGGCGGCCTGCCTCGACGACGATGAGTGCGGTGATCTTCGACGAATTCAAGATCTGCAGCGCCTCGCCGGCCAGTTGATCGGGTCGCACGGTTTTCGGCGAAGAGGTCATGACCTCATCGACTGTCGCCTGCAACAGCCCGGCGCCCATATGGCGGCGCAGATCGCCGTCGGTGATGACGCCGGCGAGCTTGCCATCCCGATCGATCACGGCGACGCAGCCGAAACTCTTTGCCGACATTTCCACGATGGCGTCGGTCATCAGCGTGCCGCGTTTGGTCAGCGGCACGGCGGCGCCGCTATGCATCACATCGCGCACGAATCTCAGCGCGGCGCCGAGCTGACCGCGCGGATGAAAGATGCCGAAGTCGAGTGCGGTGAACCCGCGGCTCTCAAGGAGCGCAATGGCGAGCGCATCGCCGAGCGCGAGCTGCATCAGCGAAGACGTGGTGGGCGCGAGGTTGTGCGGGCAGGCTTCGCGCGCGGCCGGCAGCGACAGCACAATATCGGCGGCCTTGCCGAGCGTGCTCTCGGCGTTGACCGTCACCGCGATCAGCACGATGCCGAAGCGCCGCGAATAATTGATCAGGTCCTTGAGTTCCTCGGTCTCGCCCGACCACGACAGCGCCAGCATGACGTCGTCGGACGTGATCATGCCGAGGTCGCCGTGACTGGCGTCGGCGGCATGGACGAAAAACGCCGGCGTTCCCGTCGAGGCGAGCGTGGCCGCGACCTTGCGGGCGATGTGGCCGGATTTACCCATGCCGGTGACGATCACTCGGCCGCGGGCGCTGCGGATTCTCTCGACGGCGGCGACGAACGCGGCGCCAAGCGTATTGCACATCGCGGCCGCCAGTGCGGCGATGCCCTCGCGCTCGGCATCGAGGGTGCGCAGTGCCGAGGCGATGAACGCGCTCGTCGCCGCGTCCGTATCTCGGGCCTCAGTGGATTTCATGGTTTTGCGTGACTTCAACTAACGTCGCTCCAACACCCGTCAACGCCTTACTGTCCCCAAGCCTTGAAGGCTTCGGCGAAGGCGCGTTCCCCCGGGGGACCTTTCTCCATCGTCAGGATGGCACGGCTGTTGTTGTTGTACACGATCAGCACGTCGAACCATCCCCGCTCCTTGAGCAGTTGAAGGTTGCGCTGCATGTCGTCATCGGCGGCGTTCAGCCCGACCAGAAAGAAGCCGTTCGTTACTTTGACCGCGAGGCCGGCGAGCGGCATGCCGCGAACTTCCTCGGAATCCTTCATCAGAATTCCCGGTACGTTGGCAACGCCGCCACCGGGAAAGTCCGGCGGCAGATTGAACATGACTTCGATCGTGTGACTGGCCGGCAGCGCCTTGTCGGTGTTGCGCCGGAGCGACCAGGTGACGTTCATGTGCCGCTCAGGGATCGCGATATCGGCGCGGACCACGAGTTCCGGCGCGAGGCCCGGTCCAGGGGACACCGTCTCGGTGCGCCAAATCACCGAGCCGGCAAAGCGCTTGCCTTGCGGGTCGTTCGGGTCAGCCTCGTAGAGCACGGCGTGCTGCGCGACGGCCGGGCCCGGCTGCGTCCTGCCGCCCGCAACGGGCGGCTGTCCCGGCAGCTGTTCTTCGGGTACCCGGCCGGTGTCTTTTTGGGTCGGTGCGGGTGTCTGGGAGGCTTGCGGCGCCGACGCCGGCTTGGACGGCCGCAAACTGTAATACAGTCCCACGAGCTGCGGCCGGAACTCCCAACCCGCCCCGGCGATGCCGAGCACAATCAGTAAAATCACCAGGCCCTTGATCAGACCGCCATACGAACGCGGGGGTCTCGGGTCATACTCGTCCTCGTCGTAGTCGTGCGCAGGCTGTTGCCGCATCGATCGCGGCATCGGCGATTCTTGCGCCACTTCGTCGTAGGCTGGCTCAAGGCTGTGCAGCGGATGCTCGTCGTGTTCCGCCGGTTCCAGTGGCTCGTCGTTGTATCGGGGTTCGTAGCGGTCATGCACGGCGGGCGGTTCGGAATAATCCGGATCCGGCTCCGGCCGCTGCCGCGATACGGGCACGTATGAGTCACGCGTATCGCGCGCCGTCTGCGCCGCCTTAGCGGTTGCGGCGCCGAGGTCGTCCGCTTCCTTTACGACGCTGCGGAAGCCCCTGACGCCGCCAGAGGACAGCGATGTCGTGCGGGCGCCAAGCAGACGGCTGCGTGCGCTGGGTTTGGCTGCAGAGGCCGAAGCGTCCGCATTCGCCCCTTCGCGCATCGGCTCTTCGCCGGGCGGCTGTGGTGGAATCGGAGGGGCGGGGCCGGCCTGCGCGGCGGGAGGCAAGTCGGCCGCGGTTGAGTTGATGCGATCGCGGCGTGGCTCCGGATCGGGCGCCGTCCTTGGCCTTGTTTCGGCGAACGGCTGACGCGGCGCCGGCCGCGTCTCGGCGCGCGGTTCAACGCGCGGCTGTGGACGCGGGTCGGCCAAAGCCTTGCGCGCCGCCTCGCTCTCCACTTTGCGAATCGCTTCTTCGAGCGCGAGGCGCTCTTTGGTGATGTCCGATTCCGACAGCGCCGGTTCGACCGAACGCAGTTGCGCGACCAGGGCGGAACGTGCCCGTTCGTAGAGCGCGCGGCGCGCCTCGCCGGTATTCTTGGCAAGGCCGTCCACGGCTCGCGCAATCAGCGGGTGATAGTCCGTCATTTGTTCAGTTTACACCCGACTCCGGTCAAATTCATCCGTCAGCCTTCGAACGGATTGTGCATCAGGATTGTATCCTCGCGCTCCGGGCTGGTCGACAGAACGGCCACCGAGCAGCCGATCAATTCCTCGATGCGGCGCACGTATTTGATGGCCTGCGCGGGCAGCTGCGCCCAGGACCGGGCGCCCGCCGTTTGCTCGCGCCAGCCGTCGATCGTCTCGTAAATCGGCTCGACCCGGGACTGAACGTGTTCGCCGGCGGGCAGATAGTCGATCTCACGGCCGTCGAGATGATAGCCGACGCAGACCTTGATCTCGTCGAAGCCGTCGAGAATATCGAGCTTGGTGAGCGCCAAGCCATGGATACCGCTGGTGCGCACAGTTTGGCGCACCAGGACGGCATCGAACCAACCGCAGCGCCGCGGCCGGCCGGTGACGACGCCGAATTCCTTGCCGCGCTCGCCCAGCGTGCGTCCGATCTCGTTCTTCTGCTCGGTCGGAAACGGTCCCTCGCCGACGCGCGTGGTGTAGGCTTTGCAAATGCCCAGCACGTAATCGATCGCGCCGGGGCCGAGCCCAGAACCGGTCGCCGCCTGCGCCGCCACGGTGTTTGACGACGTGACGAAGGGGTAGGTGCCGTGGTCGACGTCAAGCAGCGCGCCCTGTGCGCCTTCGAACAATATCCGCTTGCCGTCGCGGCGATGCTGATCGAGCATCGACCAGACCGAATCCATGAACGGCAGCACGGCGGGCGCCACGGCATCGAGTTCCTTGCGCACCTGCCGCGGGTCGATCGGATCGAGGCCGAGGCCCTTACGCAGGGCATTGTGATGGGTGAGCAGGCGTTCGATCTTGCGCTCCAGCGTCGCACCATCGGCAAGATCCATCAGCCGGATCGCGCGCCGGCCGACTTTGTCCTCGTAAGCCGGCCCGATGCCGCGCCGCGTCGTGCCGATGCGCAGCGACGCACTGGCTGATTCTTCTCGGATGGCGTCGAGCTCGCGGTGCAGCGGGAGAATGAGAGTCGCGTTCTCGGCGATGCGAAGATTGTCGGGACTGACCGCGACGCCTTGCTGCTTCAATGTAGCGATTTCGTTGATCAACGCTTGTGGATCGAGCACCACGCCGTTGCCGATAACCGACAATTTCCCCGGTCGCACCACGCCCGAGGGCAAAAGCGAGAGCTTGTAGGTGACGCCATTGATGACCAGCGTGTGGCCAGCATTATGGCCGCCCTGAAAGCGGACCACGATATCGGCCTGCTCGGACAGCCAGTCGACGATCTTGCCTTTGCCCTCGTCGCCCCACTGCGAGCCGACCACGACAACATTCGCCATGAGGATTTGTCCCCAACAGCCTGCTTGGTGTTTGCTTGTACCGGATGCCGGGCGCCGCCGATCGCGCCGCCTGCCCCCGATAATAGATGCGGCCGGTCGAAGCAAGCTTGAGTCGGCCGCCGATGACTGTTGCACTATACTGCAAATCATTGGTTTTAAGGCAAATTTAGGCAAGATCGGGTCGCGCAGAGAAAATTTCCGGGCAATCGCACCGAGGATCGCTCCGCTCGCTGGGCCGATTGTCGCAGGTTCCGCGCAGGTCCAGTCATGCAACCGTAGGGCTGGTCCCGAGCGGCCGTTCGCGCTAGCTCCTCCGCCAATTCGGTGCGGCCGGGAAAACTGCACATGGCATTGGCACAGGATCGCGGCAGGCGCCGCAGCGGCGGCTGGCTGTTCGACCAGCCGTATCTGCTGCTCGCGCTGACCTCGCTGTTCTGGGCCGGCAACACCATCCTGGGCCGTTTCATCGTCGGCCACGTGCCGCCGATGACGCTCGCGTTCATCCGCTGGACCGGCGCCACCGTGATCCTGCTGCCGTTCGCGATGCGGCATCTCGCGCGCGACTGGCCGGTCATCCGGCAGCATGCCGGACTGATGACGCTGCTCGCGCTGACCGGCTTCTCCGTCTACAACACGCTGTCCTATTACGGCCTGCAATACACCACGGCGATCAACGGCCTGTTGCTGCAGTCGGTCGCGCCTTTGTTCGTCGCGATGTGGACTTTCGCGCTGTTCGGCGAACGGCTGACGCTGCGGCAGGCCTGCGGCATCTGCGTGTCGCTATGCGGCGTCGCGGTGATCGTCTGCCACGGCAGCCTCGCAGTGCTGCTTGCGATCGCGTTCAACCGCGGCGATGTCAGCTTCCTCGTGGCGCTGGTCGTGTACGGCTTCTACGCGGCGTATCTGCGCAAGCGGCCGGCGATCCATCCGTTCTCGTTTCTGGTCGTCGGCATGGGCGGCGGCGCGTTCTTTCTGATCCCCGCCATGGTCTTCGAGCTGGCCAGCGGCCGCACCGTGACGCTCGATGCGGAAAGCTTTCTGAGCTTCGCCTTCGTGTGCATCTTTCCGTCGCTGCTCGGCTACCTGTTTCTCAATCGCGGCATCGAACTGATCGGCGCCAACCGCGCGGCGCCGTTCATCCATCTCGTTCCGGTGTTCGGTTCGGTGATGGCGATCGTGCTGTTGGGTGAGCAGTTCCAGCTCTATCACGCCATAGGCTACGGGCTCGTATTCACCGGCATCACGGTGGCGACGAGGAAGTAACTCAAAACTTCAGCGGCTTGGCCTGCTGCACCTGCGGCAGCGCGCGCACCTTGGCGAGCACGTCGGGCGGCAGTTCGCCGTCGATCTCGATCAGCGCGATGGCGCTGCCGCCGGCTGCCTCGCGGCCGACATGGAAGGTGGCGATGTTGATGCCGGCGTCGCCGAGCGTCGAGGAGAACTTGCCGATGAAGCCCGGCTTGTCCAGGTTGGTGATGTAGATCATCGACGGCCCGAACTCGGCGTCCATGCGGATGCCCTTGATGTTGACGATGCGCGGGCGGCCGTCGGCGAACACGGTGCCGGACACGTGCCGCGCCTGACGGTCGGTCGTTATCGTCACGGTGATCAGGCTCTCGTAATCGCCGGCGGCCTCGCGCCGGGTCTCTTCCACGACGATGCCGCGCTCCTTGGCGACGGTCGGTGCCGAGACGACGTTGACGTTCTGCAGCATCGGGCGAAGGAGCCCGGCCAGCGCCGCCGACGTCAGCGCCCGCGTGTTCATCTGCGCCACCAAGCCTTCGTAGGTGATCTGCACGCGCTGGAGACCAGTCTCGGTCAGCTGCCCGGCAAACGAGCCGAGCTTTTCGGCGAGCGCCACGAAGGGCTTCAGTTTCGGCGCTTCTTCGGCGCTGATCGAGGGAAAATTCACAGCGTTGGAAATGGCGCCGCGCAACAGATATTCCGACATTTGATCGGCGACCTGGAGCGCCACATTCTCCTGTGCTTCCACCGTGGAAGCGCCGAGATGTGGCGTGCAGACCACGTTCGGCAGAGCGAACAGCGGGCTGGCGGTCGCCGGCTCCTCCGCGAACACGTCGATGGCGGCGCCGGCGACGTGGCCTGATTTGAGGGCCGCCACCAGTGCGGCCTCCTCGACCAGTTCGCCGCGTGCGCAGTTGATCAGTCGCACGCCCTTCCTGGTGAGCTTGAGCGTGTCGGCATTGATGATGTTGCGGGTGCGGTCGGTGAGCGGCGTGTGCAGCGTGATGAAATCGGCGCGCTGCCACAACTCCTCGAGTTCCACTTTCTCGACGCCGAGATCGAGCGCTCGTTCGGCCGAAAGGAAGGGGTCGTAGGCGATCACCTTCATCTTCAGGCCGATGGCGCGATCGGCGACAATCGAGCCGACGTTGCCGCAACCGATGACGCCGAGTGTCTTGCCGAAAATCTCGACGCCGAGAAATTTGTTCTTTTCCCATTTGCCGGCCCGCGTCGACGTATCGGCCTCCGGAATTTGCCGGGCCAGCGACAGCATCAGCGTAATGGCGTGTTCGGCGGTGGTGATGGAATTGCCGAACGGCGTGTTCATCACAATGATGCCGCGCGCGGTGGCTGCCGGAATATCCACATTGTCGACGCCGATGCCGGCGCGGCCGATCACCTTGAGGCCCTTGGCCTGTTCCAGAAGTTTGGCTGTCACCTTCGTGGCCGAGCGGATCGCCAGGCCATCGAACCCGTCGATCGCGGCGGCAAGTTTTTCCTTGTCCTTGCCGAGGTTGGGCTGAAAATCGACCTCGACGCCCCGATCCTTGAAGATCTGAACGGCCGCGGGCGAAAGCGCATCGGAGATGAGAACGCGAGGGGACATGGTTTGAATCCAGTGGTGGCGTTGATGTGAGAAAGCCGTCCCTCCCGCGAGGGGAGGGGAAAAATCACGCCGCTTTGGCGAGCGCGTCTTTGGCGTTGGCGTAAGCCCAGTCGAGCCAATGCGTGAGCGCCTCAACGTCGCTCTTCTCGACGGTCGAGCCGCACCAGACGCGCAAGCCGGGCGGTGCGTCGCGGTAGGCGTCGATGTCGTAGGCGACGCCCTCCTTTTCCAGCGCCGCGGCGATGCCCTTGACGAAGGCCGCCTGGGCGTCGGCGGAAAGCCGCGTCACTGCCGGATCGACCACTTTCAGGCAGACCGACGTGTTCGAGCGCAAAGCCGGCTTGGTGGCGAGAAAGTCGATCCATGGCGTGCGCGCGACCCAATCGGCGATGGCGCCCGCATTGGCATCGGCGCGCGCGCCGAGCCCCGTCAGGCCGCCGGCCGCCTTCGCCCATTCGAGCGTATCGAGATAATCTTCGACGCACAGCATCGACGGCGTGTTGATGGTTTCGCCGACGAATATGCCTTCGATCAGCTTGCCGCCCTTGGTCATCCGGAAGATCTTCGGGATCGGCCACGGCGGTGAATAGGATTCAAGCCGCTCGACCGCGCGCGGGGAGAGGATCAGCATGCCGTGGCCGGCCTCGCCGCCGAGCGCCTTCTGCCAGGAGAAGGTTACGACATCGAGCTTCGGCCAATCGAGCTTTTGCGCAAAAGCCGCCGATGTGGCGTCGCAAATGGCGAGTCCGCTGCGGTCGGCGGCGATCCAGTCTGCATTGGGCACGCGCACCCCGGAGGTGGTGCCGTTCCAGGCGAAAACGATGTCGTGCCCCGGATCGATGCCGGAAAGATCAGGAAGCTCGCCATAACCCGCGCGCCGGACGGTCGCGTCCTTTAGCTTCAGTTCCTTGGCGATATCGGACACCCAGCCTTCGCCGAACGATTCCCAGGCGAGCATCGTCACCGGGCGCGGCCCGAGCAGCGACCACAGCGCCATTTCGACCGCGCCGGTATCGGAAGCCGGCACGATGCCGATGCGGTACTGCGCGGGCACTTGCAGCACCTCGCGCGTCAGATCGATGGCGCGCTTGAGCTTTGCCTTGCCGGCTTTAGAGCGGTGGGAGCGTCCGAGGACGGCGTCGCTGAGGGCTTGCGCGGTCCAGCCGGGCCGTTTGGCGCAGGGGCCGGACGAAAAATGCGGCACGCGCGGCCGCATCGAGGGCGTGGTTCTCGTCATGATCTATCCTTCCAGATAGGCGCCCCTCGGTGGGGAGGGGTGTCCCACCGCCGCCAATAAGGAAGGATGCGGCTTACGTCAAGTCGAATGATGATGGATCGCGACCGCTGCGCTCAGATGACGGAGCGGCCGAAAAAAATCGTCGCCAGTCCGCGGCGTCGAGCCGTCAGAATTTAAATCCGCCGCCGACGCGGACATTATTGAGATAAAGGTCAAGGCCGCCGAGCCCGGTAAATTGGATGTACTCGTACTCGCCGCGGAGAAAAATGTTCTGCGTAAGCGCCCAATCCATGCCAAGCCCGGCCGAGTAGCCGTAGATGATCTGATTGGTGCGATTGTCGCTGTTGGTCAAAGAGCAGGCGGGCGGCGAACCAAGGCAGCCTGTCTCCAAGCCGGTGCTGTCACTGACCTCTGTTTCGGCCACGGTGGCGGATTTGGTGATGTCGGCACGGCCGACAACGAAACCGACGAAACCATAGGGCAGGAAATTGCCCATGATGTAGCCGGCGCGCGCTCGCAGCGAGGCGTAGTCCTTCAGGTCGATCGACGATGTGCCGGTTACGGCGACGTTGTAGGTCGTGCCGCTCGCATCCATGTGCCGCGCCAGCGTATCGGACGAGGATCCCGACCACTTGGCGTTGGTATAGTTCGCCTCAACGCCCAGGATGAGGTTGGCCCATTGGCTGTTGTAGCCGGCGAAACCGCCAATCCCGGTGGTGGTGCTGGCCGATTTGCCGAGCACTTGCCATCCGGAGATGTTGAAGTCCTGTTCGACCGTCGTATTGCGGAGCAGGTATGAGATCAGCGGTCCTGTTGCCTGCGCAAAATTGGCTCCGCCGTCCACATAGGCGCCTTGGCCGCCAAAATAAAAGCCGCTCCAGTTGGTGTAGCTAGGCGGGCCGACCGGCTCCGCCCCGCGTAAAATGTCGAGGTCCGCTGCTAACGCGCTCGGGGCGAAGCCAAGAACGAGCAAAGCACCAACTACCCAACGCATCTGCCGGCCTTTCATGCCTCTGCCGCTGCTGCGGCATAACCGGCGAAATCATCTCCTATTAACCTTAATGGAGGGTTAGCCGCCTCGCGCCGCGCCCGGCCATCTTCGTTTGTTTGGAACTCGTTTCGTTTGGAACTCCGGAACCGCAGTGACAAAAACACCACAGTTATCCGCGGCGATACCGACCGTTAGGGTTAAACGTTAAGGTTAAGAGCCGATTAGGAAATAACTGTCATCCTCCGTCCCGGATTCCAACAATGGCCGGCGCTCCTGCATGGTCATGACGAGGAAAGGACGAAGAGATGGTAAGCGTTAAATCCCTCATCGGCGCCGGTGCAGCGGCTCTCATTTCAAGTGCGGCCTTTGCGGCCGATCTCGGCGCCCCACCGCCTGCGATGCAGTATCAGGCCGCGCCCCAGGTCGCGGAGCAAAGCGGATGGTATCTGCGTGGCGACGTTGGCGCCGGCGCGCAGAGCTTCTCGACCTTCGATCTTGAACCCGCGGCGAACGTGCCCGCGAGCTGGACCGTCAATCAGAAAGACATCCAGAGCGCGACGATCATCGGCGGCGGCGTGGGTTACGAACTCAACAGCTGGCTGCGCTTCGATGTGACCGGTGAATATCGCACCGCCGCGGCCTTCAAGGCGCTGGGCAGCTACAACCAGGGCACCTGCACGGTGATCGGCGTTACCGGCACCTGCTTCGACAATTACAGCGGCAATTTCTCCGCGGCCGTGTTCATGGCCAACGCCTATGTCGACCTCGGCACCTGGTGGTGCCTCACCCCGTATGTCGGCGGCGGCGTCGGCATGGCCTACGACCGCATCACCGGCGTCCAGGACATCGGTCCGCTGCCTCCCGGCACGGTCGGCTTCGGTTACACCCAGACCGACTCGGCCAACTGGAACTTGGCGTGGAACCTTCAGGCCGGTCTCACCTACAATGTCTCCGACAATCTCAAGATCGACTTCAATTACCGTTATCTGAACATGGGGTCGCCCGGGTCGGCTGACATCTTCTGTCAGAACAGCGGCTCGACCGCCCCGTGCAACAACTTCAACCTCAAAGACATGACCTCGAATGATTTCCGGATCGGCGTGCGCTACATGTTGAATCCCGCGCCGGCCCCCGTTGTCATGCCTCTGAGCACGCGCGGCTAACGAGCAGATCTAAACATCAAATGACGGCGAACGGCGCGGGCAACCGCGCCGTTTTCGTTTGGCGACTCTGCCAAGTGATCGGCAAGCGAGCGCCGGCGCGTTAGCAAATCATTTGCAATTGGGGCGGCGGCGACACAGCCAATAACCGCGCCAAATAACGTGCCCGCCGCTCAATCCTCGTCGGCTTCGCCGATATGGTGCTGGGCGTAGAGCTCGAGCCCGAGTTTGGCAACGAGGTCGAGCTGGGTCTCGAGATAATCGATGTGCTCTTCTTCGTCGTGCATCAGCTTTTCGAACAGGTCGCGGCTCACGTAATCGCGCACGCCATGGCAATGGGTGGCAGCTTCCTGGTAAAGCGCCCGCGCGGACATCTCCGCACCGAGATCGGAATCGAGTACTTCCTTGACGTTCTGGCCGATATGCAGCGGATCGAGCACCTGCATATTGGGAAAGCCGTCGAGGAAGATGATGCGCTCGACCAGCTTGTCGGCGTGCTGCATCTCCTCGATGGACTCCTTGCGCCACTGCTTGGCGAGCGCCTTGTAGCCCCAATTGTCGAGCAGCCGGTAGTGCAGCCAGTATTGATTGATGGCCGTCAGCTCGTGGCGAAGCCCCTTGTTGAGGAAATCGATGACGCCGGGGTCGCCTTTCATGGCCGTGCTCCTTGCTGCGATACCGCCCCGATGATCCTGGAAGGGGCATTAATTAGAACGATTATAACCTACAACGGGCGAGAGGTCACCCGCCGCTTTCGCAGCGCACACTTAATTGCAAGGTAAAGATAAAGATCAGGAACCGGCCGAATTGCCTTGGCGCGATGCCGCGCCAGCGCCGGCAAGCGCTTCATCCATGATGCGGCGGATGGTGCGCGCGCAGCGCCCGCATTGTGCGCTGCAACCGAGGCAATGATAGACTTGGCAGGTCGTGCGCGGCGCACTTTCAGGTGCCGATAGCGTGGCCCTCACGTCGTGGTCGGAGAGCACGTTGCAGGAGCACACAATCATCGTGGCGAGGCCCGGCGGGATATTGGTTCAATCTGAAACTATCTCTACCGCCGCCGATGCGGCCACGCAAAGAAAAAAGCACGTTTTTATAGCTATTCTAATCAGTTGAGAGCCGCATTGCGGTAGGTCAATAAAGCGGGTCCGCACCACGGAAATTAACGCGCGTCGCGGCGATCACGCGGCAACGGCTTCCTCCTCATCGTCATCGCGGCGGCGGCGGCGGGGCCGCAGCCGGCACAGGCGCGACGGGATGAAACACAGATCGTCGAGGAAGCCGGCAAAGCGCTGGCCGCGGGCCAGCGCTCGATCGAGCGCCGCCATGGTGCGCGCGAGCCCGGGATCGTCGTCGCGCACCCAGGTGCGCAGCACCGAGCTGAACAGCAGCGCAAGACCCTGCGCGCGCAACGCACCGCGTGGGCCCGGGGCGTTGATCCCCGCCGCTGCCAGCATCCATTTCTGGGAGCGCACGGCGAGCCCGTTGAGCGCAAAAGCAAGCGGCGCGTTGCGGCTCGCCGACCGCAGCAGCGAGCGCACCGCCTGGCGGTGCGGTGCCAGCTTTTCAAGGCGCCGCATCAGCACGTCGAACAGCCGCTCCCGCGGCGGCTCCTCGTCCATGTCGCTGAAATCCTCGCCGAGCACGGCGCGGTCGATGTCCTTGAGGTGAGCGGCGAGAATCGCCAGCGG
>DASZWK010000304.1:0-5181 GCA_035546235.1 Xanthobacteraceae bacterium | reverse complement strand
TCGAGGTGGTCCCGGCGCGCGATTCGGCAGCGGCGCCGGCCGCGGCCATCCGCCGTAAGAACCAATATGAATTCGTCAGGAAGTCTGGCGTCCCTCGCCAGCGTCATCCGAGCGCCTGTCTCGGACAGGTCGGAGACAATGCAGTGCAACGGCCGCGTGCCTGCCCCGCAATCGATCCGCGCCGGAAGATGCAGCTGCAGCTTCCGAAGACGTTCAGGCATGAATTCCAAAAAACATCGCGGAGAACAGCAGCACCGCAATGAAAGCAGCAATGGCTACGGTATTTCCCCAATTGCCCATCACCGAAGCCCACATCGATCTCAGCCTCCACCTTCTTATCCGTTCAGCCTACATCGTCATGCTCCGTTTGCTGTGACAGTTTGATGTCAGTTTTATTGCAGTCACATCAAACACAACCGAAATCGGCGCATTTTCTACCAGTGGGGTGATACCGCCCGCCGATCGATGCCCTATAATCCTTTCTTATCGTATCGCGTGCCATTGTGATCTCGGCAAATCGATCACACGTCATGCACCGGTTTCGCATCGTCTTCCTTTTGGCCGCAGCGCTTACGCTGGCGGCGCACCCCGCGCGGGCGCAAAGCGCCGGCACGGCGGGCGCGCCGACTTTCATCGTTCAGGGATCGACGACGTTCACGCATCGCGTGATGGAGCCGTATCAGAGCGCCATCGAAAAAGCGGCCGGCGTCAAGCTTACCGTGGTGCCAAGCAAATCGAGTCTCGGCTTGCTGGCCCTGTTCGAGAAACGCGGCGATTTCGCCATGATTTCCGGGCCGCTCGACAATGAAACCGGCGAACTGAAATCCAGTCATCCAACGCTCGACGTCCGACGGTTGAAGATATTTGAAGTCGCAAACACACGAATGGCCTTTGCGGTCAACAAGGACAATCCGGTCAACACGGTTTCCGACGACAAGATGCGGCAGATATTGCTCGGCGCGATCACCAATTGGCGCGACGTCGGCGGCCCGGATCGGCCGATCAGAATCGTCATGGTGCGCGGCGGAGGCGGCGTGCAGGCCTCCATCGAAGAGGAGTTTCTGCACGGCAAAAAAATTTCCGCCCTCAATCCGATCCTCGTTCAGATCAGCTCACAAGTCATCAAGGTGACGGAGCAATTGCCCGACGCACTGGGGTTGTCCCAGCTCAGCATCGTCACCAAATCGGCCGCGCACGAACTGAAAACCGAGCATCCTATCGTGCAGCGGCTCGCACTGGTTACGCTGGATGATCCGACCCCGGCCATGCTCCGCGTCATCGACGCCGCACGCAAAATCATGGCCGACGCGCCGTAGTAAGGCCGGGGCGCGGCGCTTGCGGCTTGCCGGGCGCAGCGATGTTTAATTTCTCGGCCATTTATCGAACTCTCTCGCGTGCTAGTCCGCGACCAAACGCGATGAACGTGCGGCTGTGGCGCCATCATTTGGCGCTGCACCTGATCGGGCCGCCGATGATGGGTGCGTTTGCGGCGGGTCTATTGGGTGCGCTGAAGGGGATCGCCGCCAGGCGCGTCCGCCAAGGTTTCGGGCGGCGCGGACTGAAAGTCGTCAGCGGGCTGCGCCGGTATGATCGATTGCCCCTGCCCCCCCACCGCGCCGGCCCGCGCCTGACGGCGAACGCGTTCCGACCCCCTAGCGCGGCGCTCAACGGCCGCCTCAGTGAGGCGTTTAAGCCAGACGCGCATCTGAACCGCAGTGCGGCCCAGCAGTCCGCCGGCCCAGACCAGTTCAAACGGCGTGAATTGTCGCCAGATGTGGTCGCCATGCACCACGGCGCGGGCGATCAGATTGCCGGCGAGCGCAGTGGTGTTGAGCCCGTGACCGCCAAAACCGCTGGCGAGCCACAACCCGGGTCCAAGCTCGCCGATCTGCGGCATGCGGTGCACGGTGTTGCCGAGCGTCCCCGACCAGGCGAATTCCGCCGCGACCGGACCGAGCTGCGGGTAAGTCTTTTCGATATCGGCGGTGAGCGCACCAACATAATGCTGCGCATTGCGCGCCCACGTCGTGGCGCGGCCCGACCACATCAACCGATCGCCGCCGACAATGCGGTAGTGATTGTCGGCGCGATCGGTGTCGCTCACCGCACCGCGGTAAGCGACCGCCTCGCCAAGCCGCGATCCGATGGGCTGTGTGGTGATGACATAGGTCGTGATCGGAATGAGCGTCGCGGCGAGCCGCGGCATCAGTCCGCGCAGTTCGATGTTGCCAGCAAGCACGACCTGATCGGCGCGCAGCCGCGCGTGCGGCGTCACGATACGTTTGCGCACGCCGGCCGGATCAATCGAGAGCGCCGGCGTATTTTCGAAAATGCGCGCGCCGTCGCGTTCGGCTGCGGCGGCGAGCACAAGCGCGTAATTGAGCGGATGGATGCTGAATGCGCGCGGAAAATGGATGGCCTGGAAATAGCGCTCGCTACGCAGGAACGCGCGCACGCGTTCGACCGGCCAGTATTCGACGTCGCAGCCCAGTTGGCCGAGCAACTTGCCGTAATGCAGCAGTTCGTCGCCGTTGTCCGACTTGGAGACATAGAGCCAACCCGGCTCCGGATCGATGCCGCCCGCGCCTTCGGCGGCGATCGTGTCACGCACATAATCGAGGCCGGTTTGTGCCAGGGACCACAGCGTCCGCGTCTGGTCGAAGCCGACGCGGTCGATCAGCCGGGCCGGCTCGGCGGCAAATCCGGGCAGGACAAAGCCAGTGCTGCGGCCTGAGGCACTGCCTGCAAGACGTCCCGCCTCCACCAGCGCCACCGACCAGCCACTGCGTGCGATTTCGCGCGCTGCGGTCAGGCCGGCGAAGCCGCCGCCGATCACGCACACGTCGACGTCGAGATCGGCCGAAAGCGCCGGCCGCTCCGGCGCTGCGATCTTGGTCGCGGCATACCAGCTCTGCGGGTACGTGGCGGTTTCGGATTGCGTCATTGCTGTGTCGTTACGGGCCGTCAGTGCCAAGCCATGCTAGACTCGCTCAGGGAAGAAAGCGACATTGCCGCGATGCGCCGTCTGATGCTGTTGCGCCATGCCAAGACCGAGCGCGCCGAACTCGGCGAGCGCGACCGCGACCGCAAGCTCACCAAGCGCGGCCGCACCGACGCGCAGGCCATCGGAGCTTATATGGCGCGGCACGGTCTGGTTCCCGATCTTGCGCTGGTGTCACCCGCCAACCGCGCCCGGGAAACCTGGGCGCTGGCCGCCGATTATTTCGCCAAACCACCGAAAGCGGTGAACGAAGAGCGCATCTACAATGCCAGTGCCGATAACCTGCTGGCGCTGATCGGCGATACCGGCCGGGCGCGATCACTGCTGCTCGTCGGCCATAATCCGGGCTTTCACGATCTCGCGGTCGCGCTGATCGCATCGGGCGACGTGACGGCACGCGAGCGCCTTAACGAAAACCTGCCGACGGCGGGGCTCGTCGTCATCGACCTCGCGCTCGATGATTGGGCGCCGCTGCACGCGCATTCCGGCCGGCTGGAGCGCTTCGTGTCCCCGCGCCTGATCGCGGCCACGACGGAGTAATCGTCATGTACCGCCGCATCCTGGTGCCGATCGATCTTGCCGATGCCGAACTCGCCAAGCCAGCGATCGCCAGCGCGGTGATGATGGCGAAGGAAGGCGACGCCGCGGTCCGCCTGATCAACGTGCTGCCCGTCACGCCGGGAATGCTGGCCGAGTATGTGCCGCCCGATTTCGAGGCGCAGCAGCGCGCCACCGCCGAGGAGGCGATCGCGATCGTCGCCAAGGAGACCGGACTGCCGGCGGCGCGCATCTCGACCGTCGTGCGGCAAGGTAATGTCGACCGCGAAATTCTCGACGAAGCCGAGGCGATGCGAGCCGATTTGATCGTCATGAGTTCGCACCGAGCCGGGCTGCGCACATATTTTCTCGGTTCCAATGCCGGTCACGTGGTTCGCTACGCCAGTTGCTCGGTGCTGGTGGTGCGGCAACCGGGGGAAAAGAAAAGGGAGGAACGCTCATGACGCTGACAGTGAAACCGTTGTCGTCCGCGCTCGGCGCCGAAATTACGGGTATCGATCTGCGCGAAGACATGTCGGACGCGACGTTCGCCGAAATCCTCAAAATCTGGCACGAGCACCTGGTCATTCTGTTCCGCGGCCAGTCGCTGTCCGAGGACGACCAAATCCGCTTTGCGAAGCGGTTCGGTACCCTGCAGAAACGCACCCGCCCGCCATCGGCGATCAACGAATTCGGCCACACCAAGTATCCGGAACTGACCATGCTGGTCTCGAACATCCGCGAGAACGGCAAGATGATCGGCTCGCTTCCTGATGGCGAAATGCACTTTCACTCCGACCAGTGCTACATCGAGAAACCGGCCACCGGAACGTTCCTCTACGCGCTCGAAGTGCCGTCGTCCGGCGGCGACACTTTATTTCTCAACATGTACAAGGCCTACGACACGCTGCCGGCGGAGCTGAAAGCTCGCATCGACGGCAGAAAGGCGCTCAACGCCTATCTCTACGATTCGACGACGCGCGCAGTGAACGGCTCGAAAGTCGATTTCAGCGCGCATCCGCACTACGTGCAGCCGATCGTACGCACCCACCCCGACACCAGGCGCAAGGCCCTCTATGTCAACCGGCTGATGACATTTACGATCGAGGGCATGGACGAGGATGATGGCAGCGCGCTGCTCAATAGCCTGTTCGATCATATCGAGCAGGATCAGTTCATCTACGCGCACCATTGGCGCCCGGGCGACCTCGTGCTCTGGGATAATCGCTGCACGCTCCATGCGCGTACGGATTTCTCCGACAAGGAGCGCCGGCTCTTGCGCCGCTACGTCGTCATGGGCGACCGGGTTTTTTGATCCGCCGCTTGTCATCGTCCGCGCAGGCGGACGATCCAGTAATTACCCCGCTTCCGGCGTCCACTGGATACCCGCCTTCGCGGGGCATGACATCGAAAGAAGCCGCCCGCTTCACCCCGCCAGCGCTGCCAGTATCCGTGCCCAGCTGCGGATGCCCTTATGGAAGCACTTGAGATCGAATTTCTCGTTGGGCGAATGCACCCGGTCGTCGTCGAGCGCGAAGCCGACCATCAGCGTGTCCATGCCGAGCACGGTCTTGAAGTCGCCGACGATCGGAATCGAGCCGCCGGCACCGACGGTCACCGCCTTCTTGCCCCACTCCTCGGCC
>DASZWK010000303.1:0-15144 GCA_035546235.1 Xanthobacteraceae bacterium | reverse complement strand
TCGATGCGCTTAAGGCCGGCGACCGGGTCGTCCCCTACGGCGCGCTGACGTGCGGCGTCTGCAAGGCCTGCCGCGAGGGCCGTGACAATCTGTGCGAAAATGTCGGCGGCGTGATGGGCTTCCACATCGATGGCTTTGCTCGCGATCGGGTCAACATGCCGGCACGGCTCGTCGTCGCAGTGCCGCCGGGCGTGAGTTTTCGCGACGCCGCTTGCGCGCCGATCGCCTTCGCCACCGTCCAGCACATGCTGTTCGACAACGCCAAGCTCGAGCCTGGCGAAAGCATCCTGGTGCAAGCCGGCGGCTCCGGCATCGGCTCGGCCGCCATCAGGATGGCAAAGGCGATAGGCTGCACCGTCTTCACCACGGTCGGCGACGATGCCAAGGCCGAGAAAGCGAGGGCGCTCGGCGCCGATCATGTCATCAATTACCGCACCGACCGGTTCGAGACCATTGTCCGCAAGCTCACCGGCAAGAAGGGCGTCGATGTCGCGTTCGAGCATGTCGGGCCCGACACGTTCAATGGCTCGCTGTTATGCCTCAAGCGCGGCGGGCGTCTGGTGACCTGCGGCTCGACCTCGGGCCAGTCGATCACCCTCAATCTGTTCCAACTCTACACCCAGCAATACCGCATCATCGGCTCGTTCGGCGCCTCGCTGCGCAACATCCGCGAAAGCCTCGACAAGATGGCATCGGGGCTCCTGCCGGTGATCGACACCGAAGTCCCGCTTGCCGATTTCGAGAGCGGACTGGCTCGGCTGGAAAGCCGCCAGGTATTTGGAAAAATCATCGTCGCGTTCTGATGATCGGATCGCGGCCAAAAAAACTTCTTGATGCTACCATCGGCGCCGTGGCGGTTGGACTGCTCCGCGCCGTCAAACGCATTCGCCGCGAACGCGCAGCAAATTTCGCTGGAGCGTTCATGCGCAAGGCGGGCCCGCTGGTGCCAGAGCATCGTCTCGGCCGCGACAATCTTCGCGCCGCGTTTCCGGAGAAATCCGCAGCCGAGATCGAACAGATACTTGCCGGCGTCTGGGACAATCTCGGCCGCGTCGCCGCTGAATTCGTCCATCTCAATGAGTTTCGCGTCGTCGAACCCGGAATTTCACTGACCGACACCGTGATCGTCGACACCGCAACACTAGAACGCGCTCGCCGTATTGCTGCCGACAAAGCCACGCTGAGCTTCGCCTGCCACACCGCCAATTGGGAGATTCCGGCCGTAGTGACGCATCAAGTCGGCGTCCCGTCGGCCGTGCTTTACCGGCGGCCCAATATCGCCGCCGTCAGTGACGCCATCATCAAATTGCGCACCGGCGTAATGGGGCAGCTCGTTCCGACCGGACTCGATGCGCCGGTGCGGCTGGCCCGTCTGCTGCAAAACGGCGTGCATGTCGGCATGCTGGTCGACCAGCACTACACCAAGGGCGTCGAGGTGCAGTTCTTCGGCCGCACCTGCAAGGCCAATCCGCTGATTGCACTCTTGGCGCGGCAGTTGGAATGTCCGATCTACGGCTTACGCGCCATCCGCCTACCCGACCGCAACCGTTTCCGCATCGACATCACCGACCCGATCGAGCCGCCGCGCGACGCCGACGGCCGCGTCGACGTGCAAGGCACCATGCAGGCGATTACGAATGTGATCGAAGGCTGGGTCCGTGAGTATCCGGAGCAATGGCTGTGGCTGCACCGGCGCTGGCGTTGAAGGCGGCGGCGACGTAGTCCAGCGCACGGCGCAGACACACCATGCCCGGGTCCTGCGCACGGCCAAGCGCGCCCATCAGGCTGACCCATTCTTCGTCGGACGCCGCAGCCGCATAGTGTCGGACCGCGGCTGCAGCGTAGGCGCCGAGCGTCAAGCCATCGGCTTCCGCCGCCGCGCGCAGTTTGGCGGCGAGCGCCAAATCGCCGAGGCCGAGCACGGCCTCGGTGGCGACGCCTTCGTCGTCGAATTGTGCCAAGAGATCACCGAGCAGCATTATCTTCTCCACGCTAGTTGACGCGATGCGCCTCGGCGGCACCTTCGCACGCGATTCCGGTAATCTGCGCCCGCGACATCAGCCGCGCGACGTATTGCGCACCGGCGCGGCGCCGTACGCTGTCGCGCAAATAATCGGCGATGCGATCGGCGACGAGTTCGAACGGCAGCTCGCGGCCCTCGATCTTGCGGTCGAGACGTATGATGTGCAGCCCATAGCGGGTGATGACCGGCTCCCACGTAACGGCGCCGGGGTCTAGCGCAAACAGCGCCCGCTCGAATTCCGCGGTGGTTTGGCCGGCGCTGATCTGCCCGAGATTGCCGCCTTGCGCTGCCGACGGACAGGCCGAATGCAGGCGCGCCAATTCGCCAAATTGCCCGGTATGCACGCGCAGTTGCGCCAGCACCGCCTCCGCCTGCGCGCGCGCCGTCGCAAACGCATCGGCATCGTCCTTTCGCGCCGCAAACAGGATGTGCGCCGCCTCATACAGCGCCGGCGAGCGGAAGCGCGCGCGATTGCGTCCGTAGTAGCGTCGGCACGTCGCTTCGTCGGGCTCGGGCGTCGTCACTTCGCGATCGATGAGGCAGCGGATCAGCGCTTCCTCATCGGTCTCGCGCCTGCCCTGCGCATCGGCTTGCGGTTCAGCCTCAACGCCGAGCCGGCGCGCCTCCTGCAGCAGCAACTCGCGGATGACCAGCGCGCGTGCCGCCGCCTGCCAGGCGAGGATAGGCGTGTCGGCGGGATGATGTTGGGTCTCGCGAGCGATCGCGTCGCGCGGCACCACGATACCGTTGACGCTCACCGTCACCGGCTTTGGCGCAGGCTTCGTCGCAGGCTTGGGCAAAGCGCTGTCGGCGTGAATGATGCACGTCATCGGCCCTGCTCCGCCGGCACCGGCCGCGCCGGAACATTCGGGCGACGCATAGGCACAACGGGGACCCTCGGCCCGGCGGCATGAACACGCGCGGGCGCGGCGTTCGTATGCCGCGTCCGCACGATCTGATAACCGCGGCGGCCGAGATACCAGACCGGCGCGCTCCACACATGCACAAGCCGGGTGAACGGAAAGACCAGAAAAATCGTCATACCGAGAAACAGGTGCAGTTTGAAGATCGGACTGACGCCGGCGATGACCCCTGACACGCCCGGCTGTAACGTCAGGATGCCTTGCGCCCAGACCATGAACTTCACCATCTCGCTGCCGTCCAGATGCTGCAGCGACACCGGGATGGTGCAAAGACCGAGCGTGAGCTGCACATAAAGCAGGAGCAGGATCGCGATATCGCCGAAGGACGATGTGCGGCGGATGCGAGCATCGAACAGCCGCCGGTGGACCAGCATGCTAATACCGATGAAGCAGGCAATACCGGCGATGCCGCCGATGCCGATCGCCATCCATTGTTTGAAGGTGTGCGAGATGCCAAGCCAGCCGAACACCCAAATGGGCGTCAACAGACCGACAAAGTGGCCGGCGAAGATCAACAGGATGCCGACGTGGAACAGGTTCGAGCCCCATACCAGCTGCCGCCGCCGCAAAAGCTGGCTTGAGCCGGACCGCCACGTGTACTGCTCGCGGTCGAAGCGAACGAGGCTCCCGAGCAGGAAAACCGTCAGGCAAAGATACGGATACAAGCCGTAGACGATGTAGGTCATCGCGTCGCTCATAGGCCCGCTCCTTATGCCCGCACCGCCGGGGGCGGCCGCCGGCCAGCCCGGATTCTCGCAATGAGGCCATCCTTGCAGCTCGGCGCAGCGCCAGGGCCGAACGTCACCGGCTCGTCCTCCCAGGCGGCGTCAAGCGCGGCGAGATCGGCGGGGTCGGCATCGGGCTCTTCCAGCACCGCTGCGACCGCCGCGGCGTCTGGCTTGACCGCGGTGAGCGCCATCAGCGCCCGGAACACGGCCTCGTATGGCGATTTGCGCTGCCGCAGGCGTTCGGCGACCCCGGTGAGAATATGCGCCGGCTGCGCCAGCAGATCGCGGGCTTCGGCGAAGGGCAGCACGGAGAGATATTCGAGGAACATTGGCAGAAAATCCGGCAACTCGGCGGCGCTGATGGCAAGCCCGTGCTGCTCGTATTGCGTCTTAAGGTCGATCATCGCTTGGCCGCGGTCGCGGCTTTCGCCGTGCACGTGTTCGAACAGATGCAGCGACAACGAGCGGGTCCGGTCGAATAGGAGGACATAGCGCTCTTGCAGATCGTAGAGATCGTGCGCTTTAAGTTCGCCGATCAGGCCATCGACCTGCCGCATGATACGCGCCGGCAAAAGCCGCTCGCGCGCGATGGCGTCGCGGATTTCGCCCGCAGCCGCCTGCAAATCCGCAGTCGGATAGCTGAGCAACGCCGAAAGCGCCTTGAAGGTTCTGGTCATCACACGACCTCCATGGGCGTTTTTGCTTTCTTCGGCCCGCCGAACAGATTGGTCTCGCTGACGCCGCCGGAGCAGCCGTTGCCGAACGAGAAGCCGCACGAGCCGCGCAGATCGTAGGCGTCCTCGTCAAGCTCGCGGTGCGCCGTCGGAATGACGAAGCGATCCTCATAGTTGGCGATCGCCATCACCTGGTACATGTCTTCGATGGCAAGGCCGCTGAGGCCCACGCGGCGAGCGATCGATTCATCGATAACGCCATCGACGGTCTTGGCGCGCATATAGGCGCGCATCGCCAGCATCCGCTCCAGTGCCTGCGCCACCGGCTCTTCCTTGCCCGCCGTCAGCAGGTTGGCGAGATACTTGAGTGGAATGCGCAAGCTGCGCACATCAGGCATCTCACCGTCGTGGCCGATCTTGCCGGCGGCTGCCGCCGATTGGATCGGCGACAGCGGTGGCACGTACCAGACCATCGGCAGCGTGCGATACTCGGGATGGAGCGGAAATGCTATCTTCCACTCCATCGCCATCTTGTAGACCGGCGAGCGGCGCGCCGCTTCAAGCCAAGAGTCGGAAATGCCGTCAGCTTCGGCTTGTGCGATCACCGCCGGGTCGTGGGGATTGAGGAAGATGCCGAGCTGCGCCGCGTAGAGATCCTGCTCCGACGGCACGCTCGCCGCCTCCTCGATGCGGTCGGCGTCATAGAGCACCACGCCAAGATAGCGGATGCGGCCGACGCAGGTCTCCGAACACACCGTCGGCTGTCCAGCCTCGATGCGCGGGTAACAAAAAATGCACTTCTCGGATTTGCCCGAACTCCAGTTGTAATAGATCTTCTTGTACGGGCAGCCGGAGACGCACATGCGCCAGCCGCGACACTTGTCCTGATCGATCAGAACGATGCCGTCTTCCTCGCGCTTGTAGATCGCCCCGGAAGGGCACGCCGCGACGCAGGCCGGATTGAGACAGTGCTCGCACAGCCGCGGCAGATACATCATGAAGGTATTTTCGAACTGGCCGTAGATTTCTTTCTGCACGCCTTCGAAATTGACGTCCTTCGCACGATTGACGAACTCGCCACCGAGAATTTCTTCCCAGTTCGGCCCCCACTCGATCTTTTCCATGCGTTCGCCGGTGATGAGCGAGCGCGGCCGCGCCGTCGGCGAGGCCTGCATCTCGGGTGCTTTCTGCAGATGTTCGTAATCGATGGTGAACGGTTCGTAGTAGTCGTCGATCTCGGGCAGATCGGGATTGGCGAAGATGTTGGCGAGGACGCGCCACTTGCCGCCGATGCGCGGCTCGATCTTGCCGTTCTTCTTGCGGCGCCAGCCGCCGTTCCAGCGCTTCTGGTTCTCCCACTCCTTCGGATAGCCGATGCCGGGCTTGGTCTCGACGTTGTTGAACCAGGCGTATTCCATGCCTTCGCGATTGGTCCACACGTTCTTGCATGTGACCGAGCAGGTGTGGCATCCGATGCACTTGTCGAGATTGAGCACCATCGCGATTTGCGCGCGGATTTTCATTCTGCGGCCTCCAGTCTCGGAGCGGCGTCGCCGGGCTGCTCGGCGGCGGGACGATCCAGCCAATCCACGTTTGCCATCTTGCGGATCACGACGAACTCGTCGCGATTGGTGCCTACCGTGCCGTAATAGTTGAAGCCGTAGGATTGCTGCGCATAGCCGCCGATCATATGGGTCGGCTTGAGCACCGTGCGCGTCACCGAATTGTGGATCCCGCCTCGCTGTCCGGTTTGTTCGGAGCCCGGCACGTTCACGGTCTTCTCCTGCGCATGATACATCATGCACATGCCCTGCTTGACGCGCTGCGAGACCACGGCGCGGGCAACGAGCGCCCCGTTTGAGTTGTAGGCTTCGATCCAGTCGTTATCGACGATACCCGCCTGCTTGGCGTCGGTCTCGCTGATCCAGACGATCGGACCGCCGCGCGACAGCGTCAGCATCAGAAGATTGTCCGTGTAGGTCGAGTGAATGCCCCATTTCTGATGCGGCGTGATGAAGTTGAGCACGATCGGACGATTGCCGTTAGGCTTGCGATCAAGCACCGGCTTGATGGTTTTGGTGTCGATCGGCGGCCGATACACGCACAGCGCTTCGCCGAACGCGCGCATCCAGGCATGGTCCTGGTAAAGCTGCTGGCGGCCGGTGAGCGTCCGCCACGGGATCAGCTCGTGGACATTGGTGTAGCCGGCGTTGTAGCAGACCTTCTCGGATTCGAGCCCCGACCAGATCGGCGACGAGATGATCTTGCGCGGCTGTGCTACCACGTCGCGGAAGCGGATTTTCTCGTCTTCCTTGGCCGTCGCGAGGTGGGCGTGTTCGCGGCCGGTGGTCTTGCCCAGCGAACTCCACGCCTTCACAGCGACCTCGCCGTTGGTTTCCGGCGCCAAAGTCAGCAGCACTTCGGCGGCGTCGATGTCGGTCTCTATTCTGGGCAATCCCTTGGTGGGTCCTTCGTCGGTGACGACACCGTTGAGCTTTTTCAGAAACTCGACCTCGTGCTCGGTATTCCAGGCGATGCCCTTGCCCCCATTCTCGAGCTTTGTCATCAGCGGCCCGAGCGAGGTGAAGCGCTTGTAGAGGTTGGGATAGTCGCGCTCGACGACGGTGATCTGCGGCATGGTCTTGCCGGGGATCGGCGCGACCTCGCCTTTTTTCCAGTCCTTGACGTCGAACGGTTGCGCGATCTCACCCGGCGTGTCGTGCATGATCGGCGTAAGCACCACATCCTGCTCGACGCCAAGCACTTCCGGTGCGATTTCGGAGAATTTCTTGGCGATCGCCTTATAGATGTCCCAATCGCTCTTGCACTCCCATACCGGATCGACCGCTGCGGTAAGCGGATGAATGAAGGGATGCATGTCCGAAGTGTTGAGATCGCTTTTCTCGTACCAGGTTGCGGTCGGCAGCACGATGTCGGAATAGACACATGTCGTTGACATGCGGAAGTCGAGCGTGACCAACAGATCGAGCTTTCCTTCCGGCGCTTCGTCGTGCCAAGCGACTTCCTGCGGCTTTTGCAGTCCCGTTTCGCCTAGATCTTTGCCAAGCACGCCATGGTTGGTTCCGAGCAGGTGTTTCAGGAAATATTCGTGCCCCTTGCCCGATGAGCCGAGCAGGTTGGAGCGCCACACGAACATGTTGCGGGGCCAGTTCACCGGCTTGTCGGGATCGTGACACGACAGCTTCAGCGTCCCGGACTTCAGCGCCTGGGCGACATGGTCTTTGGGCTCGACACCGCTCGCCTTCGCTGCCGCCGCGAGCCTGAGCGGATTGGTTTCGAGCTGCGGCGCGGATGGCAGCCAGCCCATGCGTTCCGCGCGCACATTATAGTCGATGATGGCGCCGCCCCATGACCCTTCGGGCGCCGTGGGCGACAGGATTTCATTGATCTTGAGCGTTTCGTAACGCCATTGATCGGTGTGCGCGTAAAAGAACGATGTCGAGTTCTGCTGGCGCGGCGGCCGGCTCCAATCGAGTGCGAAGGCGAGCGGCGCCCAGCCGGTCTGCGGCCGCAGCTTTTCCTGGCCGACATAGTGCGACCAGCCACCGCCGGACTGGCCGATGCATCCGCACATCACCAGCATGTTGATGACGGCGCGGTAGTTCATATCGCAGTGGAACCAGTGATTCATCGCCGCACCGATGATCACCATTGAGCGGCCATTGGTCTTTTCGGCGTTGAGCGCAAACTCACGCGCGACCGTGACGATCTGGTCGCGCGGGACGCCAGTGATCCGTTCAGCCCAGGCCGGGGTGTAGGGCTCATTGGCGTCGAAGCTCTTGGCGACGTGCTGGCCGCCGAACCCGCGGTCGAGGCCGTAATTGGCGGCGAACAGATCGAACACCGTCGCCACCATCGTGTCGCCGTCGGCGAGCTTCATCGCCTTAACCGGCACTTTGCGGACCAGCACGCTTGGATGATCGGTGCCGGCAAAGTAGTCGTGTTCGACATTGCCGAAATACGGAAACGCCACATCGGCGAAGCCGTCATTGGCGTTGGCAAGCGTCAGGCGCAGGTTGGTATCGTCGCCTTTGGAGTTTTTTTCTTCCAGATTCCACTTGCCCTGCTCTCCCCAGCGGAAGCCGACCGAGCCGCGAGGCACGACGACGCGGTCGCTGTTGGCATCGAGGGCGACGGTTTTCCATTCCGGATTGTTAGCTTCTCCGAATGCGCCGGAGAAATCCGAGGCGCGCACGAGCCGCTCGGGCACGAGCCCGTCCTTGGATTTCACCAGCCGCACCAGCAGCGGCATGTCTGTATACTGACGCGCGTAATCCTCGAAATACTTGACCTGCCGATCGAGATAGAACTCGCGCAGGATGACGTGGCCCATCGCCATGCCGAGCGCCGCATCGGTGCCTTGCTTCACCGAAATCCACAGATCGGCGAATTTCGATGCTTCCGAATAGTCGGGGCAGATGACGACGCTTTTGGTGCCCTTGTAGCGGACCTCGGTATAGAAATGAGCGTCAGGCGTGCGCGTCTGCGGCACATTCGAGCCCCACAGAATGATGAAGCCCGCGTTGTACCAGTCGGCGGATTCCGGAACGTCGGTCTGTTCGCCCCAGGTCTGCGGCGATGACGGCGGCAGGTCGCAATACCAATCGTAGAACGACAAGCACACGCCGCCGAGCAGCGACAGATAGCGCGCGCCGGCTGCATAGCTCACCATCGACATCGCGGGGATCGGCGAGAAGCCGACGACGCGATCCGGCCCATAGGTCTTGACCGTGTAGGCGTTCGCGGCGGCGATAATCTCAGTCACTTCGTCCCAACCGGCGCGGACGAAGCCTCCCAGACCGCGCTTTCTGGTATAGGCGGCGCGCTTCTCCGTGTTCTCCACGATCGACGCCCAGGCGCCGACTGGCGTGCGAACCGCCCTTGCCTCGCGCCACAATTTCAAGAGACGCGAGCGCACCAGCGGGTCCTTCACGCGATTGCCGGAATACAGGTACCAGCTATAGCTCGCGCCACGCGAGCAGCCGCGCGGTTCGTGGTTCGGCAGATCGGGACGCGTCCGCGGATAGTCGGTCTGCTGCGTCTCCCAAGTGACGATGCCCCCTTTGACATAGATTTTCCACGAGCAGGAGCCGGTACAATTGGCGCCGTGCGTCGAACGCACGATCTTGTCGTGCTGCCAGCGCTTGCGGTAGCCGTCCTCCCAACGCCGGTCTTCGCGCGTGGTGATGCCGTGACCGTCGGCGAAATCGTCGACGATGCGGTTGAAGAATGTCAGCCGGTCGAGGAAATAGCTCATGGCAGTGCCTCTATCGCGCCTGGAGAATCACAGGCCCGACCGCCCCGCCCGACTTAACGCGGTGGTCCAGGTACCAGAAGTACGTAGAAACCCCTATCGCCATCACGGCGAGGATCACATAGGCGAAAAAGCCGCCGGCATAACCACGCGTTCCAAGGGCATCGACCACGGCGCCGAGGAAAGGCGGAATGATAAAGCCGCCGAGCGCGCCCAGGCCGCCGACGATGCCGGCCGCGCCACCGACTGCGCTCGGCACGAATTTCGGCACCATCTTGAACACCGCAGCGTTGGCGACGCCCATGCCAACGGCGATCAGTAGTTCGCCGCAAAGCGCGAGGGAAAGATCCTGCACGTAGGTCAGGATCGCGGCACCGGCCAGCACGGCGATGAACGACAGCAGCGCGGTTTTCTCACCGCCGATACGCTCTGCGATCACGCCGCCGATGACGCGGACAACGGCGGCCAGCAACGAGAAACCCAGCCCGCCGAGCGTCGCCGCGGTTTTTACGTCCATATGGTGCAGGTTGACCCAGTAGATCGGGAACCAGGCCGTCAGCGCCAGAAAGCCACCGAAGGAAACGAAGTAGAGCGCGACCAGACCCCAGGTACGCGGGTCCTCGGCGGCGGAAATCACCGCCTGCCAGACATGCTCGTTCGGAAATAGCTCCTCGCCTTTTTCAGCCGCGATCTTGCGACTCGTTGCGGCGTCGACCCCCTGCTGACGCAGCTGAAACACATAAGCGTCGCGGGCGAACAGCGCATAGATCGCGGTCCCAATGATGAGGAAGGTGAACCAGGCGAAATATGATCCGGCCAATCCCCAAGCGGCGATGGCATAGGGCAGCATCAGCGTGAACAGACCCGGCGCCAAATTGCCGATGCCGCCAAAGGCGCCAAGCACCGTGCCCTGCCGCGATTGCGGATACCAATAGGACACCTGCGGCACGCCGACGGAAAACGATGCGACGCCGCAGCCGCTGAGAAAGCCGAACATGATGACGATCGGATAAGCGGCGACGGTGAGCGTCTTGGCGGTCAGCAGGATGAAAACCAGGCCCCACATTCCGACCAGCGATAGCCCGAACAAGGTCAGCATCGGCAGCCGCCCGCCGACGCGATCGACCCACGCACCGAACGGAATGCGAAATAGCGATCCGGTCAGTTGCGGCGCGGCCACCAGCAAGCCGAGCGCAATGCCGCCGAGGTGCATCTGTTCCTGAAAGTATTTTGCCGCCGGGCCGTAAAGCGCCACCGCCGCAAAGCCGACGAAAAATCCCCAGGTCCCCATGGAAAGGCCCACGGCGGGACTGCCTCTAAGCCGGTAATTCGCCCCCGATGCCGCGGCGCTGCTTATGCCGGTCATGATGATTCCCTCCGGTGGTCCCGCAACGGACGAAGACGCCAACCGCGGCAACGCCGCATTGAGCCAGATCAAAGAATGTGCAGCCGACCACTTTCGGCCAGATGCGGGCATCCTCGTATGGCTGCGACAACCGCACCCGGCGGACATCCGCGGCTGTTTCTGCTATGGTTGGCGACGAGTTAAGGCGCGCGCGCTGGCGAAAAGGCCTGGCAAAACCGACGTGCCCATAAAAACAATTTATGACAAGCAGGGAGGACTCGCCGATGAGAAGGCTTTGTTTGATTCTGATCGCCGCAGCGACGGCGATGTTCAGCGCGGCGCTCTACGCCGACGACTATCCGACGCGGCCGATCACGTTCGTCAATCCGTTCGGCGCCGGCAGCGCCAGCGACACGCTCTGCCGCATCATCGCCGACAAATTGGGTCCCGCCATCGGGCAGCCCATCGTCGTCGAGGACAAGCCCGGCGTCGACGGAGCGATTTCGGCACAGTTCGTTCACCATCAGGCGGCGGACGGCTATACGCTGCTGATGGCGACGAACTCACCGCTCTCCGCCGATCCCTTTTTGCACAAGAACGTCAATTACGATCCTATCAAGGATTTCACACCGGTCACGCGTGTTGGCAGCTTTACCTTGATGCTGGTGATTAATCCGAAGCTGCCGATTCATTCGGTCAAGGAACTGGTCGACTACGCCAAGACCAATCCCGGAAAGCTGTCCTTTGCCAGCGGCAACACCGCCGGCATCGTCGCCGGCGATACGCTGTCGCATTGGGCCGGGATCAATCTCATTCACGTGCCTTACACCAGCACGCCGCCCGCGCTTCAGGACATCATCGCCGGCCGCGTGTCGATGATGTTTGCGGATTTCACAACCGCCATGCCGCACGTATCGGCCCATGCGCTGCGTGCGCTCGCCGTGACGCGCATTAAGCGCAGCAAATTGTTTCCGGAGATGCCGACGATGGATGAAGCAGGCGTCAAAGGCTTCAACCTCGACGCCTGGGCGGGTTTCGTCGTGGCAGCCGGCACGCCACCGGCAATCGTGACCAAGCTCAACAAGACACTGCGCCCGATCATCGACAGCCCCGAAGTGCAGGCAAAGTTCAAGAATGTCGGCTTCGAGGGGTTTTCCTCCACGTCCGAAGAGCTCGGCAATTACATCAAGGAGCAGCTCGTCGAGTGGAAGAAGATGGTCAAGGACGCTAATATCCAGGCCGACTAATCGCCGCAAACACGCCCGGCCTCGTCGACCTGATCTGTCGGGGCCGGGTTTTTCGTCGCGGCGAGGATACGTCACTGAAGCGAAATCACGTCTCCGTCGGCAGTCCGGCGGCCTTCCAGGCCAGGATTCCGCCGGCCATGTGGGACGCATAGGCAAAGCCCTGCTCCTGCGCGGCGAGCGATGCCGTCACCGAGCGGCGGCCGGATCGGCAGGCGAATACCACCTCGCGTCCCGGGGAGCCCGGGATGGCCGCCGGATCGAACGCCGACAGCGGCACCAGCACGGCGCCGGGAAAACGTTCGAGCGCGGTCTCGTTCGGCTCGCGCACATCGACCAGCAGCATGCGGCCTTCCGCAAGCCCGCGCTCCACCTCCACCGGCGTCAGATCGCGCACGCTCGGCGTTGCAGCCGGTTGGTCAGCCATCAGTCATCTCCTGGTCATGGCCAGCGATAATGGCCAACTCGTTGCGCACAAGGTCGGCGGAATCAAGAGCCTTGGCGGCCGTGCCGGCGGCGTTGCCGGCTAAGGCGCCATATCGGGCGGCACCGGCGGTGCCTCGCGCATAAGAGTTATGGTCACCCGGCGATTGGCCGCGATGTAGGGGTCATCGGGAAACAGCGGATCGGTGTCGGCTTTGCCGGCCACCTGATAAATGCTGTTCGATGGAAAGCCCTGCTCTGCCAGGATTTGCCGCACCGCGTTGGCCCGATCCGCCGATAGGTTCCAGGGGCCGTAATTGGCCGGCGGCGGTGTGCGCGGCGCCGCTGTATGGCCGGTGATCGATATGCGGTAGGGCGTCGCCTTGAGCGGTCCGGCGAGCTTCTGGATGAGCTCGCGCGTGCGCGGATAGGGGTCCTTGGATCCTTCGGGAAACATCGAGCGGCCTTCCTGGTCGACGATCTCGATATTGAGACCCTCCTTGGTGTCCTCCAGCATGATGTGCTTGGACGCCTCGGTGAGCTCCGGCATGTCTTGCAGCGCCTGCCGTAACGATGCCGCGGCGAGCGCGAAGGCCTGGTCCTGTTGAAGCTTGGCGCCGAAGTCGCGCTTTCGGTCGGCCTGGTCCGGCGTGGGATTGGCGGACGCATCCTCGGGTGGGATATGGGCGGCGTGTTTGAGCCTCGGCCTGGTGGGCAATCCATCGACTTCGATAATGCCGGAATAGCGCACATTGGTTTGCACGCCGAAGGCGTCGCGCATCGAGCCCGCGACAATCTGCAATTTCTTCTGGTCCTGATTGGAAAACGCGACCAGCATCACGAAGAAGCTGACGAGGAGCCCCATCAGGTCGGCAAATGTGACGAACCAGCCGTGGCCGCCGCCGTGTGCCGCTTCCCTGCGCGCCATGCTGCCCTGGTTCCCGCGGCGCTACGCCGGCACCGGCTCCGGCTCCTGGTCGCGATGCTTTTCCGGCAGATACGCCAGCAGCATTTCGCGCACCAGCGTCGGGCTCTTCGATTCGCGGATCATCAGCACGCCGTCGATGATCAGCGTGCGGTTGACCTCCTCGTCGACCAGTTTCAGATGCAGCTTATCGGCGATGGGCAGGCAGAGGACGTTGGAGACAAGAGCGCCGTACAACGTTGCCAACAGTGCTGTCGCCATGAACGGACCGAGTTTCGACGGATCGGTCATGTTGGCGAACATCTGCACCATGCCGACCAGCGTGCCGACCATGCCGAAGGCCGGCGCGCAGTCGCCGACGGCGCGATAGATTTTCTGGCCCTCGTCGAGGTGAGTCAGGAAATTGTCGCGGTCGCGCTCGAGATTGTCGCGAATGAATTCGGCGTCATAGCCGTCGGCGACGAAGCGGATGCCTTTGGCCAGATAGGGATCTTCGACCTCGACCTTCTCCAGACCGAGCGGACCCTGCTTGCGGGCGATTTCAGCGATCGTGGCGATCTCGTCAACCAGCTCACGTTGGGTCAGGCGCCGCATGGTGAAGGCGAACTTCGCCCCCAGCGGCAAGCCGTGAATGATCGAACCAAGGGGAAAGCGGATCAGCGTAGCCGCGAACGATCCGCCAAAAATGACAATAATGGCGTGATCGCTGAAGAACATCCTGATATCGCCACCCATCAACATGATGGTGACGACTACGGACGCCCCGGCAAGCAAGCCAAGGCCCGTGGTAATATCCATGACTCACCGCTCCCACCCGCGCTGCCACTGAGCGCTTGGCAGTGACACGCCCTCAAAGTAGCGTCGTTGCGCTTAAGGGAGCGTTACCGGGAACCTTGAAGCCAGGCCGCCCGGCGGCTTTTGTATTGACAATGTCATTACATAAGGCGAGGGTAGCCGCACGGCAATTGGGAGTTGGCCATGCCCGCATCGGCTCGACGTAAGGACGAGGTTATTCAAATCCGCGCATCCGGAGAGGCGAAGGCCATCCTCAATCGCGCCGCAGCCCTCCGCGGCCAAAAGCTTTCGGAGTTCATGCTGGAAAGCGCGCGACGCCAAGCCGAAGAGACTATTCTCGATCAACGGACATTCTTTCTCGATGAAGCGGCGCACGCGCGCTTTCTGGCCTTGCTCGATGCACCGCCGAAACCGGCCGCTAAGGCCCGCGCCCGCTTGAATCGCAAACCGCCCTGGCAGGCGTGAGCGATACCGCTCCGAGCCTTGGTGTCCCGGTACCGATCGAGGCGAGCCACGAGCTTGGCCGCTTCACAAACGGCACTCATCTCTCGCTCGACGAATGGCTGCGGGAAAGGGCGCGAGCGAGCGAAGGCCTCTCTGCACGTGTCTACGTCGTGTGCCCGATTGACGATCCGCATCGCGTGATCGGCTATTTCGCCATCTCGGCAGGTGCTGAGCAACGCCTTGCGCTGCCGACGGCGAGACTCCGTCGCGGAATGCCGGAAAACGTTCCGCTATTGCTGGTCGGTCGACTTGCAGTCGACAGACAGTGGCAAGGCAGAGGCATTG
>DASZWK010000302.1:0-10648 GCA_035546235.1 Xanthobacteraceae bacterium | reverse complement strand
CACCAACACCTTCTCGTCGACGCGGATCGCGCAGGCCGATTACGGCATGGCGGAGATCGCCTACGAACTGAACGCCGAAGGCGCTCGGCTCGCGCGCGAGGCCGCCCGTATCGCGCAGGACGAGGACGGCCGCGAACGCTTTGTCGCCGGTGCCATCGGCCCGACCAATCGCACCGCTTCTATTTCGCCCGATGTTTCCAATCCCGGCTTTCGCGCAATCAGCTTTGATGAGCTGCGGCTGGCTTACGGCGAACAGGTCCGCGGCCTGATCGTCGGCGGCGCCGATCTTCTCTTGATTGAGACGATCTTCGACACGCTCAACGCCAAGGCGGCGATCTACGCCATCACCGAAGTGATGGAAGAGCGCGACCTCGATCTGCCGGTGATGATCTCGGGCACCATCACCGACCGCTCCGGGCGAATTCTATCAGGGCAGACGCCGGAAGCGTTCTGGAATTCGATCGCGCATGCGGCGCCGATTTCGATCGGACTCAACTGCGCGCTCGGCGCCCGGGAGATGCGCGCCCACATCGCCGAACTGAGCCGCGTCGCCGACACGCTGATCTGCGCCTATCCCAATGCCGGCCTGCCCAACGAATTCGGCCACTATGATGAAGGACCGGACGCGATGGCGGCCCAGATGGGCGAATTCGCCGCATCGGGCCTGATCAACATCGCGGGCGGCTGCTGCGGCACAACGCCCGAGCATATCCGCGCCATCGCCAGGGCGGTTGCCGGCAAGCCGCCGCGCGCGGTGCCGAAGATCGTGCCGATGCTGCGGCTGTCCGGTCTCGAAGCCTTCACGCTGACGCCGCAGATTCCGTTCGTGAATGTGGGCGAGCGCACCAACGTCACCGGCTCGGCGCGCTTTCGCAAACTCGTTACCGCCGGAGATTACTCGGCCGCGCTCGCCGTGGCGCGCGATCAGGTCGAGAACGGCGCACAGATCATCGACATCAACATGGACGAAGGCCTTCTCGATTCCGAGAAGGCCATGACCACATTCCTCAATCTCTTGGCGGCGGAGCCCGACATCGCGCGCGTGCCGGTGATGATCGATTCCTCGAAATTCTCGGTGATCGAAGCCGGCCTCAAATGCGTGCAAGGCAAGCCGGTGGTGAACTCGATCTCGCTCAAGGAGGGTGAGGACGCCTTCATCCGCTACGCCCGCATCGTGCGCCGCTACGGCGCCGCGGTGGTTGTGATGGCGTTCGATGAAACCGGCCAGGCCGAAACACTGGAGCGCAAGACTTCAATCGCGGGGCGCGCCTACGATATCTTGGTCAATCGCGTGGGCTTTCCTCCGCAAGACATCATTATCGATCCCAACATCTTTGCCGTGGCAACCGGCATGGACGAGCATAACGGCTACGGGGTCGCCTTCATCGAGGCGGCGCGCGCCATCAAACAAAACCTGCCGTACGCGCACATTTCCGGCGGCATCTCCAATCTGTCATTCTCGTTCCGCGGCAACGAGCCGGTGCGCGAGGCGATGCATTCGGTGTTTCTGTATCACGCCATCGCCGCCGGCATGGATATGGGCATCGTCAATGCCGGTCAGATGGCGGTCTACGACGATCTCGATCCGGCGCTGCGCGAGGCCTGCGAAGACGTTGTGCTCAACCGCCGCGCCGATGCCGCCGAGCGGCTCCTTGCACTCGCCGAACAGCACCGTGGCGGCGCGGCCAGGGAAAAGAAGGAAGCCGATCTGTCCTGGCGCGAATGGCCGGTGGAGAAACGCCTCACCCACGCGCTGGTCCACGGCATCACCGATTTCATCGCCGACGATGTCGAGGAAGCGCGCACAAAGGCGCCGCGGCCGCTCGCCGTGATCGAAGGCCCGCTGATGGACGGCATGAACGTGGTCGGCGATCTGTTCGGTTCCGGCCGGATGTTCCTGCCGCAGGTGGTCAAGTCGGCGCGGGTCATGAAGCAGGCAGTTTCTTATCTCATGCCGTTCATGGAGCAGGCGCGCGACGGCCGCGCCCACACCTCGTCGAACGGCAAGATCGTGCTCGCCACCGTCAAGGGCGACGTGCACGACATCGGCAAGAACATCGTCGGCGTCGTGCTCCAGTGCAACAACTATCATGTGGTCGATCTCGGCGTGATGGTGCCGGCGGAAAAAATCCTGCAGGCCGCCATCGCCGAGAATGCCGATATTGTCGGCCTCTCCGGCCTGATCACGCCATCGCTCGACGAGATGTGCCACGTCGCGGCCGAGATGGAACGGCAGGGCTTTGAGCTTCCGCTGTTGATCGGCGGGGCGACAACGAGCCGCACGCACACGGCGGTGAGGATCCATCCGAATTACCGGCGTGGACAGGCGGTCTATGTCAACGACGCGAGCCGCGCCGTCGGCGTGGTGTCGTCGCTGCTGTCGCGCGAGGGCAAGCAGCGTGTCATCAGCGACATCCGCGCCGAATACGCGCGCATCGCCGCTGCGCACGCCCGCGGCGAGGAGAACAAGAAACGGCTGTCGCTCGACGATGCGCGCGCCAATGCGCTTCGACTCGATTGGTCCGGCAGCTATCTGCCGCCTCGGCCGTCCCTGATCGGCACACAAACGCTGAGCGAAATCCCGATCGCCGAACTCGTCGACTACATCGATTGGTCGCCGTTCTTCGCCACCTGGGAGCTGAAAGGCAAATATCCGGCGATCCTCGACGACGAAAAGGTCGGCGACGCCGCCAAAAGCCTGTTCGCCGACGCGCAAGACATGCTGGCGCGGCTGACCGCGGAGGGATGGTTCCGCGCGCGCGCGGTGTTTGGCCTTTTTCCGGCAAACAGCGAAGGTGACGATATTCTGCTTTTCGCCGACGAAGGGCGTCACGAGCCGGTCGCGGTAATCCATACGCTGCGTCAACAGCTCGCGCGCCGCGACGGCCGCGCCAATCTCGCGCTCGCCGATTTCGTCGCGCCGCGGGCGAGCGGCCTTGCCGACTATGTCGGCGCCTTCACGGTCACCGCCGGAATTGGCGAAGAAGCAGTGGTCGAGCGCTTCAAGGGCGCCAACGACGATTACTCGGCGATCATGGCCAAGGCGCTGGCAGACCGGCTGGCGGAAGCGTTGGCCGAACGTCTGCACCAGCGTGTGCGGAAAGAATTCTGGGGCTACGCGCCTGACGAAGCATTGGCCAACACCGAAATGATCGCCGAGGGTTATCGCGGCATCCGCCCCGCCCCGGGTTATCCGGCGCAACCCGATCACACTGAGAAGGCGACGCTATTCCAGCTGCTCGATGCCGAGCGGCAGATCGGCGTGAATCTCACTGAGAGCTTCGCGATGTGGCCCGGCGCCTCGGTGTGCGGCCTCTATTTAAGCCATCCGGAGTCCTATTATTTCGGTGTCGGCCGCATCGAACGCGACCAGGTCGAGAACTACGGGGCGCGTAAGGGCTGGACGGCCGAAGAAGCCGAACGATGGCTGGCGCCGATCCTCAACTACGATCCGTTCGGCGCGCGCAGCGCCGCAGAATAGTGGCCGCCCAAGCGCAAACGTGGTAGCGCTGCACCATCCCTTGGCGACGGTGGAGGAACACGGTCATGGCTCGGCTCATCGTGATGTACAAAACGCCGCGAGACAAAGCCGCGTTCGACAAGCACTATTTTGAAAAACACGTGCCGATCGCCAAGAAGATTCCCGGGCTGCGCCGCTACGAGGTCAATCAAGGCGCCGTCGCCAGCCCGATGGGCAACTCGGGCTATCACTTGGTCGCGATCCTGCATTTTGATGACATGACAGCCATTCAGAATGCCTTTGCCAGCGCCGAAGGCCAAGCTGCGGTCGCCGACGTGCAGGGCTTCGCCACCGGCGGTGTCGACATTTTCATGTTCGACAGCAAGGACGTCTGAAACGACTGCTCCAATGGCCGAACACCGGCTGAGTGCGCCGTGCCTGTGCGCGCCTCTGTGGCAAAACTACAACATGCCGCCTCTTTTTTCATCGCTCACCGAGGGATTAATCCGTCGTTGACAAGGGTCATGCGTTCTGTCGGCCAGATCAATCGCACTGGAAGGCTGGCACATGAACCGGATTCTTATCTCTCTCGCGGCGATCGGAGCGATGGCGCTCGGCGCATCGACTGCACACGCCGCCGACCTTGCTCCAATGCCGATGTACAAGGCTCCCGTCCCCTTGCCTCCCGCATATAGCTGGACCGGCTTCTACGTGGGCGCCAATGGCGGATTTGGCGGCAACAAGTTCGATTATCCTGCCACGGCGGGAGGCCTTTCAGGAACCGCAACCCTGAACTCGAGCGGCTTCTTTGGCGGCGGCCAGGTCGGCTACAATTGGCAGCTTTCGCCGCTCTGGGTCGTCGGCGTCGAAACGGATTTCGATGGAGCCGATATCGAGGGTAAGGCGGCCGCATCGGCGGCGTTCGGCGGCGCCAGTGCCGGCAGCACAATTGACTGGTTTGGCACCGTGCGGGCCCGCGCCGGCGCCCTGATCACACCCAACGCCCTGCTCTATGCCACCGGCGGCTGGGCCTATGGTCACACCACGACGACTGCCAGCGCCGCCCTGCTCGGTGTAGGTGCCGCTACGTCGATCGGTAACAATCAAAGCGGCTGGGCCGCAGGCGGCGGACTCGAATACGCCCTCAATTCATGGCTGTCGTTCAAGACCGAGTATCTGTACGTCGATCTCGGCACCGCGACGCTTGTGAGCGGCACCGCGGCCGGCATTCCGTTCTCGCTCGGCGAGAAGGCCACCGCACACACTGTCAAAGCCGGCATCAACGTGAAGCTTGGCGATCTGGGCGGCTGGATGCACTAATTCATCGCCCTGCATTGCGGGGCTGACGAACACAAGCGGCGGGTTGCGCGAAGGCGTGACCCGCCGCACGCATTTTGGCGGCACGTGAACAAGACATTTGCCGTCAGGCAAGCCGTTCAAGGGCTTCCTGAAAGGCGGCATTGAGCCGCTTGGTCTCGTCCTCGGCGAATGTCCTGATGGCGGGCGACATGCCGGTCAGTCGATCGGGATGGCTTTGCTTGATCCGCATCCTATACGCGGCTCTGACCTGCTCGATGGTTGCCGACTGCTCAACACCGAGTACGGTAAAACAGGATTCCTGCGTCCGCGGCTCAGCTCGCGAAAAATCTTCATACGAAGATTCTTTCCGCAAGGATTCTTCCGCATCATCGACGGGGCCGGCAGACCTGTCCGCGACCACCTCAGCTGGCATTTCGGCCAACTCCTTGAGCACCGCGAGTTCCATCGCGTGTTCACGGGCAAGGCCAAGACGCCGCAACACGTAGAACGCCGGAGCGAGCAGCATCCCGAGCGCCGCGCCCGCGCCGTTGGCCAGGAAATAGCTCGCATCGAACGGATACCAGACGAGCGCGTTGCGCCCCGCCCCGGTCAACTCATGCACCGCGGCGCGCGTGCCCGGAAAACAGAACACCAAGACAAGGGCGGCAAAGGCCGTGACGTGGATCGCGAGCGCTCCGCCAACCGCGGTTTGAAGACTTAGGGCTGCAATCCGCTCCCGCACTCGCCGGAGCGGCAACCCGCGCAGCTTTGCGATCGTTGCCTTCAGATGGCGTGCATGTGCATTGAGATCCTCACGCTCCTCGTCGCCACGCTGTTCGACGCCGGGCTGCAGCGCAAAGATGAGGTGCAGGATGCCTTTCGCCGTTCGGCGTTGCGCCTCGATTTCCGCGAGCCGGCCGCAAACGTCGCGGTAGACGACGAGCGCCCGGTCCAATTCGGCCGCCTCGGATTTGCGCAGGCAAAACTCCGGCCGGGATTGCCGCATCGTCAGCGACTGGCGAACGTAGGCGATCAGCAAAATCGGTAGTGCGCCCCATAGCGTCAGCAACACCACATCGAGCAGAACCACGGGCCAATCTCCGCTGGCAATCCGATCCAGCATGGCTCACGCCTCGCCCGCAGTCTCGAACATCGCCGCATCCATCGCTTCGCGGGCGGATTTTCCGGACCAAACGACGAACTGCAAAGCCGGATAATATCGTTCGCAAGAATCGAGAGCCGCTCCGAGCACCGCTTCGCACTGCGGCGGCGACGTGGAGACGCCGCCGGTCAGCAACAGCGCATGACGGAACATGACCAGGCCGCTCTGGTCCCAGACGTCGAAATGGCCGATCCATAACTGCTCGTTGACCCAGCCCAACAACTGTCGTACGTGGACGAGACGCGGCGATGGTACTTTCAGCTCGAACGCGCATGCGAAATGCAGGACCCTGATGTCTTCCATCCAGCTGAACGAAGCCTGATAGTTGGTTTGCTTTCCGGCGACAGCGAGCGTTATCTCATCATCAACTGTGCGCGAAAACTCCCAATCATTACGCCTCGCCATGGATTCAACGACGGCCAATGGATGGTCCGCTTCGACAATGGCATCGGGAGTCAGCAGCATGGCGGTACGCTCCGGCCCGTGCTGGCGAAGGCGCCAACATCGGAAAACAGTTCTGAGGTGCCGGGCGACTTTGCGCGGCCGCGCATACAGAGATGCGGTGAAATAGAATATGATCGCTCAGCGGCTAGCGAAGACTGCGCCGCATGCGATCTGCGCCGAAGCGCCGACCCTTCCCCCATTTGACCCCCGCCGCGGGGACCTACGCGTTACGCAAACACACACACACTTGCGTTACTGGCCCGCAACGTCACATATCCACCCCGTTGTGCCGCGCTTATCGCCCCCGTCGCGCGGTTACACACAAACGTCACCACAGAATGGGGCATGGTTGTGATCGTTGTTTGATCATTCCGGGGCTTGGTTGTGCAACCGGACGCGCCGGATAGATGCGCGCCTTTCAATTGCCCAGTTTGTGCATAATCGCCCGCTCGACAAACAGTGCCGCCTCGAGCGCGGCGCGGTCGCGGCCAAAGCGGCCGACAATCTGAATCCCGAGCGGCAGATCGCCCTCATAAAAGCCCGGCAGGTTGATGCACGGCGCGCCCATGAGCGTCCACAGCCGGTTGAACATCGGATCGCCGGTCCCACCAAGCCCGCGTGGGGCGGCTCCCGGCGCCGAAGGCGTCAGAATGACATCATGCTCGGCCATGGTGTCGGCGAGCGCCTTGCGGGCGCGGCTCGAACTGCGCCGCGCGGCGTCGTAGGCATCGGCAGAAATCGCCGCGGCCCGATCAAGTTGCTCGCGCAGCTGCTTGCCGATCCGGTCGCGATGGCGATCGTATTCAAAGGCGCAGGCGCGAAACGTTTCGTAGTCCTGAATGATAAACTGGGCCGCGTAGGCGTCTTCCAATAGCGCCGGCAAGCTCACGTCGCTTACTCTGGCGCCGGCGGCATGTGCGATGCGTGCCGCGCTCTCCACAGCATTCTGCATCGCGGCGCTGGCCTGTCCCCATAGATGCGTGCGGACAAGCGCGATGCGCGGCGCAGACGGCGACGCGCCATCGACGCGCAGGTCCCGATCCAGGATCGCCGCCGCCGCGAACGCCACATCGGCGACGCCGGCGCCAAACAGTCCGGCCGTATCAAGGTGCCAGGCCACGTCTTTGACGCCGACCATCGGAATGAGCCGGTAGGACGGTTTGAAACCCGTCACGCCGCAGAACGCGGCTGGGCGGATCACCGACCCCGCGGTCTGCGTGCCGAAGGCGATTGGCACCATGGCGGCGGCGACCGCGGCGGCCGAGCCCGACGACGAGCCGCCCGGCGTGTGCGCGGCATTGCGCGGATTGCGCGTCGATGACGGTACCAGCGAGGCGAATTCCGTGGTGACGGTCTTACCGATGATGTTGCCGCCAGCTCGGCGTGTCAGCGCCACGGCTGTCGCGTCGGCGCGCGGCCGATATCCCGTATAGATCGGCGAGCCGTATTGGGTGGGGAAATCGGCGGTATCGAAAATGTCCTTGAAAGCCACCGGCAGACCGCGCAGCGGCATCGAAGCCAGCCGCGGCTCCTCGGCCGCGCGCCGCGCCGCATCGAGATCGAGCGCGGCGAAGGCGCCGATTTCTTTCTCGCGCGCCGCGATCGCCTGCGCGCACAGGGCGACGACAGCTCGCGGCGTCAACTCACCGGCTTCGATCCGTCGCGCCAAGTCGAGTGCCGAAAGCATCCCACCCCCAGGTCGTCAGGCAACAGGTATCAGGGATCGGCTAGCGGGGATCAAGGACCAATGCAGCAAGCCTCATGCCCGCCGATGCCCGACGTTGGGTGCCCAACATGGTTAACGCGTTAAACGCCAGGCCGGGGCGCAAAGCGTTGAAGGAGCCTTAACGGAATTCCCTGCATTCTTCGCGAATGACGCCTGGGGTACGTAAGTCTCTCGTCGGCTCCGTCGTCCTCGCCGCCCTGCTCGCTGTCGCCGGTTGCAGTCATTACATGCTGGCCGAGCGCGATTCATGGCGCCATGAGGCGGAAGAAACCTGCATCAATTCCGGCGTCCCGCAGGAGGTGCCCGGCCGAGTGCGTATCTCGACCATAAGCGGCCCGGGTGCCTGCGGCATCGATTATCCGCTCAAGGTCTCGGAGCTCGGCGTCAGTGGCCCGCTTGGCTATGACGACGAACCGATGCAGCCGCCGGGCTCGATCCCCAACGCGGGACCGCGGCAATGGCCGGTCCGATCCCAACCGCTGCCACCCCCGCAGCACTCGCAGGCGTCCCCTTATGGGCCGCCGGAGGGAGGGCCGCCGCCTTACGACGCCGGACCCTATGCCCCTCCGTCATACCGCGCACCGTTGCAGACAAGCACCCAGCCCTATGGGCAACCGCAATATGCAGCGCCGCAATCCGGTCCCGCGCCTTATGGAGCGCCGCAATACAACCGCGCCCCTTACGGCGCGCCGCAAGGCCCGCCGTCACAAACCGGCGCGCCGATGTCGTTGTCACCGCCGGGAGTCGCGCCGCCGGAGGATGTCGACGAAGATGAGATCGGCGGCGAGTCGCATCCTTATTACGATCAACGCACACCGCCCGCCGTCGAGATTCCGCCGTCGCTCTATTCGCCGCGCCCGATGATGGCGCCGCCCGGCGCACACGAGTCCATGCCGGCCGCTCCGCCCTCACCTGCGCCGGTACCGCCGCTCGGCCCGGTGCAGGCTCCAGCCGTGACGGCGTCCGCCGGTCCCGTTGCCGTGAAGCCCGCGGCGACGCTCGCCTGTCCGATCGTTTCCGTGCTCGACAAGTGGATCAATGGCGCTGTGCAGCCGGCGGCGCTGAAATGGTTTCGCATGCCGGTCGTCGAGATCAAACAAATCTCCGCTTATTCGTGCCGCGGCATGAACGGCAATCCGAACGCGCATATTTCCGAACACGCCTTCGGCAATGCGCTCGACATCGCCGAATTCGATCTTGCCGATGGCCGCAAAGTCAGCGTGCAATACGGCTGGCACGGCTCGCCCGAGGAACAGGGTTTTCTGCACGACGTGCAGGCCGCGGCCTGCCAGGATTTCACCACCGTGCTGGCGCCGGGCGCCAACGTCTATCACTACAATCACATCCATGTTGATCTGATGCGGCGGCGCGGGCGGCCGTATATCTGCGAGCCGCGCGCGATTCCGGGCGACGTGGTTGCGGAGCGCGCGCGGGCGCACTACGCGCAGCACGGCGGCTTCCCGCGCGTCACCGGCTCGATCAAAAAGCCGTCGCGACCGCTCGGTTATGCGGGTGAGGACGAGGATCGGCTGCCGCTGGCGATACCGGGCGAGGATTGATTTCCAGATCGGTCACCCACGCGCCGGCTTTCGATTGAGATGAACCGCCCTTCGTGGAGGCCGCATTGCCAGGACCAACTGCTCATTGCGGTATTGCCGAAAACGATCCGCGCAATCGCGGCCCCATCGCCTTCTTTAAGCCCCATGACATTACTGCTGAAAGCGCACGCGTGTCGCTCGCGCGCGCGATACCGCGCGCTTCTCCGGCTGAGATCGAGGCCAGGGTCCGCCAACTCATGGAGCGAATAGCCGCCAAGCCGCACAAACCGCCGCCGCCGCTCAGCCAACCGCTCGATGCGGTCGACGACCCCCGCTACGGGCTTGGCACACACCCCGATCTCATCAGCCGGCTGTGGAAGCTCGACGACACGCTACCGCGGCGCTGCCGCTGGGTAACTTGGGGCAGACCGTCCCTGGTTCATCCGAACACGGGCGTGATATTCGCCGTCGCGTTCGGCACGATCGGTATCGTAATGCGGTTGCCGACGGCTGTCCTTAGTCAGGCGGCGCCGCAAGATGCGGCTATCGTCATTACCGGAAATCCGGGACAGACCTTCGATATCGGTCCTGCCGGATCCGAATGGCGCTTCGTGCGGCCGCGCGCGCCGGAAAATGAGTGGTGTTTGGCCGCCTACGAGTATGCGGCGCGGGCGGGCAGTTGACCGCGCTGATTCATATATTGTCTGCATTTTCCGATGCGTTGGCGCTCGGCGCCGCGAATCGCGCAGGTGCTCAGCCGTGCGGCATCCGCAGTACCGGCTTGATGGCGAGCCCGGCGGACGATTCAGCCGCCGCAAGATTGATGTCGACCAAGTCGAAGAACTTGATCATCTTCTCCATCGGAAATTTTCCAACCAGTATCAGATCGATCAATTGCGGGATGAACTCGCGCGGGATGCTGTCGCCCTGCACCACGCCGCGCACGGTACGGCCCTGCTGCAGGAACGGCATTTCGAACGCTGCTTCGGTGCCGGCGCGGGCGCTGCCGAGCAGCACGC
>DASZWK010000301.1:0-2325 GCA_035546235.1 Xanthobacteraceae bacterium | reverse complement strand
CATGGCGGCGATGGTGGCGCGGCGCCGACTCGAACGCGGCGTCAAGCTCAATCATCCGGAAGCCATCGCGCTCATTTCCGATTTCATCGTCGAGGGCGCGCGCGACGGCAAGACCGTCGCTGCGCTGATGGACCAGGGCGCGCACGTGCGGACGCGCGCGCAAGTCATGGACGGCATCGCCGAGATGATCCCCGAGATTCAGGTCGAGGCGACGTTTCCGGACGGCACCAAGCTCGTCACCGTGCACGAGCCGATACGATGAATTTGATCCGTCATTCCGGGGTAGAGCGAAGCGAGGAGCCCGGAATCCATATCCACAAACGCAGGGGTTATGGATTCCGGGTTCGCCGCGTACGCGGCGCCCCGGAATGACGCCGGAGGCGAGGCCTGCAGCATGACCCCCGGCGAATATTTCATCCAGGACGGCGACATCGAGCTGAACAAGGGCCGCAAGACGGTCACGCTCTCCGTCGCCAACAGCGGCGATCGGCCGATTCAGGTCGGCTCGCACTATCATTTCTTCGAAACCAACCCGGCGCTGCGTTTCGACCGCAAGAAAGCGCGGGGCATGCGGCTCGATATCGCGTCCGGCACCGCGGTACGATTTGAGCCCGGTCAAACGCGCCAAGTGACGCTCGTAGCGCTCGCCGGCACGCGCACGGTCTACGGATTCCGTCAGGAGATAATGGGGAAGCTGAAAACGCAGGGGAGAGATTGACAATATCATGACGGGTGGACCTTCACAGGTCCACCCGTCACGTTCTCAGCGCTGCTACCCGCTGCTGGGAACCAGGACCGGATCATCCGACGCGCGGCGCTGGTAGCTGCTTGCGCAGCCGAACCGATCCGACCTTGGCGATCCCTCGTATCCGGCAGAACCAAACGCGAGCGATCTGGCAGTGAGGATAACGCAACGCGCACCGGCGGCAAGTTAAACCGTGCTGTTCGCATGTCGATTCGTATTTGGGGATAACACTGGGGATTTGTTGCGCCGGCAAACGAAGAAGACGGTTTTCTGAGACCATCATGAACGACTAGCCCGCACCGGAGAAATTCATGCCAGCACGCATCAGCCGCTCGGTTTATGCCGATATGTTCGGGCCGACGAAGGGCGACCGCGTGCGGCTCGCCGACACCGATCTGATCATCGAAGTGGAAAAGGATTTTTGCACGTACGGCGAGGAGGTAAAATTCGGCGGCGGCAAGGTGATACGCGACGGCATGGGGCAATCGCAAATCACCAACAAACAGGGCGCGGCCGACACCGTCATCACCAACGCGCTCATTCTCGATCACTGGGGCATCGTCAAGGCCGACATCGGCATCAAGGACGGCAGGATCTCGGCGATCGGCAAGGCCGGCAATCCAGATATCCAGCCCAATGTGACCATCGTCATCGGCCCGGGCACCGAAATTATCGCCGGCGAAGGCAAAATCCTCACGGCCGGCGGCTTCGATACGCACATTCATTTCATCTGTCCGCAGCAGGTCGAGGAAGCCCTGATGTCGGGTGTCACATCGATGCTCGGCGGCGGCACCGGACCGGCGCACGGCACCTTCGCCACCACATGCACGCCCGGCCCGTTTCACATCGCCCGCATGATCCAGGCGGCCGATGAACTCCCCGTCAATCTCGGCTTCGCCGGCAAAGGCAACGCCTCGCGACCGGCGGCGCTTGCCGAAATGATCAAGGCCGGCGCCTGCGCGCTGAAGCTGCACGAAGACTGGGGCACGACACCGGCGGCGATCGATTGCTGTCTCGCGGTCGCCGACGATTACGACGTGCAGGTGATGATCCACACCGACACGCTCAATGAATCCGGCTTCGTCGAGGATACCATCGGGGCCTTCAAGGGCCGCACCATTCATGCCTTCCACACCGAAGGCGCCGGCGGCGGGCACGCGCCCGATATCATCAAGGTGGCGGGACTGAAAAACGTGCTGCCCTCGTCGACCAATCCGACTCGGCCCTATACGCGAAACACCATCGACGAGCACCTCGACATGCTGATGGTCTGCCATCACCTCGATCCGTCGATTGCCGAGGATCTGGCGTTTGCCGAGAGCCGCATCCGCAAGGAAACCATCGCGGCGGAAGATATCCTGCACGACATCGGCGCGCTGTCGATGATGTCGTCGGACAGCCAGGCGATGGGCCGCGTCGGCGAAGTCATCATCCGCACCTGGCAGACCGCCGACAAGATGAAGAAGCAGCGCGGCCGGCTGCCGCAGGAAAAAGGCGACAACGATAATTTCCGCGCCAAGCGCTACGTCGCCAAATACACGATCAATCCGGCCATCGCGCACGGCGTGGCAAAGCTGATT
>DASZWK010000300.1:0-1542 GCA_035546235.1 Xanthobacteraceae bacterium | reverse complement strand
TTGCGCTTCGCCTCCTCCTTGGGGGGAGGGGGAACCGGTCTGCGACCCGATGCCTGCACGCCCCTTGCCGATGCCGGGATTGAGCAGATCGGCCAGCGAATCATCGAGCACCGGCATATCCGGCCGCGACGCCTTGGCGCGAGTCGGCCTGGCCGGATCTTTTTTCGAATGCTTGGCCGGATCGCGGCTCGGGCGCTTCGCCATGCCGACAATATGGGTCGAGTCCGTCGGCAGGAAAAGCCGTCATTCCGGGGCGCGGGCCATTGCAGGCGAGCGCGGAATCCATAGTCCCAGCGCTGGGATTATGGATTCCCGACTTGCCGCTGTCGCGGCAATCCGGAATGACGGGCTTTCACTCGAACTTGATGCCGGCGCGTTTAATCACCTCGGCCCACTTTTTCGAGTCGGAAGCAATGGTCGCGGCGAATTCCTCCGGCGTGCCGCCTGCGGGTTCGTCGCCAATCGAGGCGAAGCGCGTTTTGAAGCTTTGTGACGCAATCGCGCGATTGATGGCGGCGTTGAGCTTATCGATGATCGGACGCGGCACGCCCGCCGGAGCGATCACGCCCGCCCAGGTCGCCGCCGAATAGCCCGGCACGCCCGCTTCCGCGACGGTCGGCAGATCGGGAAACGCCGGCGAGCGATGGTCGCCGGTCACCGCCAGCGCCCGCACCTGGCCGGAATGCGCGAATGGCGAGATCGAGTTGAGGCTCTCGAACATCAGCTGCACACGTCCGGCGATCAGATCGTTGATCGCCGGCGCGCCACCCTTGTAGGGCACGTGCACGATGTCGGTGCCGGTCATGAACTTGAACAATTCGCCGCCGACATGGCCGGGCGAGCCGTTGCTTGATGAGGCGTTCAAAAGCTTGCCGGGGTTCGCCTTGGCGTAGGCGATCACCTCTTTCACCGACTTGAACGGTGTCTTCGGCGACACGGCGAACAGCAGCTGGCCGCGGACCACCAGCGCGATCGGCTGGAAATCGCGCTCGATGTTGTAGGGCAGGCTGTGCACGAGGTGGCGCGTGATTGCCAGCGCGCCGATCGGGCCCATGCACAGCGTATAGCCGTCCGGCGGCGCCTTCGCGGTGAGATCGAGCCCGACCGTGAGCGCACCGCCGGGGCGATCGTCGATGATAATCTGCTGGCCAATCTGCTCGCCGAGCGATGCGCCGAGAATTCGTGCCACCGTGTCGGTGGCGCTGCCGGCAGCCTGCGGCACAATCAGATGGATCGGCCGGTCGGGAAATTGTGCGTGCGCCGTGCTGGCAAGCGAGCAGGCGATAAGGACGACGATCACGTAAAGACGACGCATTGGGTGGCTCCGGTAGCGCGTTTGCGAGGCGCCTGAACGTTGTAATAGGCTTGCGGGCAGGGAGAAAGCGTCATGACCCCATTCGACTTCGCGCCGCTGTTGGCGCCTGGGCTGCCGGCGGCGGCGGCCAAATGGAACGGCTTGGCCCAATACAGCTTCGTCGGCGGCAACAACGACCCGGATCACGTGCCGGTCGACCGGTTGATCGCCGCGATGACCGCTGTCCT
>DASZWK010000299.1:0-21434 GCA_035546235.1 Xanthobacteraceae bacterium | reverse complement strand
GGCGAGCCGACGCTGCTCAGCTTCGACGACGCCCGTACGCTGTTTCACGAGTTCGGCCACGCGCTGCACGGGCTGTTGTCCAACGTGACGTATCCGGAAATTTCGGGAACGAACGTGGCCACCGACTTCGTCGAGCTGCCGTCGCAGCTTTACGAGCATTGGCTGGAGCAGCCCGATGTGCTGCGCCGCTTTGCGCTGCATTACCGCACCGGCGAACCGATGCCGGAAGATTTGCTGCAACGTCTCCTCGCGGCGCGGAACTTCAATCGCGGCTTTGCGACGGTGGAATACGTCGCCTGTGCCCTCGTCGATCTCGATTTCCACGCCCTGCCGCCACCGGCTGTGATCGAGCCCACGTCATTTGAAACCGATGCGCTTGCGCAAATCGGCATGCCCGAAGAAATCGCCATGCGCCACCGCCCACCGCATTTCGCCCACATCTTCTCCGGCGGCGGTTATGCAGCCGGCTATTACAGCTACATGTGGTCGGAAGTGCTCGACGCCGATGCATTCGAAGCATTCGAGGAAACCGGCGACATATTCGATCCGGCGACGGCAAAGCGGCTGCACGACTACATCTATGCGGCGGGCGGCGCGCGCGATCCGGCCGAAGCCTACAAGACGTTCCGCGGCCGGTTACCGAGCGCGGGTGCGCTGCTGCGCAAGCGCGGTTTCGCCGAGCCCGCGACCGCGGCCTAGCGTGCTGGACGGGCCCCGCACCGCTGCTATCATCGCGGTTTCCGCGCAAGCGGCTGCCTGAAAGCGGCACATCATGGATTTACACAGCGCCGGTCATCGCCGCGGCGTCGTCTGCGCGCCGCACGCCGCGGCCGTTGAAGCCGGCCGCGCTATCCTCGCCGAAGGCGGCAACGCAATCGAAGCGATGCTGGCGATGGCGGCGACGATCGCGGCAGTCTACCCACACATGAATCATGTCGGCGGCGACGGATTTTGGCTGATCCGCGAACCGGGCGGCCGGGTGCGCGCGATCATGGCCCCGGGGCCTGCGGGCCGTAACGCGCAGCGCGAGCTTTATCGGGAATACGAGACGATTCCGACGCGTGGACCGCTTGCCGCCCTCACCGTGCCGGGCGCCGTCGGCGGCTGGATGCTGGCGCGCGAATTAGCCGAGGCGTTTGGCGCCAGGCTGCCGCTTGATGATCTGCTCGCCTCCGCCATCGCCCATGCCCACGACGGCTATGCGGTCACGCGCAGCCAACGGCGGCTGACGCAGGAGCATCTCGACGACCTCGGCAGCGTTCACGGCTTTGCGGCGACTTTCCTGCTCGACGGCAAGGTCCCCGAAGTCGGTGCTGTCCTCAAGCAGGAAAAACTCGCCGAAACGCTCGATCACCTGGCTCATGCCGGCCTCGACGATTTCTATCGCGGCGATATCGGGCGTGAGATCGCGGTCGATCTCGAGCGGCTTGGCAGCCCGGTCACGCGCGAGGATCTGACGCGCTATCGCGCCACGCTCCGCGAACCGTTGCAGCTCAATCTCCCAATCGGCGCCATCTACAACACCGACGCACCGACCCAGGGCATCGTTTCATTGATGATCCTCGCCCTGTTCGAACGTTTCGATGTCAAGGAAGCCGAGAGTTTCGAGCACATTCACTTGCTGATCGAAGCGACCAAACGGGCGCTCTTGGTGCGCGACCGCGCGGTCACCGACCCGAATCATCTGTCGCATCCGCTCGAACGCTATCTCGACGGCCGCTACATCGCCGGCGAGGCGATGAAGATCGACCGGCGCAGAGCGGCGCCGTGGCGGTCGCGCGCCGACAGCGACACCGTATGGATGGGCGCGGCCGACGCCAGCGGCCTCGTCGTGTCCTACATTCAATCGTTGTACTGGGAATTCGGCTCTGGCCTGGTGCTGCCGCGCACCGGCGTGCTGATGCAGAATCGGGGCGCGAGCTTCTCGCTCGAAGCCGGAGCGCTCAATCTACTGGTGCCAGGCCGCTTGCCGTTTCATACGCTCAATCCCGCGCTTGCCGTGCTCAAAGGCGGCCGCATCATCGCCTACGGGTGCATGGGTGGCGACGGTCAGCCGCAGACGCAGGCCGCGCTGTTCACCCGCCATGTGGTTTTCAGCGAGCCGCTGGAAGAGGCCATCGACCGGCCGCGCTGGGTGCTCGGCCGCACCTGGGGCGCCTCACTGGCGAATCTTCGGATCGAGTCACGCTTCGACGCTGCGCTTATCGAACAGCTTGCCACGGCCGGCCACGACATTGAATTGCTGGACGAAGCCTATTCGGACGTCATGGGTCATGCCGGCGCCGTGGTGCTGCATCCCGACGGCAGTCTGGAGGGTGCGCACGATCCGAGGGCTGATGGTGGAGCGGCGGGTGTCTAAGTAACCAGTCCCGAGCCCCATCGGTCGTACTCGCTACGGCTCCATCGACGTCATGCCGAGCCGCTCCATGAGTTCCATGTCACGGTCGCGCCCTGGATTCGGCGTGGTCAGGAGCTTCGGTCCGTAAAAAATCGAATTGGCGCCGGCGAGGAAACACAGCGCTTGCGTCTCTTCGCTCATGTCCTCACGCCCGGCCGACAGCCGCACCACCGAGCGCGGCATGGTGATGCGCGCCACCGCGACGGTGCGCACGAATTCGAGCGGGTCGAGTTTCGGCTCGGCCGAAAGCGGCGTACCGGCGACCCGCACCAGCATATTGATCGGCACCGATTCCGGATGCTCCGGCAGGTTCGCCAGCGTCGCGATCATGCCAATGCGGTCTTCGCGCGTTTCGCCCATGCCGACGATGCCGCCACAGCAGACATGAATGCCAGCCTCACGCACGTGCGCAAGCGTCTGCAGACGATCATCGTAGGTGCGCGTCGTGATAATCTTCCCGTAGAATTCCGGCGAGGTATCGAGATTGTGGTTGTAATAGTCGAGCCCGGCATCCTTGAGCCGCCGCGCCTGATCGGCGGTCAGCATGCCGAGCGTAGCGCAGGTTTCCATATCCAGGGTCTTGATGCCCTCAACCATGGCGCACACCGCTTCGAGGTCGCGGTCCTTCGGCTCGCGCCACGCCGCGCCCATGCAGAACCGGCTCGCGCCCGCGGCTTTCGCGGCGCGGGCTTCGGCGAGCACGGTGTCAAGCGCCATCAGCTTTTCGGCACGAACGCCGGTGTCATAGCGCGCGCTCTGCGGGCAATAGGCGCAATCCTCCGGACAGCCGCCGGTCTTGATCGACAGCAGCGTGGAAATCTGCACTTCTGCGGGATCGAAATGCGCGCGGTGGACCGTCTGCGCCCGAAACATCAGATCGGGAAACGGCAGTTCGAACAGGGCCCGGATCTCGGCCCGTGTCCAGTCGTGGCGGAGTTCTACGACAGTCTGCGAACGAGGCGTAGCTTCAGCGATCAGTGACATGGCGCCAGTGTAGCCCGGATTGTGTCCCAGCAAAATCGGCTACACTGCGCCACCGGGCTTGATGAGGGATCCATGACCTTGAGACGTAAACTTGCGGCCGCCTTGGCGTTTTCGCTTGCCTTGGCCGCCACCATGCAGCCGGCGGCAGCGCAGGACTATCCTACTCGTCCCGTCACCATGGTGGTGCCGTTCCCACCGGGCGGTGGCACCGACGTGCTCGGCCGGATCGTCGGCAAACGGCTGTCCGAAGTCCTCGGCCAGCAAGTCGTCATCGAGAATGTCGGCGGCGCCGGCGGCATGATCGGTTCAAACCGCGTCGTACACGCGCCTCCTGACGGGTACCAGTTCGTGCTCGGCAGCAGGGCCGATGCCATCAATCAGACCCTCTACAAGCACCCGCTTTACAACCTCCAGACAGATCTCGTGCCGGTCATCCTGGTCGCCGACCAGCCGATGATCCTGATCGCGCGCAAGGGCCTGCCGGCCGACGGCCTGCAGCAATTCATCGCCTATGTGAAGAAGAATCAGGCGACCGTACACTCCGGCTCGGCCGGCATCGGCTCAACCGGCTATGTCGATTGCGCGCTATTCAACCAGGCGATCGGCGTCAAGGTGCAGGACATTCCCTACAGGGGCGGCGGCCCCGCGCTGGTCGATCTGATCGGCCAGCAATTTGATTATTTCTGCACGCTGAGCCCGACCGCGGTGCCGCCGGTGAAAGCGGGTCTGGTCAAGCCGATTGCCATGCTCAGCCGCAAACGGCTGCCGTCGTTGCCCGACCTGCCCACCACTTTCGAGCAAGGCATGAATTTCGAGGCCTCGACGTGGTTCGGCTTTTTCCTGCCCAAGGGCACGCCGGCTGCGATCGTCAAGAAACTGCACGATGCGACGGCGACCGCGATCAATACGCCCGCCGTACAGGAACAGCTTGCGGCAACCGGAACCTTCGTGGTGCCGCCCGAACATCAGACCACGGCCTATTTGCAAAGCATCATCGGTCCCGAAATCGAGAAGAATGGCGCGCCGCTCAAGGCCGCGGGAATGTCGATCGAGTAACTCGGGTTAGAATTGTCACTACCGATCTGGGAGGAAGGGATGACACCACGTCGCAGCTGGGTTGCCGCGTTGATGACGATGGCCGTGGTACTTGCCGCCGCCGTCACGGCCGGCGCCGCGACTTGGCCGAGCAGACCCATCAAGGTGATCAGCCCTTTCACCGCGGGCAATGCCGGCGACACGGTGGCGCGCATCGTATTCGATCGCGTCTCAAAACAGCTCGGCCAAGCGCTGCTCATCGAAAACAAACCCGGCGCCGGCGGAACGCTGGCGGCCGACTTTGTCGCCAAGGCCGAACCCGACGGCTATACGCTTCTTCTCAGCTCCGCGTCGTTAAGCTCCCAAGTCGTCTTTCACAAAGTGCTGCCTTACGATGCGATACACGCCTTTGCGCCGGTCAGCCTGATTGGCATCCAGCCCACCGTGCTCGTCGCCGCGCCGGCACGCCATTTCAAGACGCTCGCTGATCTGATCGCCGCCGCCAAAACCAAGCCCGGCGCCTTGACCTTTGCATCGGCCGGAGTGGGATCGGCCTCGCACATGGCCGCCGAGCGCCTGCTTGTCGCGGCGCACATCGATGCCCGTCACATCCCGTTTCGAGGCGCCGAAGGTGTGACCGAGGTGATGGCCGGCCGGATCGACTTCTACTGCGTCCCCGCCGCACCGGCAGTGCCGCTCATCAATGCCGGCAAGGTCACGGTGCTGGCCGTCAGTACGGCCAAACGTGCGACATTGCTGCCGAACACCCCGACCGTTGCCGAGGCCGGATATCCCGAAGCCGAGTACGTGTTCTGGGGCGGCGTCGCCGCGCCGGCGAAGACGCCGAGCGCCATCGTCAACAAGCTGCACGACGAGATCGAAAAAGCGCTCCAGGTCCCTGAGGTCCAGGAAAAATTGAAAAAACTCGGCGTCGAAGAACAGCTTTTGACCGTTGCGCAATTCGACAAATTCGTCAGCGACGATATGGCCGGGACGCTGAAGCTTGCCAAGGACGCACACCTTCAACCCACCGATTAAAGGACGACGATGCCCGATACGCCGCCCGACCGTCTCTCCAACGATCCGCACAGCCCCTATTACGACGCCGAAGCGCTCAAGCGCGACGTCGGCATCCGCTTCAAGGGCGCGGAGAAGACCAACGTCGAGGAGTATTGCGTCAGCGAAGGCTGGATCCGCGTGCCCGCCGGCAAGGCGAAGGACCGCTACGGCAATCCGCTGACCATAAAGCTCTCCGGCACCGTCGAGCCGTATTTCAAGGATGCGAAAACGTAACTATCCGCAGGCTAACGCGTAGATGTGCTGCACACCCGCGGGCAGCGGCGTTTCGCGCCAGCTCTCGCCGCCGTCGGCGGTGCCGAAAACCTCGCCGTAGCGAGCGGCGATGTAGACCTGCTTGGCATCACCGTGATGCAGCGCGACCGACATCAGCGTGCCGTGCGGCTTGACCTTGTCGAAGCGCTGCCACGTGCTGCCAAGATCGCGACTGCGATAAAGTGCGCCATCCTTCGATGAGGCGGCGACGGACAGGCAGGCGTAAAGCGTGCGCGCGTCCTGCGGCGAGACCTTCACATCGCGTCCGTAGGTGAACGGCGAAAAACGGTCGACCCGCAAATCCTCCCAGCTCTTGCCCTGATTGCGGCTGCGGAACAGGCCCATGCGCACCGCGAGGATGACGCTGTCCGGATCGGCGGCGCTCATGCAGATGGCATGGCCGTCGAGCATCCCCTCCGCTTCGGTGTCGCTGACGATCTTGGAGCGCAGGCGCGGCTCGGCGACGGACATGTGGATCAGATCATCACTGGTGTCGGCCCAGGTGGCTCCGCCGTCTGTCGAACGCATCACCCCGCCGATTTCGAGGGCGGCGTAGATTTCGTCCGGCCGGGCCGGATGCCGGGCGAACCGCATGACGCGGACCGCAAATGGCGCCTTGCCGCGATCGGGCAAGCGCGGATTGGTTTGGCTCGTCCAGGTCTCGCCGCCGTCATCACTACGATAGATCGAGACCGGCGAACCGCCGGCGAGCAGGCGCCGCGGATCGGCCGGATCGGCCAGGAATGACCAGATCTGCACACCGCTATCGGGGAAATTGGCCCGCCGGAACGTCGCACCGCGATCGGTGCTGCGGTAGATGCCGTCCTTGGTGCCGGCGAGAACGAGATTTGGATCGCGTGGATGCACGAACACTGTGTAGGCTTCGGGCTCCATCAAAACGTGCGTCCATTCGGAACTCTCGGCGTCGCGGCGAAATACACCGGCGAGGTTGCCTTCGTTGCCGCCGTAATACCCGCCGACACCGGCATAAACATAGGACTGAGCCATGGGGCGCCCTCCTTGCGATTTTTCACAAGGATATTTCGCCTACGATGTCGCGGCAACGGCTGTCAGTGCAGTGTCGGTCGCTCGGTAACGACTTGCAGCGCAATCGAGCCGATCAATCTGGCGCGCTCCGCCTCTGCGGCCGCGAGTTCCTGCGTGGCTTCGTCCGCGGTCGAGTGGTTCGTGCCCCACAGAACGATACCGCCAAGCAACGCGGTGATCGCGGCCAGCAGGAGCCGCGGATCGAAAGGCAGGAGGCCAAGCAACACCGCCGCGAGCAGAATGGCGCCCGCCACGACGGCAATACGCGCGATCAAGATGAATTTGCGGCAGCTTTCGAGCCGCGCGGCGAGTTCGTCGATCTGGACCTCGATGCGCTCGATCTCGCCGTGCGGATCGTCCTCGCGCACATCCTCGTCAGTCATTACTACAGCATACACGACGGGCGTATTCCGTAACGCCTGCCATTACGGCGCTTCGAATGGGCGACCCCAGGCAGGTCGCAGAAATTATCATAGGTCTTTGAACCGGAACGCGGTCTCAGGCCTCCAATAGGAGTCGCGCCGACCGGCGTATCGGGAAACCCTCAGATGACGAAAATTGCAGTCTTGCTTGCCGTTGCGATCAGCCTCGCCGGCTGCAGTGTCGCCGATACCCTGTTCGACGGCTTCAAGCACGTGAGCGACGTCCGTAACGATTTGGCGGCGGCGACCGGCATGAAGCCGGAAGTCGGCTTCAATTGGCACAATGGCCGGCTGAACAAGGTGACGGTCACCTTTCCGCACCTCTATCGCGACAAGGCCCTCACCGAATTGGCCGAGACGGTACGCCAGGCGGTGACGAAGGAATTCAAGCAAGCGCCAGACGATATCGTGCTGGCGTTCTCGCTCGGCCCGGCGCCCGTGGCATCGAACCCGCCGTTGCATGAGCCCTCAACCGGGGCACAGCGCACGACGCTCTGATCATTCGGCGGCTTCGAGCCGGGGTGCGACCGCCTCGACTTTGGCGGCACAGAACTTGAATTCCGGAATCTTGCCGAACGGATCGAGCTTCGGATTGGTGAGCAGGTTTGCCGCCGCCTCGACGAATGCGAACGGAATGAACACCACACCGTCCGGAATGGCGTCGTCCTGGCGCGAGTTGAGTTCAACCACGCCGCGACGTGTCGAGACACGGATCATGTCGCCCGGGTTGATGCCGAGCTTGGAAATGGTGCCGCGCGACACCGACGCGACCGCGGCCGGTTCGAGCGCATTGAGCACCGTCGCCCGGCGCGTCATGGCCCCGGTGTGCCAATGTTCGAGTTCGCGCCCGGTCGTGAGGATGAACGGATATTCGTGGTCGGGCGTCTCGTCCGGCGGCTGCAGCTTGGCGGCAACCAGCTTGCCGAAGCCGCCCGGCCGCGGAAAACCCTTGTCGAACACCACGTCATGACCGGGCTGATCGGGGGCGTCAGCCGGATAGGTCACCGCACTCTCGCGCATGACCCGCTCCCACGAGATATTGTCGAGTGACGGCATCAGCGACGCCATCTCGGTATAGACCTCGCCGACATCGGCGTAGTTCCAGTTGCAGCCGATGCGATTTGCGATCTGCTGAATGATCCAGATGTCTTGGCGGGCGTCGCCAGGCAGCGGCAGCGCGTGGCGGCCCATCTGCACCTGGCGATTGGTGTTGGTGACAGTGCCGTCCTTCTCCGGCCAAGCCGAAGCCGGCAGCACAACGTCCGCATAGGCGGCGGTTTCGGTGAGGAACAGATCCTGCACCACGAGATGTTCCAGGTGAGCCAGCGCCTGACGGGCGTGATTGAGATCGGGGTCGGACATCGCCGGGTTCTCACCCATGATGTACATGCCCTTGACCACGTCGTGGTGTACCGCGTCCATGATCTCGACGACGGTCAGTCCCTTCTTGGGATCGAGCTTGACGCCCCAGGCGTCCTCGTAGCGTGCGCGGATTTGCGGATCGTCGACCGCCTTGTAGTCCGGGAAGAACATCGGAACGAGACCGGCGTCGGAAGCGCCCTGCACGTTGTTTTGCCCGCGCAGCGGATGCAGTCCGGTGCCCGGGCGGCCGATCTGGCCGGTGATCAGCGACAGTGCGATCAGGCAGCGCGCGTTGTCGGTGCCGTGGGTGTGCTGCGAAATGCCCATGCCCCAGAAGATGATCGCCGACTTGGCACGGGCGAACTTGCGCGCCACGGTGCGGATGACATCGGCCTCGATGCCGCAGATCGGCGCCATTTCCTCCGGCGTGTAGTCCTTGATGCTCTCGCAGAACGGCTTGAAGCCCTCGACATAAGTTTGGATATATTGTTCGTCGTAAAGCTTCTCGGACACGATCGTGTTGAGCATGCCGTTGAGCATCGCCACGTCCGTGCCGTTCTTGAACTGCAGCATGTGCGTGGCGTGGCGCTTGAGCGCCTGGCCGCGCGGATCGGCGACGATCATCGTCGCACCGCGCTTCTTCGCCTGTTTGAAAAACGTGGCGGCGACTGGATGGTTTTCGGTCGGGTTGGCGCCGATAACGAAGATCACCTCCGAGTTTTTGCACTCGTTGAAGGTGGCGGAGACCGCGCCGGAACCGACGCCTTCCATCAGCGCCGCAACCGAGGAGGCGTGGCAGAGCCGCGTACAGTGATCGACGTTGTTGGTGCCAAAGCCGGTGCGTACCAGCTTCTGGAAGAGATATGCCTCTTCGTTCGATCCCTTGGCCGAGCCGAAGCCGGCCAGTCCTTGCGGTCCGTCGCGGTCGCGGATCTTCTTCAAGCCCGAAGCCGCGCGGTCGAGCGCCTCGTCCCATGTGGCTTCGCGAAAATGCGTCCACGGATTCGACGGATCGATAAATTCGTGCGGAATTTTCGGCACGCCGTCCTTGCGGATCATTGGCTTGGTCAACCGCTGCGGATTGTGGACGTAGTCGAAGCCGTAGCGGCCTTTCACGCACAGCCGCTGCTCGTTCGCCGGGCCGTTCTTGCCGGTGACGTAAAGCAGCTTGTCGTCCTTGATGTGATAGGTGAGCTGGCAGCCGACGCCGCAATACGGACAGACGCTGTCAACCGCGCGGTCGGCCTTACCCTTGAAGATGTTGTTGGCGTCGACAAGCGTCGCGGGCATCAGTGCGCCGGTCGGGCAGGCCTGCACGCATTCGCCGCAGCCCACGCAGGTCGAAGCGCCCATCGGATCGTCGAAGTCGAACACGATCTTTTCGCCATGGCCGCGTCCGGCCATGCCGATCACGTCGTTAACCTGCACTTCGCGGCAGGCGCGGACGCACAAATTGCAATGAATGCAGGCGTCGAGGTTGACCGCCATCGCCGGATGGCTGCGGTCCGGAGCAGGACTATGGCGTTGCGGGAAACGGCCCCTCTTGACCTGCATCTCGGTCACGACCTGCCAAAGCTGAGACGCCGGATCGTGAGCGTGCGCCTGATCGGGCTGATCGGTGACGAGAAGCTCGGCCACCATGCGCCGCGCGGCCTTGGCGCGATCGGTCTGCGTCTTGACCTTCATGCCGGGAGACGCCGTGCGGATGCAGCTCGCCGCCAGCACGCGCTCGCCTTCGATCTCGACCATGCAGACGCGGCAATTACCGTCCGGGCGATAACCGGGTGCGGGCGAATAGCACAGGTGCGGCAGGTCGATGCCGAGCCGTTCTGCGGCGCGAAAAATGGTCTCGCCTTCACGGATGTCGACGTCTTGGCCATCGATGGTGAAGGTTTTCCCGGTCGCGCCCTCGCCCTTGCCGGCAGATTTATCGGCCGGCGCCGTATGGGCCACCCCCGGCTTACCTTCGCCATAGGCCGGGCCGCCGGCGGCGCCTTTGTTAACGTGGCCGTAGCCGACGGGTTTGTCTTGTTTGCTGTCGCTCATTGCACAAACCTTCGGTCACCAACGTCCCAGCGGTTTCTTCAGTTCATCCGGAAAATATTTTAGCACAGATAACAGCGGATTGGGCGCCGCCTGGCCGAGGCCGCAGATCGAGGCATCGCGCATCATTACCGACAATTCGTCGAGCAGGGCGGCATCCCATGGCCCCTTGGCCATAAGCTCCGCCGCCTTCTCGGTGCCGACGCGGCACGGCGTGCATTGCCCGCAGCTCTCATCCTCAAAAAATCTGATCAGATTGAGCGCCACCGCTTTCATGTCGTCCTTATCGGACAGAATCACAACCGCGTGGGAGCCGACGAAGCAGCCGTATTTTTCCAGCGTGCCGAAATCGAGTGGAATATCGGCCATCGACGCCGGCAAGATGCCGCCCGACGCGCCGCCCGGCAGATAGCCCTTGAAGGTGTGGCCGTCGGCCATGCCGCCGCAGAATTCGTCGATCAGTTCGCGCGCGGTGACGCCCGCAGGTGCAAGTTTCACGCCGGGATTCTTGACACGGCCGGAGACCGAGAAGCTGCGGAAGCCTTTGCGTTCGTGGCGGCCCTGCGAGGTGAACCACTCCACGCCTTTTTCCACAATGTCGCGCACCCAGAACAGCGTTTCGACATTCTGTTCGAGCGTCGGCCGGCCAAACAGGCCGACTTGCGCCACATAGGGCGGACGATGGCGAGGCAGACCGCGCTTGCCCTCGATCGATTCGATCATCGCGGACTCTTCGCCGCAGATATAGGCGCCCGCGCCGCGGCGCAGATGGATTTTGGTGTGTGTGGAAAGCCCGGCTTGCTCGGCCTTGGCGATCTCCTGCTGCAGCAACAGGATGATTTCAGGGTATTCATCGCGAACGTAGAGATACGTGTCGGCAGCTTCGACGACCCAAGCCGCGATCAGCATGCCTTCGATGAAGCGATGCGGATCGCGTTCGAGATAATAGCGGTCCTTGAAGGTGCCGGGCTCGCCTTCATCGCAATTGACAGCGAACAGACGCGGCGCGGGTTCGGCCCGCACCAGCGACCATTTGCGCCCGGTGGGGAATCCGGCGCCGCCGAGCCCGCGCAGGCCCGCATCGCTGACGATCTTGATAATATCTTCGCGGCTGCGCGAACCGCCGGTGCAGGCCTCGAGCAGCCGGTAGCCACCATTTTTGACATAGGCATCGAATTCGTTCGGCGTCGGATAGACATGCGCGTGCGCGGGCTTCGCCACCGCCCCGGCAAGTTTTTCAACATCGGCGTTGAGCACCTGGACATGGCCGACCGCGCAGGCCGGCGCCCGATCGCACGCACCCATGCAGGGCGCCCGCACCACGCGCACACCTTGTCCGAGCCGCTTCGAAACTTGTTCGAGCAGGCGCTCGGATCCGGCAAGCGCGCAGGAGAGCGAATCGCAGACGCGCACCGTGACCGGCGGTGGCGGCGTCTCGCCCTCCTTCACAACATCGAAATGCGCATAGAACGTCGCCACCTCAAACACTTCGGTGAGCGCAAGCTTCATCTCACTGGCCAGCGCCGCAAGATGCGCGGCCGAGATATGCCCATAATGATCCTGAATCAGATGAAGGTGCTCGATGAGCAGATCGCGGCGACGCGGCCGGTCGATCAGCAGCGCCTGGACGTCGGCCAACGCCTGCGGATCGATCTGCCGGCCCTTCGGGGTGCGCGGCGGCCGGCGGCGGCCGCTCCGGCCACTGTCCTGCTGCGGCTGTATTGCTGGCGGTTCGGTCAGGGGCATCTCAGTCTCAAAGTCAACCGGAAATGGTCCAAGGCGATATGTCGGAATTCAGACCGTTCAATAGACTACATCTATTGATACGTTGACTATCCTCTGGAATAACCGATCATGACGGTGCTGCCAACATAGGCATTTGTCCCGGATTTTCCAACCGAATCCGTGATTTCTAGGCGGGGAGCGCAGTGATCGACAAATTGGAGTTTCTGCTGGCACTGGCACGACAGGGCCATTTCGGCCGGGCCGCCGAGACCTGCGGCGTGACCCAACCGACGCTGTCGGCCGGCATCAAGCAACTAGAGGATAGTTTCGGCATTCTGCTGGTCAATCGCGGCTCGCGATTCCAGAATTTCACGACGGAAGGCGAGCGGGTTCTTGAATGGGCCCGCCGCATCGTCGGTGACACCCGCGCCATGCGCGAGGAGGTTCACGCGCTCAAGCACGGTCTTAGCGGAAAGCTGCGTATCGCCGCTGTTCAGACCACTTTGGGCATGATCGAGACGTTGACCACGCTTTATCGCGAGCGACATCCCGAGGTGCAATTCACCGTCTTATCCGCCACCGCCGAAGAGATTTTCCACCTTCTGGACAATCTCGAGATCGACGCCGGGGTGTCCTATCTGGGCAGCGAGCCGAGCGGGCGAATTACCGGTATTCCGCTCTATCGCGAGCGCTATTGCCTGCTAACCGCCGCCGATGCCCCGCTCGGCAACCGCACCAATGTGACATGGGCCGAAGTCGCCCAAATTCCGCTGTGCCTGATGACGCCAGATACGCAGCTTCGGCGTGTCATCGATAGCCTGTTGCGCGATGCCGGCGGCGATCCACGGCCAGGCCTCGAATCGAATTCGATGATCGTGCTCTATTCCCACGTCCGCACCGGGCGCTGGGCGAGCGTGATGCCGTTGCGGCTCGCCGCGACACTTGGCCTCACCGAAGTGCTGAGGGCGATTCCCATCGTCGAGCCGGACGTGAGCCACATGATTGGGCTCTTGGTACCATCCAGGCAGCCGATGAAGCCGCTGACGGCCGCGCTGGTCGCGGAAGGCCGCCGCGCGGCCCAGCTCCTGGCCGACTGAGCAGAAGCCTCCATCCAGCGCCTATTGGCTGGCATCCGCCGCTTGCTCCGGGGCTGCTGAGCATCCCGCAAACAGGTCAACGCGCCTCGACGGAGTGGCGTGCGCCGGGCCGCTGCCCACAGAGCTCCCTTTGAAACTGGAACGGCCCACGATCGCACCATCTGACTCTTCTATCGCGCGATAGGATGTCCCGCATTGATTCAACAAATCGCCATCCGCACTCTGCATCGGACGGAGTAGGCACGCCTTTGGGAAACTGAGGCGCGGCGGTGCGCCGTCCGACAAGAAAAATCGGGTCGACGAGCCAGGGGAGGACCGCACGATGAGCTTTTTCGATCGGAGCAACACGATTGCTCGGCCCGGCTTCAGCCGGTGGATGGTGCCGCCAGCAGCGCTGTGCGTGCACCTGTGCATCGGCCAAGCCTATGCGTTCAGCGTGTTCAATCTGCCGATGACCAAATTGATCGGCATTTCGCAATCGGCGCCGGGCGATTGGAAGCTCACCCAACTGGGCTGGATCTTCTCGCTGGGGATTTTCTTCCTCGGCGTCTCGTCGGCCGTTTTCGGCCGCTGGGTCGAGGAAGGTGGACCGCGCCGCGCCATGTTCACGGCGGCGTGCTGCTGGGCCGGCGGCTTCTTCATCTCGGCGTTCGGCGTCTATATCCACAATCTGTGGGTCATCTATATCGGCTACGGCGTGATCGGCGGCTGCGGTCTTGGTATTGGCTACATCTCGCCGGTATCGACGCTGATCAAATGGTTCCCCGACCGGCCCGGCATGGCAACAGGAATGGCCATCATGGGCTTCGGCGGCGGCGCCTTCATCGCTGCTCCGCTGTCGGTGTGGCTGATGGGCAAATTCAACACCACAAGCCATATCGGCGTCGCCGAAACTTTCATCGTCATGGGCGCGATCTATTTTGTGTTCATGGTGGTCGGCTCTGTCATCGTGCGCGTACCGGCTCCGGGCTGGAAGCCGGCAGGCTACACGCCGCCGGTGCAGGCCACGAAACTGATCACGACGAACGACGTGTTCGTCTATGACGCGCTGAAGACGCCGCAGTTCTGGCTGATCTGGTGGATCCTTTGCCTCAACGTGACCGCCGGCATCGGCGTGCTCGGCCAGGCTTCCGCGATGAGTCAGGAAATGTTCCCCGGCCACATCACGCCGGTCGCGGCGGCAGGCTTTGTCGGACTGATGAGCCTGTTCAACATGGGCGGCCGGTTTTGCTGGGCGACGGTTTCCGACTATATCGGCCGCCGCAACACCTACTTCGTGTTCATGGTGCTAGGCTTCATCCTGTACTGCACCGTGCCCTACACTGGCGCGATCGGCAGCGTGGTCGGATTCGTCTGCTGCTTCCTGGTGATCATCAGCATGTATGGTGGCGGCTTCTCCACCGTGCCGGCGTATCTGAGGGATATGTTCGGCACGCGTTATGTCGGCGCCATCCACGGCTTGCTGCTCACCGCGTGGTCGATGGCCGGCATCTTCGGCCCCGTACTGGTGAACTACATCCGGGCCTACAACGTCGCTCACGGCGTGCCAAAGGCCGACGCCTATAACGTCACCATGTACATCATGGCCGGGCTCTTGGTGATCGGCTTTATCTGCAACGCCTTGGTCAAGGCTGTTCACCACCGCTTCCATATGAGACCCGATCACGAAGCCGAAATGGCGCAGATCGCTGTCGGTGCGGCGGGTGAACCGGCCGGCGCATAGGGAGGAAAGATCATGGCTTATGACACCCAACAACAGGGCACAACGGCGTGGCAACTCGCGCTCGCGTGGCTGTTCGTCGGTATTCCACTCACCTTGGGAGTGATCCAGACACTCATCAACGCGATGAAGCTGTTCCAGTAGAACGATAAGAAACGTCTCTATGACGAGCGCCGCCTTCTGGAACGAAGGCGGCGCTTTTTTTCTGGCCGGGGCGAGAGTAACCGTCGGAACCGCGATGCGGATAAATTCCTAAAAAAAGCCCACACCTCAACGGTTAAATTTGTCAATCATCAAATAGACATCTTCTATTGAAGCGGAACCTATGATTGAGTGCCCTGTGGCGCCGTTTCGTCGGCGCCAGAAGGAAAAATGCGCAAAAAGCGCATGCCTTTTGGGGGTAACGCAGGAGGAACCGCGCGATGAGCTTTCTCGATCGGAGCAACACGATTGCCGGGCCCGGCTTCAACCGCTGGATGGTGCCGCCGGCGGCGTTGTGCGTTCATCTGTGCATCGGCCAAGCCTATGCGTTCAGCGTATTCAACCTGCCGATGACCAAGCTCATCGGCGTCGCCAAATCGGCCCCGGGCGATTGGAATCTCCCCGAACTCGGCTGGATATTTTCAATCGCAATTTTCTTCCTTGGTGTGTCGTCGGCAGTATTTGGCCGCTGGGTCGAAGAAGGCGGACCGCGCCGCGCCATGTTCACCGCGGCCTGCTGCTGGGCCGGCGGCTTCTTCATCTCCGCCTTCGGCGTCTACATCCACAACTTGTGGGCCATCTATATCGGTTACGGCGTGATTGGGGGTGTTGCTCTCGGCATCGGCTACATCTCGCCGGTCTCGACTTTGATCAGATGGTTCCCCGACCGGCCCGGCATGGCGACCGGCATGGCCATCATGGGCTTCGGCGGCGGCGCCTTCATCGCCTCCCCGTTGTCAGTGTGGCTGATGAGCAAATTCTCGACATCGAGCCATGTCGGCGTCGCCGAAACCTTCATCGTGCTGGGCGCGGTCTATTTCGTCTTCATGATGGTCGGATCGATCATCGTGCGCGTCCCGGCGCCGGGTTGGAAGCCTGCGGGCTATACGCCCGCGGCGGCATCGAAGCTGATCACCAGGAATGACGTCTTCGTCTATGACGCGCTCAAGACGCCGCAATTCTGGCTGATCTGGTGGGTGTTGTGCCTGAACGTGACCGCCGGCATCGGCGTGCTCGGCCAAGCCTCCGCCATGAGTCAAGAAATGTTCCCCGGCAAGGTCTCCGTGGTCGCCGCGGCGGGCTTCGTCGGCCTGATGAGTCTGTTCAATATGGGCGGCCGCTTCTTCTGGGCATCAATGTCCGATTATATCGGCCGCAAGAACACCTACTTCGTCTTCATGGTACTCGGCTTCCTGCTGTACTGCACAGTGCCTTACACCGGCAGCATCGGCAGCGTGGTCGGATTTGTCTGCTGCTTCCTGGTGATCATCAGCATGTATGGCGGCGGCTTCGCCACCGTGCCGGCGTATCTGAGAGATATGTTCGGCACGCGTTACGTCGGCGCCATTCACGGCCTGTTGCTCACCGCGTGGTCGATGGCCGGCATTTTCGGCCCGGTGCTGGTGAACTATATCCGCGAGTATAACGTCACTCACGGCGTGCCAAAGGCGCAGGCCTATAACGTCACCATGTACATCATGGCCGGGCTCCTGGTGATCGGCTTCATCTGTAATGCGCTCATCAAGGCAGTGCATCACCGTTTCCACATGAAGCCGGACCACGAAGCGATAATGGGCCAAGTGGCGGTTGATGCCACCGGCGAGCCGGCCGGCGCTTAGGGGGAAACGACATGACTGATAATGCTCAACACGGCACACAGGGGTGGCAGCTCGCGCTTGCCTGGCTCTTTGTCGGCATTCCGCTGACCTTGGGCGTGATCCAGACCCTGATCAACGCGATGAAGCTGTTTCAGTAAGCGCCTCGTCGCCTCAGAAGCCCGAAGACCAGCGGCGCGGCCCAAAAGCCGTGCCGCTTTTGCTGCGGAAATCTTGACACGCAAGCCGCGACGGCTATTTTCCTCACACGTTGATGGGGATGGGGTCCCCCGATAACCGCCGCAAGGCTGATGACTCCTACCGGACGCGTCAGGCGTCGGTAGGGGCTATTCCCTCCGCCAAGCCTGTCAGGAATTTGCTCGCTCCGACCGCGCCGCGCGGCCGTGAGTAACCGTTTGACGAGGAGGGCAAGCCTTGAACTGGGTATTCATTCTGGCCGTCGCGCTTGGCGGCGCCGTCGGCTCAGTCGCGCGTTATCTGGTCGGCATCGGATCGGGGAAGCTGTTCGGACTTAATTTTCCGTGGGGCACGCTGATCATCAATATTGCGGGCTCCATGCTGATCGGAGCATTCGCCGGGCTGTTTGCATTCAAATGGAGTTTGCCCCAGTCAGTGCGTATATTTCTGACGGTCGGCATCTGCGGTGGCTTTACGACATTCTCGACCTTCTCGCTTGACACCTATTATCTAATCGAGCGCGGCGAATTGGCTGCAGCGGGGTTCTACTTCGTGAGTTCGGTCATTCTTTCGATCGCTGGCCTCGTCGCTGCGCTGCATTTGATACGCGTGCTTTCCTAGCTCTGCCAGCGTCAGAATCGAAACGGCGCGGCCCGAAAGCCGCGCCGCATTCATTGCAGTAGGCAACCGCGAAACTACGCTACCTTCTCCTTGAGATGGGGGAACATGGCGTGAAGCGATTCCTGGTCCATCTCGGTCTTGAACTTGTGACGATCCTTGAGGGTCGAGGCTTTTTGCGCGGCGGGGCGCGCATTGATCTCGTCGACCAGCCGCTTGACGTTCCTGTACTTGTCCCAGGCGCCTTCGCCGATCACGTTCGGCAGCATGCGCGCCCAGCCCCACACGTTCATGTCGACGATCGTGTAGGTGTCGCCGAGCATGTATTTGTGCTTGGCGAGCCGCGCATCGAGGATGCCGGCATGCCGCTGGCCTTCGAACACATAACGGTTGATGGCGTAGGGCAGCTTCTCCGGCGCATAATTGCGGAAATGCACCGCCTGGCCGAAATACGGGCCGACGCCCGAGGAGACGAAGAACATCCACGACAACAATTCGCCGCGTGCCTTGTCGGTTTTCGCCGGCAAGAACTTTCCGGTCTTTTCGGCGAGATAGAGCAGGATCGCGCTTGAATCGAACACGGTGACGTCGCCATCGACGATGGCGGGCAGTTTGGCGTTCGGATTGATCGCGAGAAATTCCGGCTTGTGCTGCTCGCCCTTGCGGGTGTCGACCGGAATGGCGTCATAGGGCGTAGCGGTTTCTTCCAGGAACAGCGCGACCTTGGTGGGGTTCGGCGCGCCGCTGTAATAGAACTTCAGCATAGGGAACTCCTGTTGTGGCAATGCGTGAATCTTATCTGCTCATTCCCGCCGCGGGAATCCAGTGTGATGGATGTGTCCGCGTTCGGGGTGACGAGCGGCCGGTTGATTAGAACAGCCCGACGATCTTGCCGTCAGGCCCGACGTCGATCGAATCCGCGGAAGGCACGCGCGGCAGGCCCGGCATGGTAAGAAGCTCACCGCAGATCACGACGACGAACTCGGCGCCGGCCGAGAGCCGTACCTCGCGCACCGGAATGATGTGGTCGCTCGGCGCGCCCTTGGCATCCGGGTTGGTGGTGAAGCTGTACTGCGTCTTTGCCATGCAGATCGGCGACTTGGCGTAGCCCATCGCCTCGAACGAGGCGAGCTGATCGCGCACCGATTTGTCCATGGAGATGTCCTTGGCGCGATAGATCTCGCGGCAGATGGTGCGGATTTTCTCAACCAGCGGCATGTCGTCAGGATAAAGGAATTTCAGCTTGCTCTTGCCGCTGTCGGCGATCTTAACGACCGCCCGCGCGACATCGGCTGCACCGGCGCCGCCCATGGCCCAGTGATCGGCCATCAGTGCTTCGACGCCGAGCGCTTTGCATTTCTCCTCGACCAGTTTGATCTCAGCGTCTGTATCGGCCGAGAAGCGGTTGATCGAGACCACCGGTACGATGCCGAACTTCTGCATGTTCTCAACGTGACGCTGCAGGTTGGCCATGCCGGCTTCCAGCGCCTTGAGGTTTTCGGCTTTGAGATCTTCCTTCTTGACGCCGCCGTGCATCTTGAGCGCGCGGATCGTCGCCACCAACACGACGCAATCCGGCGCAATGCCGGCTTTGCGGCATTTGATATCCATGAACTTCTCGGCGCCAAGGTCGGCGCCAAAACCCGCTTCCGTCACCACGTAATCGGCGAGCTTGAGCGCGGTTGTCGTCGCGAGCACGGAATTGCAGCCGTGCGCGATATTGGCGAACGGTCCGCCATGAATGAAGGCCGGCGTGCCTTCCATGGTCTGCACGAGGTTCGGCGACAGCGCGTCCTTGAGCAGCACCGCCATGGCACCGTGCGCCTTGAGATCGCTGGCGCGCACCGGCTTGCGGTCGCGCGTATAGGCGACGACGATATTGCCCAGCCGCTTCTTGAGGTCTTCGATATTGCGGGCGAGGCAGAAGATCGCCATGACCTCGGACGCAACCGTGATGTCAAAACCGTCCTCGCGCGGAAAGCCGTTGGCGACGCCGCCAAGCGAATTGACGATGTGACGGAGCGCACGGTCGTTCATGTCGAGCACGCGGCGCCAGGTGACGCGGCGCTCGTCGATGCCGAGCGCATTGCCCCAATAGACGTGGTTATCGAGCAGCGCGGCGAGCAGGTTGTTCGCCGACGTAATGGCATGGAAATCGCCGGTGAAGTGCAGATTGATGTCTTCCATCGGCACGACCTGCGCGTAACCGCCGCCGGCGGCGCCGCCCTTCATGCCGAACGACGGGCCAAGCGACGGCTCGCGGATGCAGAGCATCGCCTTCTTGCCGATGTGGTTGAGGGCATCCGTGAGCCCCACCGTTGTGGTGGTCTTGCCCTCGCCCGCCGGCGTCGGGTTGATGGCACTGACGAGAATGAGCTTGCCATTGGGCCGGCTCTGAATCGACTGGATGAAATCCATCGACAGCTTGGCCTTGTAGTGGCCGTACGGCTCGAGATTTTCGGGTCCGATGCCGAGCTTCTCGCGGGCGATCTCGACGATCGGCCGCTTCTTGGCGGCCTGCGAGATTTCAATATCCGATTTGGGCGACTGGTGCTGTGAGGCGGGCATATTTGATGATCCAATGAAAAGTGTGATGCGGCACGACGCTGTCATGTCCGCGACGGCGGGCATCCAGTACACACCGGAGGTTCGGTGATTACTGGGTCCCCGCCTTCGCGGGGACGACAATCGAAAGTCATGTGAACCTTGCCTTGACTTGAAGGTTTGCGGATTTCGCCCATTCGCCGGCTTCGATCTTTTTGCCCTCGGCGGGCTGAACGCGCGTTACTTTGAAGCGCCCATCGGCGCACACCACGGTGAAGCCGTCCGCCTCCACCGCGGCAATCTCGCCGAGCTTGCCGGCGATCCCTTTCGGATCCTTGGCCGGCAACGGCTTGGCGTCGAAGATCTTCAGTTGCTTGCCGTCGAGCGTTGTCCATGCACCCGGCGCCGGATTGCAACCACGAATCAGCCGGTCGATCTGCTCCCACGGCTTGCCCCAGTCGATCTTGGCGTTCTCGGGGCCGCAGCGGCCCTCGTAGGTCGCTTTCGCTTCGTCCTGCTTGATGCGCGGCGCCTTGCCGGCCTTCACGAGATCGACCGATTCCAGCATCGCGTCGACGCCCATCGGAAACAGCCGGTCGAAATAGACGGTGCCGAGCGTGTCGTTCGGACCGATCGGTGTTTTCTTCTGCAAGAGCACGTCGCCGGTATCGAGCCCGTTATCGGGCCAGAAGATCGACAGGCCAGTTTCCGTCTCGCCCTTGATGATCGGCCAGTTGATGGCGCTGGCGCCGCGATAGGCCGGCAGCAGCGACGGATGATACTGGATCGAGCCGTGGGTCGGGATGTTGAGAAATTCTTCCGGCACGAACAGCGTCACGAACGCCATGACCTGAAGATCGGGCTTGAGCGCCCTGAATTCCTCCCACACTTCGGACTTCTTGTAGGAGTCAGGCTGGTGGACTGGAAGTTTGGCGGCCAGCGCCGCTTCCTTCAGCGGATCGGCCTTGGCGCCGGGCTTTTCCGGTGCGACATAGACAGCGACGACGTTCTCGCCGCGCTTGAGCAGCGCTTCAAGCTCTGCCTTGCCGAACGCCTGCTGCCCGTGAACCACAATACGCATTCGATTGTCTCTCCCTGCAAGTCACCTCTCCC
>DASZWK010000298.1:0-5657 GCA_035546235.1 Xanthobacteraceae bacterium | reverse complement strand
GCCGGTGCCGATCGCCGTGATGGCCGAAACCCAGTCGCCCGCATCGGCGAGATGAAACGCCGCGAGCAGAATGCCGAGCCCCGCATAAGTGGACGGCTCGCGCAGCCGCGCGCCAAGCCAGGAAATGTCCTGCGTGACCTCGGCCTTATCGGTGGCGAGTTTAGGATTTGCGATCTGCATCATGCTGACCTCTTGGTTGGGTGAAGAATTTCGATGAACGCGGCCGTTCAGAAGGAGCCGAAGTCGCCGCGCCGCGGCCGGTAAGCGCCGAACGGCTCGACCGTGACGCGGGCCAATCCCGAGAAGCCCAGCGCATGGGCCGCCGCCGGCGTCAGATCGATGATGCGGCCGCGCACGAACGGGCCGCGATCGTTGATCCGCACTGTGATGCAGCGCGCAGGCTCCGCGCCGGCGCGGCACACTTTTGCTAAAGTGCCGAACGGCAACGTGCGGTGCGCCGCCGTCATGGCGCGCGGATCGAAGCGCTCGCCATTCGCCGTGCGGCGTCCGTAATCGTAGACCGAGGCGATGCCGCTCTCGGCCCGCGCCGCAGCGCCGGCGGCAATCCCGAGCGCCAGCGCGAGGATCGCGGCCTTCATGCCGCGGCCGCAGCTTGCGGCGCCGGCGCAAACGGCACGAAATCGCCGAAATCGCCGTTGGCCTCATCGGCGTCGGCATCGATGCCGCAGAATGTCGCGGGCACGTGCTGGCGCAGCGACCAGGTGTTTGCGGCAAGATAGGCTCGCGAGCCGCCCCACCCCATCGAGCACGACAGCCACGACAGATCCGCGAGGCTCGCCGCGAGCGCCGCCTCGCAGACGTCGCCCGAGCCATAGACGCCGCGGCGATAGGGCGCGTCGGCTTCGGCAAACGCCGCGGTAATCGCGCTAAAATACGGCAGCACAAGTTTTCTGATCTGCGCCGCGCTCGCATCGGTATCGACGGCAAAATAGATGCATGCGCCGGCCGGCGCGCCGACGCTCGCAGCGTATGTCGCGCACCATTCGCCGTCGCGCTCGCCGGCGCCGCCTGAAATGGCGCCGTGCGCAAAGTCGCCCCAGCCCTCGCAGACCAGCGCGAGCCGCAAGCCTGCCGCAGCGATTGCGTGGGCCTCCGCAGGTTTGACGCACTTTTCGCCGAGCGGATTGATCGGCGACAGATAACGAATGACCGTCTTGATCCCGGCCGCCTTGAGCGCAGAAAGATGCCGCGTGGTGTCGTGATTGGTGTCGATGATCTCGCTCATCGCGATTCCTCCGTTGTTAAACGTGTGCGCGTTGTCGGCGCGGCCGCGCAGGTGCGGCCGCGGTCTCCATTCGGCATTCGAGGTGACGCAACGATCTGGATTTCGCCGTCGGCGTGCGGGCACGCCCGGCACCGCACCGGCTTTATTTGGTCCGGCGGCGAGCCCGTGCTGGAGACAGGCCGCCCGTTCATCAGGCGCTTATGGGTGGAAGAGGCCGATGGCGGCCGAGATGACGATAGCGGCAATAACGAGCCAGATGGCCACAGCGGCGCAGAAGCACAAAACGCGCTTCATCGAGCGATTCCGAAAATTTGGTAAGCCGTGAGCAAAAGACTGCTGCGCGATGCAGCCGACCCCCGTTACGCCAGATCAACGTCCGCGATATGCGCGCTCGGTAACAATCAAAGTTCGGCCGAGAATTGCCACGATGACGAGCCCGCATTGTAGGCAACAATCAGACCGCCGACGTTGAATCCGGAAGCCATGACATCGGCTTGAAACACGGTTGCGGTCGTGTAATTCGTACTGATCGTGCTGCTGGTCCCGGTATGGGTGCCGTCGTAGAGCCCGACACCCGATATCGTCACGCTCGGCGCCGTTCGCATCGCGACCGGCAGCGGCCCGGTCATGCGCGCAGCCAGCGTCTGGCTTGCGTTGCCTATGCCGCAGGCACCGAAAGTGGCAAAGCCTTGGAAATATCGCTGGCACAATGCCAGTTCGGTGGCGACCGGCCGCAGCTCCGGCGCCGGCGGATTGGCATTGAGCCCGGTCGGAACGCCGTTGGTGACCCGGATATCGCACTCGGTGATCTGGACTGATTTGCCGGACGATCCGAAATTATTGCCAAAGTCGAACGCGATCTCGAGTCCATTGTAGGACGCGGCATTTGCCTGGAAGGTGTAAGAGACGAGCGTCCACGCCGACGCCGCACAAACCTGCAACGAGACGGCGTTCACGTCGGCGGTGACCGAGGCGTAATTGTCCTGCGCACTCGGCCGGTTGACGGTGAGCTTCGGCGTGATGCTGCCGCCGGTATTGTTGAAGAGCTGCGCCTGCACCGTAACGGTCTGGCCGCAGAAGGCTGCCGCCATCAGGCTTTCGATGCGCTGCTTAATGGTAAGATCGGTGACCGCGCTCGCGCCCGTGACCTGCAGGCTCGCCTTGGTCACGAGCCGGCCGCCAGCCTGCGCGGCCGTGACGCTGGCGCCGGACGGCAGCACGATCCAGCCGTCCGCGGTGTAGGCGCCCGAAGTGGTCGAGGTCAGCCCGGACGTGCCCCGCTGCCATACGTCCATCGTGCCGTTACGGAACTTGTTGAGAAAGCCGCCGGCGATCTCCGACAGCCGCGCGGCGGGCCAGCCGCCGGCCGTCGTGCCGTCCTGCACCACAACGCGATTATTGGTGGCGTCGACGTTCATCTCGCCGGCCGCGCCGGTGAAGGCGGCCATCTGCGATTGTGTACCGCGCCGGAATTGAACCTGTACGGCTGTGGTCATGTGATGCTTTCCTATGCGGCGCCGAAGTCGGCGTCCCATTCAACTGCGAGAACAAGAGAATTGCCGAAGTCGTCGCTCACTGCGGGCGCGGCCGCCACCGAGCCGAAATCGAGCGAACTTGCGGTCAACATCGCTTCGGCGACCGGGTGGTCCGCGCCGCCGCCGGTGGGCGTGTAGGTATAGGCGGCGCACGATGACAACGCCTCGACGCCGCCGCCGAACACATTGAACGACTGGAATTTCAGGAAAAGCGTTTGGCCGATATATTGCGGCGGCAGATCGTATTGGAAGATCGCGTTATCGAGCCGCGCGAACCGCGCACCGGAAGCGTGCGCGGCCAGTCCCGAATTGTAGAGTCCGCGATAGAGCGTCGTCAGCGCATAGCAATGCGCCGAGGTCAGCGTCGCGGTCTCGTAGGAAACCAGTTCCGTATCGACGATGCACAGCGTATTGCCGAGCGCCGCATCCGTCGTACTGCCGCTCGACAACGCGCCGCCGCTTTCGGCGAGATCGACTGCCAGGCTGTTCGCAGTGTCCGGATTGGTACCGCTAAACAGCGCCAGCGCCGCGGTGATCGTTCCCATCCGCGCCGGCTGGGAGATGGTGCCGATCTGGCTGTACGAGGTCCCATCGAGCGATAGCCAGACATTGCAGCCGCCCCAGTTCGGATCGGCGGCACCGCCGGAGCCGCCCGACACCGCGATCCACACCTGAGGCGTCGCTCCAACGAGCGACGCCGGCGGCTCGAAGATGATCGGCGCATTGACGGCGTCCGCAGTGACATTCCGATTGATCGGGTTGTTGACAACCGGTTGCGTCGGATAGAGCGTCGCGGTCGCCACCCCCAACGGAAATTCTTCCGCGGTCACGCTCAGGAATCCGTTGTCGTCTTCCTCGATTTCAGTGATGCGGATTGGAATATCGGAGAGACCCAAGATGGGGTCGCTCACCGTCACCAGGTCCATGGGATCGAGCAGGCAATATTCCCAGGACAGGCGGAACTTGTACGTGTTGCGAATGTAAACGGCCCGCTGCACCATGAGCTGGCCACAGATCGCGGCGACATCGTAATCGCAGATTTCGTGCGCGGTGACAGTCGGCGCAATGCGCATGCCGTAGAGTTCGATCGCGCTCTGATCGCGCGATTCGATCGTCGTCAGATTATAGGCATTGCTGCGGTCAGCAGCCTCGAGGCGCCACACATTATAGGCCGCGTATGGATCGGAGCGCGACACCTGCAGGGGATCTTCGTTGTCTTCAAGCTTGAAGTCGTCATCGTCGAGATTGTAGATCGGCGTCACGTTCGGCGTGTAGGTGACGCCATTACCGCTGACCGGCGTATCGCCGTAAGGAATGAAACGCAGCAAGCCGCCCGACCAGACGGCCGCCGTGTTGGTCAGCTGCAGCCAGCGAGTCAGGATCGACGACGCCTGTTCCTGATCGACAAGACAAGGCGACAGCGCCAAACCGATTGCGCGGCAATAGGTCTGATAAGCCGCGTCTGTTCCGCTCTGGGTGAACAGTGTCGTGGCATCGATGCTGCCGCCCGGCAGACCGACGCCGAATTGCGCATCGGTCAGAAAGTCGCTGACGCACAGCGCGGGGTCGGCATCGACAAACGAAAAGCCCGAGCCACTGCCGACCTGATCCAGAGAATTATAAGCCAGTTGTCCGTAGCCGCTGCCGTATCGGAGGCCCTGCACCTCAAAGTTATGGTTGTCCAGCGTCGCGTTGTCGCCAAGGCCATAGTTCTCCGCCGCCAGATAGGCGGTGCCCTCATAGCCCAGCGCCTGCGCCGGATAGGCCGCGGCCACATAGCCCCACGGCGCCTGCGGATCCGTTCCGGTAAACAGCGATAACCCGAGCGCCGCCAGCGTGTAGACGGATTGGCCCTTCCAAATCTGATTGATGCCGGCGATCGCGCCCTCGCACAGCGCCATGATCACGGATGCGCTGTATGTCGTCTCGCCCTGACCGCTGCTGAACAGGCCTCCCTTGCCGCCGCTATTGGCATAGTTCGTGACAAAGTCATTGTACCAAACGATATTGGGGGCGAGCTTCGACATCCCCCACACGATCGGAATCGGCAGCGTGTTGACCGCTGTCTGAATCTGCAGCCCGGTATAGTCCGGCGTCGTGACCGGCTGACTGCCGCCGAAAAGTCCGCTCATTTTTCAATGGCGCGCAAAATGCCGCCCTCCAACCCATTTTGCGCGCCAGACCAATTTTCACGCGAAACGCTCGCGCCACCCTCCAACCCGCTCGCGTGTCGCATGTTACCTGCCCAAAAACTGAAGAAGCGTGGCTTGCGCGCCGGGTCGGACAGCGGGCCGCTGCGATCGACTTCATCTTCAATGACGCGCCGCGCCGGATGATAGGCATGCACGATCGCAAGCGGCGCGGCCGCCGTGACGATACCGCCATGCGAATAGCAACGGCCGAAGCGAAGCACCATGACGTCGCCGGGCTGCGGATTTTCGATCTCGCAACAGCGACCGAATACAAAGCCGAGATAACGTTCCTCGCTGCGGTGCAGATGCCAATCCGCCGGATAGGGCCGCGGATCGAACGGCGCACAGAGCCCGGTGTCGACAAACACGCGGACGATCAGCATGCCGCAATCGACGCCAGTGCCTTTGATGTCGGCGCAGTTGTGGTATGGCGTACCAATCCAGGACCGCGCCTCGGCGACCACCACCGCGCGCTGCTTTTCTTCGACATCGAGCATGTCAGATCGCCATCTGCGGGGGCGGCACGTAGGGAAAGCCGCGGAAGTTTGCGAGATTGTTGAACTTGCTCTGGCAAGTACCCGGCGTGTGATCGCAACCGTAATAGACCGTGAAGCCGTCGCCGGCTGCCGGCGCGCTTTCGAGCGGATAGAGCAGCTTGAGCGAACTGCCCGGGGCGACCGACCC
>DASZWK010000297.1:0-4485 GCA_035546235.1 Xanthobacteraceae bacterium | reverse complement strand
GGTAGACCCGCGTCTGTCGGCGTTCTGCTTCCTTTTTCTTTTCCGTCCGTTCGTTCGTCCGTGCGCCGTACCCGATCTTGAGCGCCTCGGTCTCTCCACGGCCGAATTGCTCTGACGAAGGTCGGTTGTGGCGTCGTTCTTTGGAATGGCGTGCTCATAGCTCGGACGCGAACAAAAACCCGCGCCGCGAGAACGAGATTGCTTTGCCTTTGCGTGCCCCTGGCCGGGGTATGCTACGGTTCCGTCGCCACCCAAGGAGCCCGTCGTGTCCATTCCGAAACCGAATTACCATCCGCCGTTCAACGTTACCCGCGCCAGCCACGCTGTGCTGCACGTCAAGGATTTGGCCAAGAGCCGCGCCTTCTACGTCGATCTGATCGGCTTCATCGTCAGCGACGAGGATAACGACACGATCTATCTGCGAGGCGTCGCCGAGGGGTGCCATCATTCGCTGGTGCTCAAACGCGCCGCGGTCTCGGAGGCCGAGCGCGTCGGGATGCGCTGCTTTACCGAGGAGGATCTGGAGAAGGCCAAGCATTATTTCGAGAAGGCAGGTCTGCCGGCGCAATGGGTGGAGCGGCCGTATCAGGGCCGGACGCTGCATGTGAGCGACCAGCTCGGTGTGCCGCTTGAATTCTGCGCGACGATGACGACCAAGCCGCGGCTCGTGGTCCAGTTCGATAAGCACCACGGCGCGGTGCCGCAGCGCATCGACCATTTCCAGCTCTTGGTCCCGGATGTGCAGCGGCAGCTCGAATTCTACATGGGGCTCGGCTTTCGCCTGTCCGAATATATCGCCGCTGACGGCACCGACGATCCGCTGTTCGTATTTTTGCAGAGGAAGGGGAATCCCCACGATATCGTGTTCGCGCCGGGCGCGGGGCCGCGGCTTCATCATGCCGCCTTCAGCATTCCGGAATCATACCTGTTCTTCTATGTGTGCGATCTTGCCTTCAACATGGGCTTTGCCGAGAACATCGAATTCGGTCCCGGCCGGCACGGGCCCGGTCACGCCTTGTTCGTCTATATGCGCGATCCTGACGGCCATCGCATCGAGCTGTTCAACACGCACTACCAATGCATCGACATCGAGGACGAGCCGGTGCGCTGGGACGCTTCGTTCGCCGCGGCGCGGCGCTGGCAGTTGCCGGCGCGCGCCCAGTGGTACACGCAGGCGAGCCGTTTTGCCGGCGTCGAGCCGCGCGAGCCGGCGCACAAGGGTAACCCGATGACGCTCGAGCGCTACGTCGGCGCGGCGTGAAGAAAGGCGGGGGGAATGCCGAGGCATGTCATCAGGGGCGGCGTCGCCGCCATGGCGGCGCTCGCCGCGGTGCTGTTCCTGACAGGCGCCAAGCCGAGCGTGTTCAATCCGAATGCGCTGTGGAACATCGTGAACGGGGAGTGCGTGCCGAACCAGGAGCAGCACGGCGACCCCAAGCCCTGCGCCGAGGTCAATCTGAAAGACGGTGTCGATCACGGTTACGCGGTGCTGAAAGATCTCAACGGCCCGACGCAGTATCTGCTCATTCCAACGGCCCGTATTGTCGGCATCGAAAGCCCCGAACTGCAGGCGCCCGGTGCGACCAACTATTTCGCCGCGGCGTGGGTCGAACGGCGCTTCGTCGAAAAGGCGCTCGGTCACGAGCTGCCGCGCGACAACGTCGGGCTTGCGGTCAATTCGGTGCTGTCGCGCTCGCAGAGCCAGCTTCACATCCATATCGACTGCATGCGTCCCGATGTACGCAGCACGCTGGCGCGGCTGCGCTCGTCGATCGGCGACACATGGGCGGCGCTGGGCGAGCCGGTCGGCGGCCATCCGTATTGGGCCATGCGGGTCATGGGATCGACGCTCGACGGGTATAACCCGTTCAAGCTGTTGGCGGACGGCATACCGAGGGCGCGTGAACACATGAAAATGCGCACGCTGGTCGTGGTTGGCATGCAGTTCGACGGCGGCGCCCCGGGTTTCGTCCTGCTCACTGACCGGATCAATCCGCTGCTGCTCGACATCGCTGCCGGTGCGCGGCTCGAGGATCACACCTGCGGGGCGGGACACTGAGGAATTCATACCCGCCGGTGCAGCCGATGCTCGATCCACAGCAACAGGCCGTTGGCGATCGCCGCGAAGGCAAACAGCACGATCGCCACCATCATCATCTCTTCGCCCTGCAGCAATTGCACGGCGTTCATGATCATCGAACCGAGGCCTTCCTTCGAAGCGAACATTTCGCCGAGCAGCACGCCAAGGAGCGTCACCGTGAAGCCAATGCGCAAGCCGGTGAATATTTCGGGCAAGGCGGCGGGCAGCAGCACGTGCGCGATCGTCTGCCACGGCGAAAGCTGCATGGTGCGCGCCGAACGCAGATAGACTTGAGGGATCGTGCGGATCGCCCCCATGGTGAGGAGCGCGACCGGAAGGATGCCATGGAGCGCGCCGAATGCGACCTTGCCGGAAATGCCCAGTCCGAACATGAGCAAGACGACCGGATAGAGCGTGATTTTGGGCAGCGAGTAGAGCGAAACCAGGATCGGCTCGCCGACCGCGCCGGACAGCCGATGCGCGCCCATCCACACGCCGATGGCGAGCCCGATACCGTAAGACAGGATAAGCGCGTAGCCGAGTTCGAGCGCCGTCGTTGTCAGATTGGCAAGAAAGCGCGGTGTGGTCAGGTTGTGCAGGAGATAGACAAGGGTTGGCAGCGGCGCCGGCAGCGCGGTCTCGCCGGCGATCTTGTGCAACAGCTCCCAGCTCACCAAGAGCGCGAACAGAATGACCAGCGTATCGGCGGCACGGCGTGTCGCGGTCATGCGCGGCCTCCGCTGCGCCGTTGGGCCAAGCGCATGTCGAATCCGTGCAGCACGGCGTTGACCAAGGTGGCAACGATGAGGATGAACAGGATCAGCGCGTACATGCGGCGATTGTCGAAATCCGCATACGCCTCGGAGATGTCGCGGCCGAGACCCGCCGGCGCAAGAATGAATTCGGCCGCGATGACGGCGATGAAGCCGTACGACACCGAGAGCTTGACGCCGGTGAACAGATATGGCGCGGCGGCCGGAAGTTGCAATTGCAGCGCGGTGGCGATGCGGCCGAGGCGGTGTACGCGCGCGACCTTGGCCAATACCCGCGGCACGCGGTCGAGGCCGTTGAGCGTGGCGATGATCATGGCGACGACCGCGGTGGCGACGCCAATCAGCACGATAGGCATGATCGACAGGCCGAAGATTGCGATCAGCACCGGATAGAAGATGAAGACCGGCACGGCGTAATAGGTGGCAAAGAACGGATCGAGCGCCTCGCGCACGCGCGGCAGCGCATGGATGACGCAACCGATGGCAAAGCCCGCCGCAATGGAAATCGCGATGACCAGCGCGATCATGCCGAGCGTGCGTTCGATCTCGGCGTTGAGCGTGCCGGAGGCGAGCAGCGTCCACAGCGCGCTGGCCATCTCGGACGGCGGAATGATGACGTTGTGGTTGATGAGGCCGAGGCGGCAGGCGAGTTCGAGTGCGCCGACCGCCACGATGACGACGACGAGGCGGATGAGCCCGATGCGGGTCATTGCATGCAGATCTTCATTGCGCGGCCAGCGCGCTCGCGCCGGAATGGCCGAGCGCCTTGAGCGACTCGCCGCGCAGGCGCTCCCACAGCCGGCCGGTGATTTCGCCAAATGCGGCATTACCCACGATGGTCGAATCGCGCTCACGCGGCCAGTTGGTTTCGATGATCTCGATGAAGCATCCTGGCCGCGCCGACATGGCGCCGACGCGGTCGGACAGCATGGCAGCTTCGTCAAGCGCATGCGTGATCAACAGCACCGTCGCGCCAGTGCGGCGCCAAAGCCGCAACACCTCGTCGCCCATGAGGAGGCGCGTCTGGGCATCGAGCGCACCGAACGGTTCGTCGAGCAGAATGAGGCGCGGCTGCAGCACCAGGGTGCGTGCGATGCACACGCGCTGGCGCATGCCGCCCGACAGTTGCGACGGATAGGCCTTGGCAAAGTCCTTCAGGCCCATGAAGGCGAGCGCATCGTCGACGCGGCGGCGGATCTCCGGTGCGGCGACGCCGCTCCTGCGCAACCCGAAGGCGGCGTTATCCCACACCGTCAGCCAGGGAAAGCTCGCGTCCTCCTGGAACACGACGCCGATGCCGTCGGCGACTTCGCCGTGGATCGGCTTGCCCTCGAACGTCACCGTGCCCGAGCTTGGTGTCTGCAAACCGGCGAGGACTTCGAGAAAAGTCGACTTGCCGCAGCCGGACGGCCCGACCACGGCAAAGAACTCACCCTTGCGCAGGTCGAGATCGATCGGGCCGAGTGCGTGCACCGGCGGATGGCCGCCGGCGCCCGCATAGACCCGCGTGACCTTGTCGACCCGCGCATGAACCTCGCCGGGCATCGATGATGCGCTCACTTCTGCAGATCGGCCGGCAGGAACGAAGGATCGATCATCTTTTTCAGATCGACGTCCTTATCGAGCATGCCG
>DASZWK010000296.1:0-16831 GCA_035546235.1 Xanthobacteraceae bacterium | reverse complement strand
GTCATGCGTTCAGCGGGTTTTCCGCAAATCAGCTCAAGCCACAATACGTTCGAACCAGTCGGCAACCGGGAGGATCGCCATGTTGGAGCGAGTCACCTTGCGCGCACCGCGGCTTCGCGCTGCGGCTTTTTCCACCACATCATTGTTGGCGTTGTTGATCGCCGGGTCTTCGGCCTTCGCCCAGGCACCGAGTGCGCCGGCCAAGAGCTGCGCAGGCGATAACGGCGGTCTCACGCTGCCGTCGGGTTTTTGTGCCACCGTTTTTGCCGACAATCTCGGACATGTCCGCCACATGGCCGTCGCGCCAAATGGCGTGCTGTATGCCAATACGTGGAGCGGCAAGTTCTATCATTTTGACAAGCCCCCGGCGGGCGGCTTTCTGATAGCGCTCAAGGATTCGAAGGGCACTGGCCGTGCCGACGAAATCAAGCGGTTCGGCGCCGGCGTGCCGCAAGGTTCGACCGGTGGCACCGGCATCGGCTATTACAACGGGGCCATCTACGCCGAGCAGAACGACAAGATCATCCGTTACGTGCTGCCGACCAATCCCGATTCGATTGCGCCCACGGGGAACCCGGAAACTATCGTCTCGGGCCTGCCGCTCACCGGCAGCCACAACATGCATCCGTTTATCATCGATGCACAGGGCCACATCTTCGTCGATCTCGGCTCCGCGACCAATTCCTGCCAGATCGAGGATCGCACACCGGGCTCTCTCGGGCACAACCCGTGCACCGAACTTGAAACGCGCGCCGGCACGTGGCGCTACGACGCCAACAAGACCGGCCAACGTTTCTCGGCCGCCGAGCGTTACATTACGGGACTGCGCAATGGCGAGGGATTCGGTGTCGATTCCGCCGGCCGACTGTTCGCGACGCAGCACGGCCGCGATCAGCTCAACCAGAACTTCTCGAAGCTCTATACGGCCAAGCAGAGTGCCGAACTGCCGGCGGAGGAACTGGTCGAGCTTCGTCAGGGCGCCGACTACGGCTGGCCCGAATGCTATTACGATCCCTTCCAGAAGAAGCTCGTTCTAGCGCCAGAATATGGTGGCGATGGCGGCAAGAAGGTCGGCGTCTGCGCCGAAAAGACGGGTGCAGTCGCGGCGTTTCCTGGACATTGGGCGCCCAACGATCTGTTGATCTATACCGGCAAGCAGTTTCCCGTGAGTTACCGCGACGGCGCTCTGATCGCCTTCCACGGTTCCTGGAACCGCGCGCCCGAGCCGCAAGGCGGCTACAATGTCGTGTTCCAGCCGCTCAAGGACGGCAAGGCGGCGGGAGACTATGTGATCTTTGCTGACGGCTTCGCCGGCCCGACCAAAGAGCCTGGCCAAGCGGCGTTCCGGCCGACCGGGCTCGCCATAGCGCCGGACGGCTCGTTGTACATTTCCGACGATAAGCATGGCCGTATCTGGCACGTCAGTTACCAGGGCAGCGCCGATGCGGCGATAGCGGCCGCGCCGGTGCCGAAGATGTATGCCACCGCGTCGGTCGGCCCGGTGCATCTCACTGCGGCGCAGATGAATCCCGCAACGCTGCCCGTTCCACCCGGCGCGACCAGGGAGCAGGTCGTGCTTGGCGACAACATCTTCCATGGCAAGGCGGCGGGCGGCACCTGCAGCGGCTGTCACGGCTCTGATGCGGCGGGCGGCCCGCAAGCGCCATCGCTCGTCAGCGGGCATTTCTTCGTTAGCGACGGCAGCCTGTCGGCCATCGCGACGACGATCAATGACGGGGTACCCAAGCCGCATGACTACGAGGTGCCGATGCCGCCGAAGGGCGGGGCGCCGTTGTCGAAGGACGACGTCGCTGCGGTGGCGGCGTACGTCTGGGCCATCGGCCACGTTGCAGCGAAGTAAGGGCGGCCACGACCGCCTGGGGCTTATAACGAATTATGAGCAGCGGCCGGGTTGCACCGGCCGCTTTTCGTTATTTTCATCGTCGCTTCAGCCTTCGCCGATCTCGCGCAAAATCTCGGCGCCATGTTCACCGAGCCGTGGCGCCGGCCGATCGGAAGCCATAGGCACGCCGTCGAGCACGATCGGGGTGCGGATGCCGGGGCTGACGCCGCCTTTGGCGCCAGGATTTTTCAGCTCGAGCTTCATGCCGCGGTGAATCACCTGCGGATCGGAAAAGACCTGCTCAAGATCGTTGATGGGGCCTGCCGGGATTCCGGCGCCTTCAAGTTTGTCCAAGAGCGCTTCGCGTTTGAAGCGCGACGTCAGCGCGGACAGCTTGCCGACCAGCACATCGCGCGCGGCGAGGCGGCCCTTGTTGTCCTTGTAGTCCGGATTTTCCGCGAGCTCAGGCGCGCCCAAGATGCCGCAAAGTCTGACATATTGGCTGTCGTTGCCTGTGGCGATGATGACCAGACCGTCGGCAACTGGAAAAACCTGATAGGGAACGAGATTGGGGTGCGTGTTGCCGATGCGCTTCGGCAATACGCCGGAGACGAGGTAATTGAGCGCCTGAAACGACAGCACGCCGACGGTGGAATCGACCAGAGCTGTATCGACGTAGCCGCCCTTGCCGGTCTTCTCGCGCTGCGTGAGTGCGGCGAGGATGCCGACCGCGGAATAGACACCGGAGAAAATGTCGGAAATAGCCACCCCGCAGCGCATCGGCTCGCCGCCGGCGGTGCCGGTCAATCCCATGATGCCGCCCATGCCTTGCGCCATGAGATCATAGCCGGCACGCGGCGCATACGGACCGGTCTGGCCGAAGCCGGTCACCGAGCAATAAATCAGTCGCGGATTATCGGCGGCAAGACTCTTGTAATCGAGGCCGAACTTGGCAAGGCCGCCGACCTTGAAGTTCTCGATCAGCACGTCCGAACGGGCGGCAAGCTTCTTGACGATGCGTTGGCCTTCGGCCGTGGTGAAATCGGCTTCGATCGACCGCTTGCCGCGATTGGCGCAGTGGAAATAGGCGGCGCCGAGATTGCCGCCGTCGGCGGCCGGCACAAACGGCGGACCCCAGGCGCGGGTATCGTCGCCGGCGCCTTTGCGCTCCACCTTGATCACATCGGCGCCGAGATCGGCCAGGATCTGGCCCGCCCATGGCCCGGCCAGAATCCGGGCAAGCTCCAGTACTCGTAATCCAGCTAACGGACCCGGCATGCGTAAACCCTCGCGCATTGCGGCAATGCAAAATAAAATAACGGCGCCGCACGCGGGTTTAACTGGCCCAGGCGGCCGGCTTTGTCCACCGTGTGGACAGCCTGTGTGCGGCTACTGAGTAGGGTTAGTACACGGCTCCGCTTGCTATCGCGCATTGCCGTCATTAGCTACAGGCCTGCCGACCGGATGGGTGCTGAGCGGTGAATTCCAGCTTCTTTAGTGAAATGCTGCAGAGCATTGCCGACCGCGGGCGCGCCCTCATTCAGCGCCGCGAGCCGGCGCGCGAGCGTTCGGCCGGTCTGGTCGAGACCTGCGAGGCGCTTCTGTCCGGGCGTGGCGAAGCCTCCGGTGTAGCGCTCGCGGGCGACATCCTGGCGCGTTATTCGGCACTGACGATCGGCCCGCGAGTGGCTTTCTTCGAGGCGTTGGAGACCACGTTCGGTTACGATCGTCCTCACATCGATGCGGCCATTGCGGCTTGGCGGGAGTCACCCACCCCGGCCAACGCCGCCGAGCTGCACCGCGCCAGCGAGCCGCGGCGGCTCGAATTGTTCCGCCGGCTCAATCTCGCGCCCGGCGGTACCGCCGCGCTGGTGCGGATGCGCGAGCAGTTGCTCGACGCCATGCGGCACCGCGAGGACCTCGCGGCGATCGATAACGACTTTGTTCATCTGTTCACGTCGTGGTTCAACCGCGGTTTTCTGGTGCTGCGCCGGATCGATTGGTCGACGCCCGCCGTGGTCCTGCAAAAGATCATCCAGTACGAAGCGGTCCATCAGATTCGCGACTGGGACGATCTGCGCCGCCGCATCGATCTGCCCGACCGGCGCTGCTTTGCGTTCTTTCATCCGGCGCTGGTCGACGAGCCGCTGATCTTCGTCGAGGTGGCGCTGACACGCGAAGTGCCGGCCGCGATTGCGCCGATCCTCGCCGACAAACGCGACATCGTCGATCCGGAGCGCGCAACCACGGCGACATTCTATTCCATTACCAATTGCCAGCGTGGGCTAGCCGGCGTGAGCTTCGGCCATTTCCTGATCAAGCAGGTCGTCGAGGAGATGTCGCGCGAGGTGCCGCGGGTATCGACCTTCGTCACGCTGTCGCCGGCGCCGAATTTCGCCGATTGGCTCAAGCGCGAGCGCGCGCAGGAGGCTTCGCTGGCGCTCGATGACGACGATCGGGAGGCGTTGGCCGCGCTCGATAATCCGGACTGGTGGCGCGACGAGGATATCGCTGCCAGCGTGCGCGAACCGCTGCTGCGCGCCGCCGCCTGGTATTACATGCGCGCGCGCAATCGCCGCGGGCTGCCGGCCGATGCGGTCGCGCGTTTCCATCTTGGCAATGGCGCGCGGCTGGAGCGGCTCGATTGGCTTGGCGATACCTCGGAGCGGGCGCTCGCCCAGTCTTGCGGACTGATGGTCAATTACCTCTACGACATCGATTACATCGAGCGGAACCACGAAGCGTATGCGCAGCAGCACGCCATTGTTGCGGCGAGTGCGGTGACCCGCCTGCTGCGCGCGCCGTTGCGCGAAATCGTGCCGGTGTCGGGCTAGCGGTCATTGCGACAGCAAGTGAAGCACCCAGATAAAGGGTGCTTTCGCCTACTTCGCTCGCAACGACGTTCGAGTAAACGCGATGCCAAATCTACTCGGTGTGCTGGAAACGGCGCTGTACGTGGACGAGTTCGCTCGCGCCTGTTCGTTCTATGAACAGGTTCTGGGCTTAAACTCGATCTATCGCGATGCGCGTCTTTGCACCTACGACGTCGGCTCCCGGGGCGTGCTGCTGTTGTTCCTGCGCGGCCAGTCGTTGCAGACCACGCGTCTGCCCGGCGGCACGATTCCTCCGCATGACGGCAGCGGGCCGGTGCACATCGCATTCTCGATTGCCGCCGATGAGCTGGCCGCGTGGGAAACCCGGCTGGGCGAAGCCGGCATCGCGATCGAAGGCCGCACCACATGGTCGCGTGGCGGCACCAGCATTTATTTTCGCGATCCCGATGATCACTTGCTCGAACTGGCGACGCCCGGCCTGTGGCCGGGATATTAGGACTTTCCGTACACCGGCACGATCGCGCCGCGGGTAACGCGGTTGTCGGGCGAGGCGAGAAACGCAATCGTCGCGGCAACCTCTTCGACCTTGGGCCACAACGCGAAATCGGCCTTGGGCATGGCTTGGCGGTTGGTCTGTGTATCCATGATCGAGGGTGCGACCGCGTTGACCAGGATGTTGTCCTTGGCGACCTCTTCGGCGAGCGCAGCGGTCAGTGCCGCGACGGCAGCCTTGCTTGCCGTGTAGGCAATGCTGCCCGCGCCGCTGCGCCATTCCAGGGCCGGGCGGGCCGCGACGTTGACGATGCGGCCGCCGACGCCGGTCATCGCCCGCACCGCGGCACGGCAGCACAACGCGCAGCTGACGAAATTCATGTCGAGTTGTTGGCGCAGCGTGCTGAATGCCGTATCGCGCAGCGGCCCGGCTGCGAAGCCGCCGGCAATGTGGATCGACGCCCACAGCCGGGCGATCCCGCCGTAGAGCCGCTCGATGGCCGCTTCGTCGGCCAAATTGCCGGTGATGCTGAGCACCACTTGCTTGTGGTCGCGCAGCCGGAAGTGCTGCGCCTCCGCCTCGTGAAAGCACGGCACGTGACAGATCGCGCCGGCCTCGATCAGCGTGGTAACGACGGCGGTGCCGAGCGCTCCGGCGCCCCCAGTGACGACAATGTGATGGTCGCGAAGGTCCATGATCGGCTTCCTCGCCGATCATCGCCTATTCGGCCCGATTTGTCATTGCCTGTTGGCCTGTTCGGTAAGGGACTGGATTGCGCACTGGGCAATCCGGGCTAGGATTCTCCGAAAGGAGAATCAGTGGCTGACTTCGACCTGGCGGTGATCGGCGGCGGCATCAACGGGGCCGGCATCGCGCGCGACGCCGCGGGGCGCGGCCTGCGGGTCGTGCTGTTGGAGCAGAACGATCTCGCGTCCGGCACCTCGTCGGCGTCGTCGAAGTTGATTCACGGTGGCTTGCGCTACCTGGAGCATTACGAATTCCGTTTGGTGCGAGCTGCGCTGGCAGAACGCGAAGTGCTGCTGCGTCTTGCGCCGCATCTCATTCGACCGTTGCGCTTCGTACTGCCTATCAATCCGGCGCGGCGCTCGGCGTTGCTGCTTCGGTTCGGCCTCTTGCTCTATGACTGGATCGGCCGGCGCACGATCCTGCCTGGTACTCGCGAGCTCGACCTGTCCGCCGACTCGGCCGGTCAGCCGCTGCGCGATATTTTTCATCACGCCTATGAATATTCCGATTGCTTCGCCGACGACGCGCGCCTTGTGGTCGTCAACGCGATGGATGCTGCCGAACACGGTGCGTCGATTCGGACTCGGACGCGCTGCGTCCGCGCCGAACGCAGCGATGTCTGGCGGCTCATTCTCAACGCGCGCGGACAGCGCGATGTCGTGACGGCGCGCGTCCTGGTCAATGCGGCCGGTGCCTGGGTCGAGTCTGTCGCCGAAACGGTGGTGCGAAAGCCGCCGGCGCGGCCGCATCTGCGACTCGACAAAGGGACCCATATCGTTGTGCGCCGGCTGTACGATCATGATCGCGCCTACATTCTGCAGGCCGCCGACCGGCGGGTGGTTTTCGCTATTCCGTTTCAGCGCGACTTCACGCTCATAGGCACGACGGATGCGAGCTTCACCGGCGACCCTGCGGCCGTCGCGCCGAGCGGAGACGAAATCGTCTATCTGTGCGGCGTCATGAGCGAATATTTCCGCGCCGCGGTTTCGCCCGCCGACGTGGTTTGGGCGTTTGCGGGCGTAAGGTCGCTTTACGACGACGGCGCCGGCAAGCCGCAAGACATCGGCCGCGAGTACACGCTGGTGCTCGACGAGCGCTTTGGCGAGGCGCCGCTGCTGACCGTGTATGGCGGGAAGATCACCACCTACCGGCGGCTCGCCGAAGACGTGCTCGATCGGCTCGCCCATTTCTTTCCGCGGTCGGAGCGCTGGACCGCCCAGCGTCCGTTGCCCGGCGGCGACTTTCCCCATGACGGCGTCGACGCGCTGGTTGAGCAAACATTGCAGCGCTGGCCGTTCCTCAGTGATGACCACGCGCGGCGGCTGACGCGTGCCTACGGCACGCGCGTGAAAAATGTACTGAAAGACGCAAGCGGTATTGACGACCTTGGACAGCGTTTCGGCGCGGACCTCACGGCCGCCGAAGTCCGGTATTTGATGGACCGGGAGTGGGCGCGGACCGCGGACGACGTGCTGTGGCGACGCTCGAAACTCGGCTTGCGTCTCAGCTCGGCGCAACGCGATCAACTCGAAGATTTTATGGGCGCGGCGAATCGCTGAGCCCGGTATTTCTCCGCCTGCCGGGTACGATTCGACCTCGGGTGTGATCCGGCAATTCACATCAAATTTTAGCAATCTGCTTCATGTCAATTTTATGGGTTCGTGATTTCATGAATTGAGTGAAATTAGGCTTTCCCCGGCAACGTCGTGGTAACAGCATCATGGACCACCCTGCAGGCCAAATTCGCGACCGGCTCGATGTACTGAAAGTGCTCGTCGTCGATGATGAGCACACGATGCGGCGGGTGACCCGCTCGCTGCTGCAGTCCATCGGGGTCAAAAACATTCGCGATGCTTGCGACGGCCGCGCCGGTCTGGATGCTGTTTGTGCGTGGGCTCCGGACGTCGTTGTGCTCGATTGGAAAATGCCGAATCTCGGCGGCTTGGACTTCGTCCGGCGGGTTCGCTCGCCCAACGAGTTCCCTTATCCGGACGTGCCGATCATCATGCTGACGGCGTTCGGCGAGAGGTCGCGCGTGATGGAGGCGGTCGATCTTGGTGTCAACGAATTTCTGCTCAAGCCGGTTTCTACGAAAGCACTGCAAGCCCGGCTCATCTCAATCCTCACCAAGCCGCGCCGGATGGTGAAGAAGGGCGGCTGCTACGTTCCCGAGCCGCGCAAGTTATCGAGCTATCTTCCGGACATCGATCTGGAACTGAACGAACTCGTTCTGGCCAATTAGGTCACGGCGAGCGCGCCGGCATTAACGGAACGCTCACCACGCAAACGCGACGGATGTTCGGCGGCGTGGAATTCGGGCGAACTGCACCTTCGAACTTTACCAACCCGCAAGACGCCCGTGCTCTGATGCGACCTCATCGCCGCTCGGGTTTCGAACATCTCGTCAGGGTTCCATCATTGCATCATGTACACGAAGCCGTCGAAGAAAGAAATTGAAGACCTCATCCAGTCGCTCTGGGTACTCGTGGTCGACGACAATCAGTACATGCGCAAGATGATCAGAAACCTTCTGGTCAATTGCGGCGTGAAAGATATCTACGAGGCGGCCGACGGTATTGCCGCACTCGATGCAATCCGCACCGTCGCGCCCGATGTGGTGATCCTCGATTGGGAAATGCCGCTGCTCAATGGCGCCGAACTGGTGCGCATCGTGCGTTCGCCGGGTGTATTTCCGATGCCGGACATTCCGATCATCATGCTCACCGGACATTGCGAGCGCTGGCGCGTGGTCGAGGCCGTCAAACTGGGCGTCAACGAATATCTGACCAAGCCGGTTTCAGCGAAGGCAATTTACGATCGCCTAGTGTCCATCATGACTCAGCCGCGGCCGGTGGTGCAATTGGGCGATTATTACGGTCCCGAGCCGCGCAAACTTCTGAGCGACGGCGTCGACGATGACCTTCTCGCGGTACCGATCGCCGAGTCGGCTGCTGGCTGACCGTTGCCGCATCTTGTCGCCGCCGGCGTGCGGCGATTCCGATCTCACGATTGCCAAAAATATGCGCTAGGTATTGCACCGGGGCACGCGCGGTCGTGGCGCCGCCGTCGTTGGGGAACCGATGCATACGGTCGGATCGAGACAGGGTGCCGCTCTGGCGGCCGAGGGCAATTCGCGTCCGTTGCTGCGTATCGATGGTCTGACCAAGCGCTTCGGCGCTGCCGCCGCCGTGGAGCGGCTGTCGCTCGACATTTATACCGGAGAGTTTTTAGCGCTACTGGGACCGTCCGGGTGCGGCAAGACCACGTTACTGCGATTGATCGCAGGTTTCGAGCGGCCGAATGCGGGCCACATTCTGCTCGACGGCGTCGATCTCGCGCGCGTGCCGCCCTATCGGCGTCCGCTCAATATGATCTTCCAGGATTACGCGCTGTTTCCGCACCTGAGCGCCGCCGAAAATGTGGCGTTCGGATTAAAGCAGGAGGGTCTGGCGAAAGCCGAGATCGCCGGCCGGGTGTCCGACATGCTGGCGTTGGTCAAGCTGGATGATTTCGGCGCGCGCAAGCCGAGCGAACTCTCCGGCGGCCAGCGTCAGCGGGTGGCGCTGGCGCGTGCGCTGGTCAAGCGTCCCCGGCTGCTTTTGCTCGACGAACCGCTGGCGGCGCTCGACAACAAGCTGCGAGACGCGACGCGGTTCGAGCTCATGGAACTGCGGCGCCAGCTCGGACTGACTTTCGTCATGACCACCCACGATCAGAGCGAGGCGATGATCGTTGCCGATCGGGTCGGCGTGATGGACAGCGGCCGGCTCCTGCAGGTCGGTGCGCCTGCGGACATTTACGAGCGGCCGGCTTCGCGCTGGGTGGCGGACTTTATCGGCAACGTGAACCTGTTCGAAGGCCGGGTTGGCGACGATCGCCGCAGCATCGACGGTACGGCCGCGGGCCGCTTGGTGGTCGCGGCGCCTATCGAGGCTGAACCGCGTACGGCTGTGTGGGCGGCGGTGCGGCCGGAACGAATGCGTCTGACGCGCGACAAGCCGCCGGTTCCCGACAACTGCCTGAGCGGAATGATCGTGGAGATCGGATATCTAGGCGGCCTATCAATCTATCAAATCCGCATCGCCGACGGTTCGCGGGTGACGGCGGCAATTGCCAATCTCAATCGCCTTGGTGAACGCGCCCCGCAGCAGGACGAGCAGGTTTGGCTGAGCTTTTCGGCCGAGGCCCCGATTGTGCTGACACGATGAGATCGTGATGGACATCGTTCCCGCGAAGCCTCGGCCTTCATCCGCGCAAAGGCTCCTGATCGCGCTGCCGTTCGCGTGGCTCATCGTGTTTTTTCTCGTGCCGTTGCTGATTGTGCTGAAGATCAGCTTCTCGGAAAGCGCAATCGCGTTGCCGCCCTATGCGCCGCTATTTCATCTCGCGTCCGGCTGGCGCGGTCTTGAGGATTTCTTCGCCGGCCTTTCGTTCGAAAATTATCGGCGGCTCGGCTCCGATCCGCTCTATGTTCTGTCCTACGTAAAAAGCCTGGAGATCGCGGCGTTCTCGACGTTGCTGCTGCTCCTCATCGGCTATCCGATCGCTCACGGCATTGCGCGTACCCCGCTGCGACTGCGAGCCGTCCTGGTCATGCTGGTTGTGCTGCCGTTCTGGACCTCGCTTCTCGTCCGCGTCTACGCATGGATGAATATTCTGCAGCCCGACGGCCTGCTCAATCGCCTGCTGCTGGCGCTCCACCTCGTGCGCGGTCCGCAGGTATGGCTCGGCACTGACACGGCGATCTATATCGGCATCGCCTATTCCTACCTGCCATTGATGGTGCTGCCGCTCTATGCGGGACTTGCGAAGCTCGATCACTCGTTGATCGAGGCCGCCGTCGACCTCGGCTGTCCGCGCTGGAAGGCGTTCTGGCTCATTACGTTGCCGCTGTCATCGCCCGGCGTGCTGGCCGGCGTGCTGTTGTGCTTCATTCCGATCGTCGGTGAATTCGTCATTCCCGATCTACTGGGCGACTCGCGTGTGCCGATGATCGGCCAGACGATCTGGATGGAGTTTTTCGGCAACAAGGACTGGCCGGCCGCGGCCGCGGTCGCCGTCGTGCTGGTCTGCCTTCTGATTATCCCGATCGTGTTCCTTGCGCACCACGCGATGCGCGCGGCGAATCGAAGTTGCTGATGCGCAAGATCAGCCTGTTCAATGTCCTCGCCATCGTGCTCGGCCTGGCCTTTCTGTATCTGCCGATCGCCGTACTGGTGCTTTATTCGTTCAATGCGTCGCGCCTGGTGACGGTGTGGGGCGGCTGGTCGATGCGCTGGTACGGCGAGCTCGCCGGCGACGCCGCTATCCTTGATGCCGCGTTCAACAGCTTGAGCATCGCCGTCGTTTCGGCGAGCGCGGCGACACTGATTGGCGTCGTCGCGGCGCTGGCGCTGTTCCGTCTGGGCCGCTTCCGCGGCAGGCTGGTTTTCGCATCGGTAATTTGCGCGCCATTGGTCATGCCAAAAGTCATCACCGGCTTGTCGATGCTGCTGCTGTTCGTCGCCATCGCCGTTGATCGGGGGTTTTGGACCGTAGTCATCGCCCACACCACGATGGCGATGTGTCTCGTCGCCGTCATCGTGCGGTCGCGGTTGGTCGACTTCGATCTGAGTCTAGAGGAGGCCGCCATGGACCTTGGCGCGCCTCCGCTACGCACGTTCTTGACCGTGACGCTGCCGCTGATCGCACCGGCTATCGCCGTCGCGTGGATGCTGGCGTTCGCGCTGTCGCTCGATGACTTGGTGATCGCGAGCTTCGCCACCGGACCGTCGGTCACCACGCTGCCGATCCATATCTATTCCGAGATTCATCTGGGCGTGAAACCGGAGATCAACGCGGTGTGCAGCATCTTCATCGCGGTCGTCGGCGTCGCCGTGCTGAGCGCCTCGCTGCTCGCCAGGCTTGCCGGAACGCGCGGTATCCGGGCGCGGCGATGATCAATCTCTGCTCTCGCCCGGCGGATGAAACAAATAGAACAGGAACCAGACCGGCACGATGATCAGCGAGCCGAGCAGCACGTTGGGAAGCGCCCACGCCAGCCCTTGTCGCGCCAGATCCGCGAGCCGTGCGGGCGACATGCCGGCGGCCTGCATGAGTTGATCGGTGGTGAGCCCGAAATGGGCCAGGATCGTTCCGACGATCAGCGACGCGACCAGCACCTTGATCACAGTGCGCGTGAGGCGGCTGAACATCGTAGCCTTGCGGTTGGCAGGGACCCGCTGATTCGTGCGCGGCGAATCATAGAGCATAGAGAAGGAAAATGCCCGCCCGGTTTGGTTGCGCTTCGGTGCCTGTGCGGGACTCGGTAGCCAAACAAATCGGCAGCGTGGCGGGACCGTAGCAGCCGTTAGAGGCCGCTATTGAGAAGTCGCCGGGGCGGTCACGGCCGCGGGCTTATATTCGGACGCCGCCGGAGCGGTCGCGGGCTTGCTTGCAACGGGGGCCGCCGCCGGAGGCGCAAACAGCTGGTCGATCACCGAACGAACGGCGTCACCCGCGGAGTGCCGCTTGACTGCCTCGAGGAGCGGCGCCGCCGCATTCGAGTGGCGGATCAGGCTCGATGCATCCGGCAACGGCACCGGGCTGTCCCAGGGCCCCTGGACGGTGAAGGGCAGCGCAAATTCGTCGGCGGTGTTGGCCGAAACCAGCGTTGCGGTACCCTGGAGGTCGAGGTCGCGGGCAGGGATCGACGCCTCACCGGCAAGCCTCAGCTTCACGGCCGGTCCGTTAAATTCGAGCTTCTGGACCGAGATCGTGCCCTGGTCGATCTTGACGGCGAGCATCAGCCGATTGAATTGGGTTCGTCCGTTGCGAAAATCGCCATTGCCGGACAACGGCCGTTTCTCGAGCCGCTGCAGCAATTGCGCCACGTCGATGCCGATCAGCGCACCGTCTTGCGCGCCAAGGCTCGCCGAGCCGTTGAGGGTATGCGTGACCGCCCATACGGATTGGCCCGAGCCGTCAACGTCGAGCGCCAGCGTGCCACGGCCATCGAGCTTATGCAGGCCGAACATCTGGCTCAAACAGTTGCCAAGATCGACGTCGTCGAACCGCACGTGCGAGCTGATCTCGATGCCATCCTTGCCATTGCCGATCCCGAAAGTGCCCGAGGCGGAGCCGCCAAATGCCTGCGAGTCGCCGATCGTCACCTTCAGCTTGCCGCCGCTCATGTTGGCGGCCGCGGCCGTGCGGCCCAGTTGAGCGTTTGCAATCTTGATGCTCGCGGCCGACAGCCGCAGATCGAGATTGAAGTCTGAAAGTCCATCGAGCGCGATCGGCAGGCGATCCCAGGTGCGCTCGTTCGTCGCCATCAAGCGGGCTCCCTTGACGTAAGGAGTGAGGTCGAGCGACTCGGCGGCAAGGGTGCCCTGGACCGCGCGATGACCATCTGTCGCCAGCGTGAGAACGCCCTCGGCCCGGTTGCCGTCGAGTTCGACATTGACGTTGGTGAGCGACACCGTGCCATTGCTGACGTCGCTTTGCGCGCGAAGCGCGAAGCGCTTGAAGCCGCCGAACGGCACCCTGCGTTTGCCGGTCCAGCGCAGGGCATCGCGCAGCGATGGCGATTCGACGTCGAGCGTGCCCGCCAGCTTAAGCGTGGGCTCATTGCTGGCCGTGCCGTCGAAGGCGAAGTTGAGTGGTTGCGACGCGAGCCGCAATTTGACGCCGGAATTCTTACCGGTCAGCGCCGCCAAGAAATCGCTCAGCGCCAGGCTCGCCTCCACCGGCTGGTCGCGCCAGACGAAGTGGCCGGTTGCCGCGAAGCTGCGGGAAATCGACGGCCAAGCGACCTCAAAGTCCACGTTGTCGATCTGCTCGGGAGCTCCTGCCTGGGCGTCGCGCACCACGATCGTGCCGTCGTGGATGCCGATCTCAGAGAAGGAGCCGCCGCGCTTGGGATTGGGCTGCAGTGCCCGGGCGAGCGAGGCAGTGAGCCCCGACCAATTCGATTGCCCGTCCTGGGCGAACGCAATAGTGATGGTGGGCCGGACCAGCGTGATGTCGGAGATTTCGATCCGTCCCGCAAGCAGCGGGAAATAGCTCAGCCGCGCAATCATCTCATCGGCATCGAGCGCCGGCTCGGCGCCGTTGTCGGCGAACAGCACGTTGCGGAAGGTGACCGAAGCGTGCGGAAACAGCGAGACCGAAATGTCGCCCCGCAATGTCGGATCGAGCCCGGTGACGTCGCGGATCTCCTTTTTGACCGCGTCGCGGATCGACGCGGCCGGGATCAGGAAGGAAAGCCCGATCAAGGTCGCAAATGCCGCAGCGGCCACGCCGATAACGGCAATCGCGAGGCGCTTTAGGCCGGGAGCCGCGGTCACAGCAGGCGTTTCCGATGTTGCGGGGCCAATCGACAATGGTGGGTGGCTGGCAAGGCTAAGACATGCGTGGCGTCTGTGTCGGATTCGTGGCCGTTTGGCGCGGTTTTGCGCTGCTCCGGCGGGCGGCGGCTAACGCACGGCCATTCGGTTGGAAGGGAAAGCGATCTCAATCAGGGTCCCCGCATCGGCTGCGCTTTTGACGCTGACATCGGCGCGGTTTGCTTCGGCAAGCGCCTTGGTCAGCGCCAGGCCGGGGCTGCCGCCATTCGTGTCCCAACCTGCCGCAGCGGCGCTGTTGCGGAGCGGCTGGATTGCGGCGGCCTCCTCAGTCTCTCGCATTCCGGTCCCGGTATCGCGCACGCGCAATACACCCTCCCCGCCGTTGCCGCCTGCGGTCGAGACAATGACTTGGCCGCCAGGGTCGGTGAACCTGATCGCATGAGCGAGTAGATTGAGCACGATCTGGCGCACGGATCGTTCGTCGGCGACGACATGCGCGAGCCCGGGCGTCAGCGCGCTGCGAATGATGATCCGGGCACGATTGGCCTGCGGCTGCATAATGCCGACGCACTGCTGGGTGAGCTCGTTCAGATCGAATTCGACAAAATTCAGTTCGAGCTGACCGCTCTCGACCTTGGAGAGGTCGACGAGATCGTTGAGCACCGAGACCAGGTGTGTCCCGGCCGCGTGGATGTCCTTGAGATATTCGCGATAGCGTTCGTTGCCGATGGAGCCGAAGCGTTCGGCCAGGATCACCTCGGCAAATCCGATCATGGAGTTGAGCGGCGTGCGAATTTCGTGGTTCACCTTCGCGAGGAAGTCGGCCTTGGCAGCCGCCGTCTTTTCGGCCTCACGCCGCATGGTGCGATCGAGCGCGACTTTGATGTCGCGGTTCTCGCCGAGCGCGGCCTCGAGTGCGCCCCGCAGCCGCTCGGCGGTCTCACCGCCGGTCAGCTCGGCGGTCGCAGCGCTCGTCAAAATCAGTGCCAACGCGGAGTCGCCGTTCCATGGCACGCTGAACAGCCGGCCGTCGACCGGATGCTGCTCACCTCGTCCCGTCGTGATCGACAACGTCTCGGCGTCGCCGCTGTCATGCAGCGCACCCGGGCCGGGTGCCGCAAACAGTGCATGCAGTCCACCCGCCGCCGCCAGCGTATCGACGCTGTCGTAACCGCTCAGTTCAAGAAAGTAGCGGTTGGCGTAGAGCAGCGAGTCGTTGCGATAGACCAGAACACCGGCCGGCACGCGATCGAGCAACGCATGATCCGCGGCGGGGGGCTGCGCGAAGTGCGACGGTTCGGCGTTGACGCTGCTGGCTGGCGTAGCGGCCTCGTCCGGAGCGATCACGGCGGCCGCCCCTTCGGCTCCCGAGCCGCGCAGCCGAGCGGTCAATTCCTGCGCCAATTCGCGAAACGCGTTGCGCTCGACGGGGCTCAAGCTCGGCGCCCTCGACTCGGGCGCCGGCGTTGCACGAAACGGCACAACATTAGCGGCGGCAGGAACGATGCCGAGCCTGGGGTGTTCCGGCTGCGGCATCGCAGAATCGGATTCGGCCTCGGGGCGCGCGGCCATCTGCGCGATGGGCCCAATCGGGGGCTGGGCGATCGGGGCCGGAATTGCAGCGCTTTGTTCCGCCCGGGGGCCCACATCCCCAACCGCCGCAGATGGCGCTTCAGACCCGGACGGAAAGCCAAGCGCCCGCGTTTGCCGCTCGCGCGCCAATTGATTGATCCGGTCGATATCGCGGCAAACGCCAAAGCCACGATATCCACGAAACACGCGATCGCGATCGAACACCGGCAGTCCGGACAGCTCAACCGGCAGACGCTCGCTGGTATCGTCCACCGGCCACTCCACCGGTACGCCGCTCCAGGTCTCGCGCGTCGCGACAGCGTGAGCGACGCGATTGTCGGGATCGAGTTTCAGTTCCGCGGCGATCTCGCTCCACGGCCGGCCGCAGGCCGCGGTGGCGCGCGGGCCAACAAGTTCGGCAAATTCGTCCGAGCCGATGGCGAACCGATTGTCGGTGTCCATGTGCCAGACGAAGCGCAACGGATGCCGGCGTTCAGCAACAGGCGGGGGGCCATCCGAGGCCGGCTGTTCGGCTGGTGGTGTCTCAACCCCTGTCGTGACGCTCGCCGCGGCGATCGAGAGCGGCAATGGATTTGCTGGAGGCGGCGACGCTTCAGCCGCCACCATAGTGGGGCTTGCCGCGATTTCTGGTTCAGCAGGCGTCACGGTCGCGGCGGATTGTTCGGTTTCCGCTGCGCGCAGTGCGAGCGCAGCGTTGCCGGGCGGCAGCATCAGCGCGAGCGCGCATGAATCGTCGCGGCCAAGCCTCAGCATCGTGAATTGCGAGGTCGAGTCGCCGATGCGGGCACGGCCGCTGGCGCGTCCAGACTGGAGTGTCTCGGCGGCAAGTTCATCGAGTCCAAGTGCCGAGACTGTCGTGGCGTCGCCGAGCCGCGGCACTGCCGCGTCGGTTGCATGCAAGAGCTTGCCATCGGGGCTGAACACCGAGATCGCCCCCGTCAGCGCGGTAAAAAGACGGCGCAGGCGCTCGCCAAGAGGCAGCGCGGGACCGGCC
>DASZWK010000295.1:0-2697 GCA_035546235.1 Xanthobacteraceae bacterium | reverse complement strand
ACGGCTCACCTGCAAGGGGAAATCAGAATGAAAAAGTACATGATGGGCGCCGCGGCGCTCCTCGCCATTGCTGCACCGGCGGTCGCGCACGCTGACGACGCGGGCAGCCTGGGCATCCACTACGCGAACATCGATCCGGATGTGTCCGGCGCCGACAGCTTGGATACCTATGGTCTCGACCTCGCCTACGTTCACTCGCTCGACGGCGGCATGGCTGTGCAAGCCACCGCTTCCAGCGACCGCTTGGATCCGGGCGGCGGCAGCCTCGGCGTCGGCTACGCGGCGATCGCGCTTGGCACGAACATGGAAAACGCCAGCTACTATGGCTGGCTGTCACACGAGAACTTCATTGATGACGCATTCGGCATCGGCATCGGCGGCCGTTGGGACGTGATGGCTCAAGCGGTCGTCAACGCCTCGGTCGGCTACGCTGACTTCGACACCGCCGACAGCGTCACCAACGTGAACCTCGACGGCACTTGGTTCTTCTCGGACGACCTCGGCGTCGGCGCCCAAGTTGGCTACATCGACTTCGACAGCGGCAACGCCACCACCTACGGCGTCAACGGCACTTACCGCTTCTCGGGCACGCCGATCGCCATGAACCTCGGCTACCAGCACATCGACGGCGACACCGCCGACGCCAACCGCTGGAGCATTGGCTTCCAATGGCAATTCGGCACCGGCTCGGCGCGTGAAAACGCCGAACACGGCGCGACCTGGAACGGCGCTGAGCGTCAGTACGAAGACACGCTCGGCGGCTTCTAAGCCGACCCGAACCACCCTAGAAATGGAAAGCCCCGGCATCGCTGCCGGGGCTTTTTTCTTTCGCGCGTTGCGAACGGTTAGCTGCCGACGTTGATGTCGCCGGAGCCGCTATCGCGCTGGGTGACGTGATCGGCGCGCGAAACCGAGATTCCGCCAGAACCGTGAAGCTCCAAATTGGCGTTCGTCGCCGCGCCGCCGAAGCGCACGTCGCCGGAGCCGCTGTTGCGGATCGCCAAATGCTCGGTGCGCCCGTGGTGCACATCCACATCACCCGACGCATTCAGCTCAAGCTCAACATTCGGCCCTTCCGCCGACGCGACATCGACATCGCCGGACCCGACAACTTGCGTCACCAGCCCGCCGTGCACATCGCCCACGTTCACGTCGCCCGAACCCGTAAGCTCCAGGCGCGCGGCGCCGCCGACAGTGCCCGCGCGCAGATCGCCCGAGCCATGCAGCGCGGCATCGAGCCCGCCGCCGACATTGCCGATGCCAAGATCGCCAGAGCCATTGAGCCGCATGCTGGCGTTCCCGTGCGCGCCGGCGACATGCAAATCGCCGGAGCCATTCAGCGTCGCCGCAAGATCGCCAACCACGTTCTCGGCGCGCACATCACCGGAACCATTCAACGTCAGTTTCAGCGGGCCATTGGCTGCAGCCACCGTGGCGTCGCCGCAGCCTGTAAACTCGGCCTCACCACCGTTCGACGGGCTGACAGTCGCATAGACAGCGCCGCCCGCCTCCAGATCGAGCGTCCTTGGAACGTGCAAGGTGATGTGCGGCAGATCCGCGACCTGCACCGTGCCAACGCCGCGCACGCGCACCGGCATTGGTCCGTCGCCGACCTGAAACCACCCGCCACAGCCGTCGATGCGGTTGCGCAAGCCGCCGTCAATCAACAGGCGATTGCCTTGCACGTTGACGCTCGGCGCCGGCAGGCGTGAGCCCGCCTCAATCGTCACGTCCACATCCTGCCGATCTTCCGCCACCACGTTCAGCACCGCGGCTGCGTTCTGCACGGTCACGCCGGTGACGTGGTACGGCGCGGCCATCGCCGGGCCTGCCATCAATCCGGCCGCAGCAGCCGTTGCAAATAATAGACGCACGTCGTCCTCCCCGATTTCTGGAGTGTCCACTCGGTTGGAGGATGCGGCGCTCGGCGCGTTTGGATGCCCGCTTGACTCCAAATCCAGACCTCTATATTTAACCCATCAGTTAAATACAAATGCCGACGCTCGATCCCCTCTCCGCCACTCTGTCGGCGCTCGCCGATCCCACACGCCGCGCCATTCTGGAGCGCTTGGCCGAGGGCGAGGCGACGGTGAACGAGATCGCCGCGCCCTTCGACATCAGCCTTCCCGCGGTCTCCAAGCATCTGAAGGTTTTGGAGAACGCCGGCCTCATCTCGCGCACGCGCGACGCACAGTGGCGCCCGTGCAAACTGGAAACGGCGCAGCTCAAGAACCTCGACAACTGGCTCGAATACTACCGCCGCTTCTGGACCGGCTCCTTCGACAAGATGGACGCCTACATCGCCAAGCTCAAAAACAAGGACACGCCCAAATGAGCGCCACGCTCGCTGACGACGAATTGCTAATCACGCGCACCTTCGACGCGCCGATTGGCCTGATGTTTTCGCTGTGGAGCGACATCAACCACTTCCAGAAGTGGATGGGCCCCGAAGGCTTCGACTGCCCGGAGATGCAAATGGATTTCCGCGTCGGCGGCAAATACCGCGGCATGATCCGCTCGAAGGACTACGGCGACAGCTGGTTCGGCGGTGAGTACCGCGAGATCGAGGCGCCTACGCGGCTCGTCTTCACCTGGAAATGGGACACCGGCCCCTCGGGTGAAGTCACCTCGCTGATCACCATCACCTTCGCAGAACACAACGGTCAAACCACCATGGCCTTCCATCAAACGCCGTTC
>DASZWK010000294.1:0-18924 GCA_035546235.1 Xanthobacteraceae bacterium | reverse complement strand
CCGGCAGGGCGGCGGCGTAGTGGTCAGCGTCGCGGAAAATCCTGCGATCGTGCGGATCGCCTTCGAGGGCAACAAGAAGGTCAAGGACGCCGAGTTGAAAAAGGATCTGCAATCGAAGGAGGGCGGGCCGCTGTCGCGGTTCTTCGTGCAGGCCGACGTCGCGCACATGATCGAGGTCTATCGGCAGCACGGCTACTTTCAGGTGCAGATCACGCCGGAGACGATCAACGTCAAGGTAGGCGCTCCCGCCGCCAAGGCGTCGACGACAGCGAAACGACCGCCCGGAACCAAGGTCGCGCCTGATAGGGGCGAGCGCGTCAATCTCGTTTTCCAGATCAAGGAGGGCGACAAGCTCGCCGTTCGGCAGATCGCTTTTGCGGGCAACCACGCGTTTCCCGCCTACAAGCTCAGCGGCGCGATCAAGACCGGCAAGACCAATTTTCTGAGCTTCCTGCTCGACAACGACATCTACAACGCCGACAAGATCGAGAACGACTGCGATCTGTTGCGCCGCTTCTATCGCGATCATGGCTACGCGGATGCGACTGTGCGCTCGTCGGCAAGCTACGACGCCGGCCTCAAGGGCGTCGTTGTGACCTACACGTTCGACGAAGGCCCGCTCTATCGCTTCGGCAAGGTTGCGATCGACACACAGTTAAAGACGGTCGATGCCGGTTCGCTGCGTTCCTATCTGCGCATGCAATCCGGCGGCATCTTCGACGCCGATGCTGTGGACAAGACCACCGACGATCTGACCATGGCGCTGGCCCGCGACGGTCAGCCGTTCGCCAGTGCCGAACCCCGCATCAGCCGCGTGCCGCCCACGGCCGGTGCGACCGGGACCATCGATGTCGTTTATACGATTGCGCAGGGCAAGCGCCTCTATGTCGAGCGTGTCCAGATTCACGGCAACACCAAGACGCACGACGACGTCATCCGCCGCGAATTCGATTTCGGCGAGGGCGATGCCTACAACAAGGCATTGGTCGATCGCGCCGAGCGGCGGCTCAAAACGCTCGGCTATTTCAAGTCGGTTAAAATCGAGACCGAGCGTGGCTCGGCGCCCGACCGCGTTGTGCTCGATGTCAACGTGCAGGAGCAGGACACTGGAAATTTCTTCGTCTCCGGGGGCTATTCCACCGCGACCGGCTTGATGGCAAGCGTCACGGTCAGCGACAGCAATCTGCTGGGGACCGGCTATCGCGGCAAGATCTCGGTGACCTGGGGCCAATACGCCGAAGGCTTCGATGTCGGTCTCACCGATCCCTATTTCCTCGGCCAGCGCATGCCGGCCGGGATCGAGCTGTTCGGCAACGAAACCTTTGGCAACGTCACGCAATCCTTCAACAGCACCGTTTATGGGGCGAAGCTGTCGCTCGGCACGCCGCTGACCGAGCAGCTTGGCGTGACCTGGAATTATTCGATCTACAATCAGGCGGTCTCGCTCGATCCGGCCGAAGGGTTGTCGTCGATGCCGATTCAGCAGGCGGCGGCCGCCGGGCCGATCTGGGTATCATCGATCGGCCCGACCGTGACTTATTCGACGATCGACAATGCCAAGAATCCGACCTCCGGAATGCGTTTGGTGACCAGCAACGAAATGGCCGGGCTCGGCGGCGCAGCGAGATTCGCCAAGACCACCGAAGACGTGAGCTACTACCACCCGATCGTCGGCGACCTCGTCGGCATGGTGCGGGCACAGGGCGGTTACGTGTCGCCCTATGGCGGGCAGCAACTGCCGCTGCTCGATAATTTCTTCGGTGGACCGCAGCTCGTTCGCGGCTTTGCGCCAAACGGTTTCGGCCCGCGCGACATCACCCCCGGCACCGCCATGGATAATGTCGGCGGCAACATTTATTGGACCTCGACGGCTGAGCTTGAGGCGCCGGTGCCGGGCGTTCCGGCGGACGCCAATCTGAAAGTCGCGCTGTTCTCCGATGTCGGCAGCCTATGGGCGACCGGAGCGGGCGCTTCCAGCCTCGCTTCGCTGTCGCCGTCGCAGCAGATCGCCAATTCGCAAGCGATGCGGGCCTCGATCGGCACAGCGTTGATCTGGAATTCGCCGTTTGGCCCGCTGCAGGTCAATTATGCCTACCCGATCGCCAAACAGCCCTATGACGTAACGCAGCGGCTGAATTTCACCGCCGGGGCGTTTTGATTTCTGTATTGAGCTGGCTTTGATTAACGAAAAGCCCCGGGACTTTGCCCGGGGCTCCGTTTGCGTCGCCGAGACATTCGGCAGGAAATTCCGCGTCAATGATGCCCGCGACCGTGGGCCGCTCCGTGCGGCACCGTTGTGTGCGGGTGAACCGCGCCATGGAAGTGGACCGTTCCGTGTGGGTGAATCACCGCGTGCGGATGAATCACGCCATGCGGGTGAATGACCCCGTGCGGATGCGGATGCGGCACGAAATGCGGGTGCGGTCCGGGATGCGGCAACGGGTGCGGATGCGGATGCGGATGATGCGGATGGAAGGGATGACCATGGTGATGCCACCAATGCCAGCCGATCGGTCCGCCCCAGCCTATGCCCTGATGCATATTCTCGCCGCACCAGTACCAGCCCGAGCCGTGCCAACCGCCGTCATACCAGCAATAGCGGTGGCCGGAATACCAGTAGATTTCCGGTTCAACGCTTGCTGCCGCCGCCGTGCTTCTGAGCCAGCCTTGGTTATCCTGTTCGGCGCATTCAGCGAGCACGAGCGCGCTTCCTTCGCCGATTGTGGCGCCGTCCACCGTCACGCATAGGCCATCCGGATTGGCGATTGCGAACGCATCCGCCCGCCGCTTGAACGGTTGCAGTTGCCAGATCTGAGCATCGCCGCCCGCGCACTCAGCGATCACGACCGGATCGCCGGCGCCCGGTGGCTGATTTGGCGTTCCCGGCAGCGCATCGAGGCAGTAGCCGGCATTGGTCAGCGTCCCGCCGCCTTCATAACCGAACGTTTGATTGGGCTTGCCGGAGCAGGCACTAATCAGCACGTGGCCGGAGGGCGCATCCTTCGGGACGTCGATGCACCAGCTGGCGTTTGCCGTAGAGAGTACGGATTTGAAGACATAGTAGTCTTCGGCCGCTTGGGCGGGAAAATTCGCCAAGAAAAATGCGCTGGCAGCGAGCGCGACGACTCTCGCTGGGGCGCAGAATAATCCGATCGGTATGGTCACGAGTCTTATCCCTTTGTTGAGTTATGGCGACTTCAGACCAACCTTTGCCTGGAAACTGCTTGTTGCCTTTGATTTGGATCAAGACGCGCCGGGCCGCGTCTGATTGGTTGCGCGAATACGCGCTAAACAACCTTCCGAAGCGATTTCTCCGTGAGACGAGCCGGCGGTTCAGTGTTACCGCCGGGAGGGTTTGAGCGGCACTTGCGTGGCAGCCGCATCACGCTGCGATATCGCGCTCCATCGCGAGCTCCGCCTTCAGACTGTCGATGTCGCGGAAGATCGACGCGACGGCGAGTGTGCGGCCGCCTTTCTTGTAGCGCAGGAGGCAGTCCTTGGCCTTGATGTCGCCGTCGACGGCGATCTCGTCCCATTGTTCGGCGTGCCCCACATAATTGATCGGCACGTCATAGTGCTGGCTCCAGAAGAACGGCACAGCGTCGAAGCGCTCCTTGAGCCCGACCATGTTGGCGGCAGCGGTCTGCCCTTGCCGCTCGGCGACGACCCAATGCTCGACGCGGATATTCTGACCGGAATGCGGATCGGGCCAGCGGGCGATGTCGCCGGCCGCGTAGATGCCGGGCGCGCTCGTTTCCAGGAACGCGTTGACGGTGACGCCGCGATCGATGGCGAGTCCGGCCTTTTCAGCAAGCGTGAGGCGCGGGCGCACACCAACCCCGACGACGACGAGGTCGGCATCGAGCGCGCCGCCGCTTTTAAGTGTGACGCGCTTGCCCTCGATCGCCGTGACCGTGTCTTGCAGGTGAAAGACGACGCCGTGCTCTTCATGCAGTGCGCGGACGAACTCGCCCATCGCTCGGCCGAGCACGCGTTCCATCGGGACGGCTTCCGGCGCGGCGACGTGAACCTCGATGCCGCGTGTCCGCAGCGCCGCAGCCGCTTCCAGTCCGATGAAGCTCGCGCCAATGACGACCGCGCGCCGCGCCGACTTGGCGATATCGATGATGGCGCGGCTGTCGGCGAGCGAACGCAGCGTATGCACGTGCGGCTGATCGGCGCCGGGGATCGGCAGACGCACCGGCTCGGCGCCGGTCGCGAGCAACAGCCGATCATAGGCGAAGCTCTTGCCGCCCGAGATCGTGACCTCACGCGTCTTCACCGCGATACCGGTTACCTCGGTCGTAAGATGCAGATCGATTTTGTTGTGCGCATAGAAATCGTCAGGCCGCAGCGGCACCCATTCTTCAGGCGCGCTGCCGGCGAGATAATCCTTCGACAGGTTCGGGCGGTCGACCGGCGCCGCCGAGTCCGAACTCAGCATGACGATGCCGCCGTCATAGCCGCGCCGCCGCAGCATCTCGGCGGCCGCAAAGCCGGCGGCACCGCCGCCGACGATCACAATGCGCCGCGGGGAATCGGCGGCGGACGCCTGCCGCGGTTTCGGCTGCGGCAGCTTCTCGCTCACGAAGATGCGGCCGTCGCGCCGCTCGACCTTCCAGCAATCGACCGGACTTAAGGCCGGCGCGCGCACCGCCTCGCCGCTGCGCAGCTCAAAATAAGCGTGATGCCAGGGGCAGCGCACCGTCTGGCCGACGACGATGCCTTCGGCGAGCGGCCCATGATAATGAGTACAATGAGCGCCGATCGCGAATACGTCCGCGCCGCTCGCAACCAGCAGCACTTCGTCGTCGCCGACATGGCCCAAGAGCCGGTCGCCGGTCAGGTCGGTCAACGCAACGCCTTTGGAGAGATCGGGACCGCTTGGAGAAGACTGTTCAGCCATTGTCGCCTGCCTTTGGTGTCACACTGCACGAAAGCAACTCACGAGAACGCCCTTGGTTTTGGCGGAATGGGCGGGGCGATCAGATCGACAACAGTGCTAGATGGGCGCTCCGTGCGGGGAGGCCAGGGCGGCCGAAACTTCCGTGAGAAAGGGGAGCCTGGGCAGCCTTGGTGTGCTGATACCTCAATATTTTTTTTGATTATGAGCATTATGGCACATGTACCCGCTGACTTTCGTGTAAAGTGCACCATGGCGAAATAAGGGCATCAGTCTGGCAAAAGTTTGCCGGCAGGGGGGGTGCCACGGAAAAACGTCAGCCAACGCGGGACTTTCGCGCCGTTCCCGAGCCTGGATGCGCCGACCTTAGCGGTCTGCATATCCTGGTCGTAGAGGATTCGGTGGAGCTCGGCATCGCGGTCACAAGCCTACTGCAAGCTTGCGCCGCAGAAGTGACCGGACCTGTCGCGACGGCCGCGGATGCCGATCGCTTGACCGCCGGACACCTTCCCGATGCTGCGGTGATCGACATTCATTTGCGCGGCGGCGAGCGGGCCGATGAGCTGATTGCGCGGTTGCATAGTCAAGGCGTTCGCGTCGTCGTGACTTCCGGCGATTCCGGCCGTCTGGAAACACGCGTGAAGGCCGACGCCACGCTGTCCAAACCGTTCAGTGAGGCAGAGCTTATCGCCGCCCTGATGCCGGCGCACGCTGCTCTGGCGGCGGGTCGTGTTGCCCAAGCCGCGGCCCAGCGGCCTCTCCCGGCCGCCATCCGCTGATACGCCGCTTCTATTTCCCGCCTCGGCTCAGGCCTTCCACAGCGACGCGAACTGTGTGGCGACGATCTGCTCGTAGGGGACGTCGGCTTTGAGCACGCCCTGCGCGCGACAGAACGCCGTCATGCCGGCCACGAACTCGCGCGAAATCGTCGCGTCGTAGAACGGCAGGTCGCGGCGGATCAGCTCGACGATCAATGCGGCTTCCTCGGGCGGGAACAGCCGCTTGCCGACTTCGCCGGCGCGCGACACGTCTTTCTTGAGCGCGGCCTGCGTCTTGACGATGGCGCGGACGGCCGCCGCAACCGTGTCCGGCGACCGCGCGATCAGCGTGTCGCTCGTGGCGATTGTCGGCTCGGTATAATTGAAGCAGGCCTTGGGCCCGTCGCCACGCCGCACATCGGCAACCAGCGTTCCGAAGCCCTCGCGCACCGCGACTTCCGCGCCCATGCCATTGGCCCAGAAGCCGTCGAGCTTGCCGTCCTGCACGGCGCGAGCGGCCATCACGCCAAAATTCGGCACCGTGCTGAGAATTCCCGGCACCGGTGCGATCGTGACCTTATCGCGTTCGAGATCGATCCCGCCCGCGCTCAATAACCCCCGCAGGCCGGTGTTGACCCAAGGTGCCGCGCCGATGGTGCGGCCCTTGACCACGCTCAGGTCGCCGCGCTTGGCGCCGAGATCGGCGCGCATCACCAGGAACCAGTACATGCCTTGCGACTGTGCGGCGATCAGCTTCGCGCCTTTGAAATCGGGAAACGCCGCCAGTACCGCGTGCGCCGCGCCGCCGACGAAATCGATCGAGCCGTCGCGCAACGCCTCGTAGGCCTTGTCGACTGGGTAGACCAGTTCGAGCGAGACATCGAGCCCTTCGGCTTTGAAAAAGCCGAGTTCGACCGCGGCTTCGGCGATGAAATAGGACGGCGAGATTTTGTCAGGAATAGCGAGTTTCATTTTGTTTGCATCCTACCGCACGGGCGCCCGTTGTGGGCGCCCAGTCGAGGGCGGGCACGAGGCTCGCCCCTACGATTTCTTTCCATTGAGCAGCCAGCCGAACTTTTCCTTCGCCTTGCGCGCGACTTCGGGACTTGGCGTGTTGCTCGGTGGAAACTTTTCGCGCCAATGCCATGGCTTGCAAGCGTTGATCAGCGCCACCGAGTGGGTGAAGTTGCCGGTTGCACGGCGCTCCGGCGGCAGCGCCGGATCGGCGCTCGAATCCCATGAGCCGGTGATGAACTGGATCGACTCCTTGGGATCGGTACGGCTGAGCATCGCCCACAGCGTCTGCTCAAGGTTGGTGACGTCGATGTCTTCATCGACCACCACGACATATTTGGACGCGTAAGCCGAGGCGCCGCACTGCGCGCCGACGTGCAGCGCTTGCACGGCGTGGCCCGGATAACGCTGCTTGATCGAGATCGCATGGAAAATGCGCGCGGCGCCGACTTCGTGACACCACACCTGCTCCACGCCCGGCACGCCCGCATTGGTCATGTTCTGCTTGATCATGGCCGAACGCATCACCGCCCGGTAGCGCGCCATTTCATCTGGCCCGCCGCCCATTGGCGGCACGCCGAGCAAGATCGGATCGTTGCGATGATAGATCGCCTTGATGTCGAGCACCGGGATCGGGCGCACACCACCCGCATAGTGTCCGGTCCATTCGCCGAACGGGCCTTCGTCCTTGCGCTTGTCCGGAGCCACGTAGCCTTCGAGCACGATCTCGGCGTTGGCGGGGAACGGCAGCCCGGTGACCTGGCCGCGCACCATTTTGGTCGGCCGGCCGCGCATGCCACCGACGATGTCGAGTTCGAAGGTGCCGTAAGGCGCTTCGACGCCGCCATAGAAGAACGCCAGTGGATCGCCGCCGAGCACCATCACGACCGGCATGGCCTCGCCACGCGCCCAGTATTTCTCGCGATGGATATAGCCGTGGTGACCGCGTGCGGTCACGAAACCGACCGATGTCTTGTCGTGTACCATGGCCCGATAAGCGCCGGCATTGAGCCAGTTTTCTTCGGGGTCGCGGGTGATGCTGTAGGTGCCAGTGCCGATATAGCGGCCGCCGTCCTTCTCGTGCCAGATCGGCGAGGGGAATTTCGTCACGTCGATGTCGTCGCCGGTGAGCACGTTTTCCAGCACCGGCCCGTCATCGACGATCTCGTGCGGAATGATTTTCGGCTCTACCAGGTAGGCTTCGCGATAGGCGTCGCTCAGCTCCCACTTGTTGAGGTGGTCGGGGAAGCCGAGCGTCATGTTGCGCCGCGTGCCGGCGAACATGTTGAGCAGCACGCGAAAACCCTTGGGGCAGCCGGGGACGTTGTCGAACACCGCGCACGGGCCGTTCTCTTCGCGCAGGATCGCCTCGGCGGCGAGTCCGATATCCCCCTGCCAGCTCGCCCCCTCGATCTTGCGGACTTCGCCAAGCGCTTCGGCGGCCGTGAGCCACTCGCGCAAGTCGTCGTAGGCGATCGCCGCTTTCACGTTGGTGTGCTGCTGCATGTGAACCTCCAGTGCGGCGGGCAGGATGGCGGGCGCGGCGATCTTGTCAATGGTTACGGCTCAATGGTCGCAGCAGGGCTGGGTCGCGCGCAGCGGCCAAGCCGTCATACGGCGAGGCCGAGCATGTAAAGCGCGACGCCGACGGCCGACGATCCGATCAATGTCGCCGCAGTGCCGATCTTGAAGCGGAATACGGCCAGCAACGCGCACAGGAACAGCACTAACGCCCAAAAATCGACGGTGGCGAAGGTAGGGAAATCAAACCGGAAATAGCTGAAATGGATGCGTTCGATGTGCCCGAACACGGTGCGAAGCCCGAACCAGACCGAGAGATTCAGGATCATGCCGACCGCGCCGGCCGTCACCGCCTGCATCGTGCTGTTAAGGAACGTGTTGCGGCGCAGTCCTTCGAGAAACGGCGCAATCAGCATGATCCAGAGGAAGCAGGGACACATTGTCATCCACGTCGCCAGCAGTCCGCCCAGCGCGCCGGCGACGAGCGGTGGCAATTCGCCCGGATGGCGGAACGCGGCGACCGAGCCGAGGAACTGGGTGACGATCATGATCGTTCCCGGCACCATTTCGCCCATCGCGATGCCTTCCTGGGCTTCGCGGGACGATAGCCAATGATACGAGGTGACGACCTGCTCGGTCGCATAGGCGACGACGGCGTAATCGCCGCCGACTGCCATCAGGGCGACTTTGCCGAACAGGAGCGAGATCTGCGTGAAGATGTTGTGCAGGCCGAACACGGCCAATAGCGTGATCGGCGGCGTCAGCCACAGCACCAGCCAGAACGCCAGAGTGACGATGAATCGCTTGAGATTTGGCTCGGCGTGTTCGGGCAATTCGCGGGGCTCGGCCGCTTCGGCCGGGCCGTACTTCGCGGCTGGGATGGGCCGCGCGAGGCCGCGGTAGCCGCTCAAGACTGCAATCGCGCCGATGAGGCCGGCAGTCGTCATGATGATAGGAAACGGAACTCTGATGAAGGCGGCGATAAAAGACGCTGTGGCGAGCACGGCCATCGACGGACTGTGTAAAACGTGCCTGCCGAAGCGAAGGATGCCTTCGGCCATGACGGCGAGGATGGCGGGTCTGATGCCGAGCGAGATGGCGTGTCCGAAAGGCGAATCCCCGCCGGTGACGTAGCCGAACGTCAACGCCATCATGCAAACAACGCCCGGCAGGACGAACAGACCGCCCGCAATGACGCCGCCGAACGTGCGGTTCGTCAGCCACCCGATATAGATCGAAAGTTGCTGCGTCTCCGGCCCGGGCATCGCGATGCAGTAACTTAGCGCGTGAAAGAAGCGATCTTCGGAAATCCAGCGTTTTGCCTGGACCAGCAGCCGATGCATGGTGGCAAGCTGCAGGGCCGCTCCGCCGATTCCGGCGAGGGAAATCTGCCCCCACACGCTGAATGCGTCACGAAGGCTGGTGGGGCCCGGTGCCCGCGTGGCCGGGCGTTCGACGACTGCATCCATCGCCTCAAGTCACCGATTTTCCGGGGTCATTGCAAGAGGACTGAAGGTCGCCCCGACGAGCAAAATTGCGTTAAGTCGTGGGTTTCGGCCGGGATTTCCCCGCCTGGCTTTCAGACGTGCCATTCGCGCATCGGCATAGGCGCGCCGCCACGCTTCGGCTATGCTACTGGGGGGCGATAGGATGGTAATCCTCTAGCCCCGGACGGGGGCAATGAGACGGCGCGCAAAAGCAGGCGGCGGACCGGGAAAGCCGGTGCGCGGCAAGTCAGTTGCCGTGCGGCGTCGTCGTGTCGCCTCCGCGAAGGCCGCGCGCAACCGCCGCGTGCCTGCGGCGGGCCGCGAGTCTGACCTCGCCCGACTCAAGCGCGAGCGCAAGGATATCGCCGACCAGCAAAATGCCACCGCAGAGGTGTTGCAACTTATCAGCGACTCATCCGGCGACCTTGAGCCGGTATTTGCCAGCATCTTGGCCAGCGCCGTCCGACTCTGCGATGCGCATAACGGCGTCATCAATCGCTGGGATGGCCACACGCTGCATCTCGCGGCGACGCATAACATGCCGGAGGCCTTCATCAAGGTCCGCAGAAATTCCCCATACCGTCTTGAGGAAAATTCCGCCACTGTCCGTTTGCTCAAGCGCAAGGGCCCCATTCACATCGTCGATCTCGCCAACGACCGGGCGTATCTTGCGGGCAATCCGTCGACCGTAACGGCCGTGGAACTTGGCGGCGTGCGCACCGCGTTGGCGGTGCCGTTGCTCAAGGATAACGAGCTCGTGGGTTCGTTCACGGTTGGCCGCCAGGTCGTCCGGCCGTTCACCAGCAAGCAGATCAGGATCGTAAAGAACTTTGCCGCTCAAGCCGTCGTCGCCATCGATAATGCGCGCTTGCTGCATCAGTTGCAGGAAATGCTGCAGCAGCAGGCGGCTGCCGCCGATGTCCTCAAGATCATCAGCCGGTCGACTTACGATCTGCAGACCGTTCTCGACACGCTGATTGAGCTCGTCGCACGGCAGTGCGGCGCCGATCTCGCCGCTATCCATCCTGAGCGGTCGTATTTCAGTGCCTATGCGATCTACGGCGGCCCGGAGAGCCACAAGGAAGTGGCCGGTACTGTGTCGTTCGAGCCGGGGGACGGCAGCGTCATGGCGCGTACCGCGCGCGAGGGCCGGCCGGTCCAGGTCGCCGACGTGCTCGCCGATCCCAATTATACGCTGCACGAGGCCCAGCAAAGGCTCGGCTATCGCACCGTGCTCGGCGTGCCGCTCCTGCGCGAAGGCCGTCCGGTCGGGATCATCATTTTGATGCGCTCCACGGTTCGCCCTTTCACCGAGCAGCAGATCGTGCTCGCGCAAAATTTTGCCGACCAAGCCGTCATCGCCATCGAGAATACTCGACTGCTCACCGAGCTGCGGTGGCGCACGGATGAATTGATCCGTTCGGTTGCCGAGCTTGAGCGCGAGCGCAACAACAAGCTGATGAACCTCGAGGCGATGGTCGCGTCGATTTCGCACGAGGTGCGGCAGCCGCTGGCGAGTATTGCGTCGAACGGCGGCGCTGCGCTGCGCTTCCTCGGCCACGCGCCGCCCAACACCGGTGAAGTGCGCCTGGCGCTCAATCGGATGGTCAACGACAGCCATCGCGCCAGTCAGGTTTTCGACAACATCCGCGCCCTGTTCGGCAAAGCCGATCGCGGCTACGAGCCTATCGATGTGAACGAGCTGGTTCGCGGCGTATTGAGCAGCCTGCAGCGCGAGCTGGAAGATCATGGCATCGAGTCAGGATGCGATCTGGCGCCGGATCTGCCGCCGGTTAACGGGCATCGCGGTCAGTTGCAGGAGGTGCTGGTTAACCTGATCCGCAACGCGATTGACGCGATGCATGCGCACGACAGCAACCGCCGGGTCCTGCAGCTGCGCACCGGGCCGCACGGCGGCAATCGGATTTTCGTGGTGGTCGAAGATTCCGGCCCGGGGATCGATCCCGTGCAACTCGAGAGCATATTCGATGCGTTCGTGACCACGAAGGCGCAGGGCATGGGTCTCGGACTGGCGCTGTCGCGGATGATCATCGACCGGCACGCCGGTCAGCTTTCGGCCGCGCCGGCTGAACCGCACGGCTCGATCTTCCGCATCGTGCTGCCGAGTGGTGGACGACCCGGAACGGATACCAACCCGTGAGCGCGCCGGCCGAACTGCAGCCGATGGTTTTCGTCATCGATGACGACGCCGATTTGCGCGAGGCGCTGTCCAGCCTGTTCCGGTCGGTCGGCCTGCAGGTGAAAGCGTTCGCCACGGCGCCTGAGTTCCTGCAGATCAAGCTGCCCGAGGGGCCGACCTGCCTGGTGCTCGACGTCAGATTACCGGGCCTGAGCGGGCTCGATTTCCAGGCCGAGCTGACCCGGGCGAAGATCGAAATCCCGATCGTGTTCATGACCGGCCACGGCGACATCCCGATGACCGTGCGGGCGATGAAAGCCGGTGCCGTGGAATTCCTGCCCAAGCCGTTTCGCGATCAGGACATGCTGGATGCCGTACAAACGGGGCTCGAACGCGATCGCGGGCGCCGCAAGAACGCCAGCGAAACCACCAAGCTCAGAGCGGACTTCGACACGCTCACGGCGCGCGAGCAGGAGATCATGGGGCTGGTGACCTCCGGCTTGATGAACAAGCAGATCGCCGGTCAGCTTGGGGTCAGCGAGATCACCGTCAAGGTCCACCGCGGCAGCGTGATGCGCAAGATGAACGCGCGGTCCCTCGCCGATCTGGTGCGCATGGCGGACGCCTTGGGGGTGCGTCGCGCGCCGCCCTGAACCGTCGCGCTACTATACTGAAGTATAGTTCCGTATCCCCAATCGATACTCAAAGCTTGCGGAAGTACAGTGGCACTCCTTCGTCGCCGCATATTAAAACGCGTGCTGTAGGAAATTCGGAATTGGCAAAATCCCACGTGATCTCCATCATCGACGACGATCCGTCCGTACGTGAGGCGACTCAAAGCCTCATCCGCTCCCTGGGTTACGACGCACAGGTGTTTGCGTCGGCCGAGGAATACCTGCAGTCCGAGCGCTTGAGCGACTCATCCTGCCTGATTACCGATCTGCATATGCCGGGGATGAGCGGTACAGATCTGCAGGACCGCCTGATCGCCGACGGCTACCAAATTCCGATCATTTTTGTCACGGCCTATTATGAGGACCGGACCCGCGACCGGGTCATGGATGCGGGTGCGTTCGGTTTCCTGCGCAAGCCGTTCAACGACGAAAGCCTCATCGAGTGCCTCGACAAGGCACTTAACGCCGGCTCGACCAGGCAGTAACTCGGTATCTCCTATCCGTCTCTGGATTTGCTGCCGACCCCAGCCGTCGGGGATGTGGACAATTTGTGCGCCGCACCGCGGAGTATACCGACGTATAGGCTCACCACTCCTTCCGATATTAATTGTTTCCTAACGTAGAATGGAGACGCGGCACCCCCGCTTCTAGGTTCCCGATCAAAGGGGCAAGGGTGTCGTCATGCAAACTAACAGAATCGCTGCTACGGCAGATTTGGGCCGGACGTCGTCCGCCAAGGTGACGTCCGACGAAGTGCTCGTGCAATTGGTCGCGGATGGCGACAAGGACGCCATGCGGGCGCTGTTTGCCCGGCATAATGTGCGCGTTTTTCGTTTCCTGACGCGCATTGTCGGCAACGACGCGACCGCGGAAGATCTGTTGAACGAGGTATTCCTCGAGGTCTGGCGCAATGCCGGCCGGTTCGAGGCGCGCTCGCAGGTGTCGACGTGGATTTTGGCCATCGCGCGCTTCAAGGCGCTGGCCTCAATGCGGCGCCGCCAGCATGATGAGCTCGACGACGAAGCCAGCGAAATGATCGAGGATACGACGGACAATCCCGAGGTCACCGTGCAGAAGACCGAGCGGAGCGCCCTGTTGCAGCAGTGCCTGCAGCAGCTCTCGGTCGCGCACCGGCAGGTCGTCGATCTTGTCTACTATCACGAGCAGTCGATCGAGGAGGTCGCCGAGATCATCGGCGTGCCGGCAAGCACGGTGAAGACCCGGGTGTTCTATGCCCGCAAACGCATCGCTGAGCTGATGGCCGAGCGCGGCCTCGATCGCGCGTGGCTCTGAGCTTTCCGGACTGAGGCAGCGGTCATCCACCGCGGGGCGCGATGCGTTTGTCGCGCATTCGGTCGCAGCACCGGCGATGCGGCGTCGTTGACAATCCCCGGCTAGTCTTGCCGATAATGGGCCACCAGACCGTGGCGGCGCGATGCGATCCGCCGCTCCCACTCGGAGGATGCCCATGAACCGTCCCAGCCAGGGATTTCCCCCTGTTCTCGATCACCGCGGTGCGCCGCGCGTGCGCCGCTTCGACGCGCAGCGCTGGCTCATCGACAATATCATCCGCGCCAACGGCATCGATTGGGACCAGCCGCGCTCGCTCTACATCCATGGGCCGTGCGGCATCGAGGCCAACGCCGACTTCGCCGGCATCCGCGAGCGGGTGAAGAAAATGGCCGACATCGGCCCGGCCTTTGCCGCTGTCGCGCGGCGCCGCGAGGCCAAGGCCAATGCGGCCGCCCAGGCCGACCACAAGGTTTCCGCGCGCGATAATTTCTTCATGGCGGCGGTGCATTGGGGCGCTGCGCAATGGCCCTACGACGAGAACGACGAGACCAACATCAGCTACAATAACAAAAAGCGCGAGTGCTACGCCAAGTATGCGGCGCTCGCCGATCATCACGTCGAGGCGGTGTGGGTGCCGTTCAAGGACAAGGCGATTCCCGCCTGGCTGCACCTGCCGCCGAATTATTCCGGCGGCAAGCTGCCGGTGGTGATCTCCATTCCCGGGATGGACAGCTACAAGGAGATTCAGGTCGCGCTCTACGGCGACAAGTTTCTCAACCGCGGCATGGCGGTGCTGGCGATCGACGGGCCCGGCCAGTACGAGGCGCCGATGATCGGACTTTATTTCTCGATGGAAAACTGGATGGCGGCGGGAGCGGCGCTGGTCGACTGGATCGCAGCGCGCCCCGAACTCGATGTCAACCGCGTCGCCGCTTCGGGAACGAGCTTCGGCTCGCTGTTCGGCACCGTGCTGACCGCGAACGAGCCGCGCATCAAGGCCTGCGCGGTGATGTCGGTGTGCCACGAGCCGGGCTGTCACACGATCTTCCAGGAGGCATCGCCGAGCTTCAAGAAACGCTTCATGTATATGTCGGGCATCGTCGACGAGGACGAATTCGACGAGTTCCGCAAGAAGATCACTTGGCAAGGCCACGCCGAGAAAATTCGCGTGCCCTATCTGTGCGTGGCGGGTGAAGCCGAAGAGCTGAGCCCGCTCGAACATTCCGAGCGTCTGATGGCGGCGCTACAGGGACCGAAGCAGATGGTGGTCTATCAGGAATCGCGCCACTCGGTCGGCAACGTTCCGGCCGCCAATCTCGGGCCGTTCCCGCCGATTCTCGTGGCCGACTGGATTGCGGACCGGCTGGCCGGCAAGCCGTTCATCAGCGAGCGCTGGTACGTCGCCGGGTCCGGCGAGATCAACAAGACGGCGTATTGAGCTGCACGGAACACGATGAGATATTCCCGCAGGAAGGCGCTGCAAGTTGCGGCCGCCGCGTTGTCGGCGTCAGCGCGCGCTCGCGCGGCAGACAGTTATCCGTCGCGCCCGGTGCGCGTCATCGTCGGTCTGCCGCCCGGCAATTCCCCCGACATCGTCGCACGGCTCGTCAGCGCATACCTGTCGGAGCACCTGGGACATCCGTTTGTGGTCGAGAACCGGCCCGGCGCCGCCACTGGGCTCGCTACCGAATACGTGGTGCATACGGCGGCGGATGGCTACACGCTGCTGCTTGCGCTCGCGGGCAACGCCGTCAACGGCTGGGTCTACAAGCTGCGCTACGATTTCATCCGCGACATCGCGCCGGTCGCCTCGATCGGCGGCATTCCGCTGGCGATGGTCATCAACCCGTCGGTGCCGGCGAAAACTGTTCCCGAATTCATCGCCTATGCCAAAGCAAATCCCGGCAAGCTGTTCATGGGGTCGTCCGGCAACGGCAGCCTGCCGCACATTCTCGGCGTGCTGTTTCAGATGAAGGCCGGCGTGACGTTTGTTCACGTGCCCTACAAGGAAAGCGTGTTTCCGGATCTGCTTGGCGGCCAGGTGCAGCTCGCCTTCGAGCCGGTGCCGGCGGTGATCGGATACGTCAAGGCCGGCAAGCTGCGCGCGCTCGGGGTGTCGACCAAACAGCGCCTGCCGGTGCTGCCTGACGTTCCGGCTTTGGCCGAATTCCTGCCGGGCTATGAGGCGACCGGCTGGCTCGGCATCGGCGCGCCGGCGGGTACGCCCGAGAACGTCATCGACATCGTCAACAAGGCGGTCAATGCGGGTCTCGCCGACCCGAAGCTCGTTGCCCGCATGACGGCTCTGGGCGCGGTGCCGGGCCCGATGACGCCTGCGGAATTCAAACACTTCATCGCCGCCGAGACCGCGAAATGGGGCGAGGTCGTCAAGTTCGCCGGCATCAAGGCGGAGTGAGCACTAACGTCATTGCGAGGAGCCCGAGGGCGACGAAGCAATCCAGAGGGGCGGAATGTGCGACTCTGGATTGCTTCGCTTCGCTCGCAATGACGATTCGCGTTAATTGACAGCCGCCTCAGCATTTCGGCGGCGCGGAGCGAGCGCCGTTGGTCTCAACCTTGACTTTCAGCGCCTTGGTCAGCTGACCGGTGCCGTAATAGGTGATGATGGTGATGGTGATCTCGACGATTTCCTGCGGGCTGAACTGTTTGGCGAACGCCGCGTAGGTGGCATCGTCGACCTCGCCGCCGTGCAGCGCGACCGCTTCCGTATAGCCGAGCAGCGCGCGCTGTTTTTCATCGAACAGCGCGCTCGCCCGCCAATTCGGCAGCGCGGCGATCTGCGCGTCCGTCACGCCGCAGGCCTTCGCCAGCGGAACGTGCTGGTCGAGTTCGTATTCGGAATTGAGAATCTGCCCGATGCGCAGGATCGCCATTTCGCGCAGCAGCGCCGGCGTGACCACATCGTAGCGCAGCGCGTATGCCATATCGAGCCGCGCCCTCGCAAGCTTCGGCGCGAAACCCTGCACCAGATGGATGTTTAATGGCTGCCCGCCCTTGGCGCGAACCTTTGCGAACATTTCCTTGAGGTACGGATCGGACGGATCGGGCAGCGCCGGCAGGCGCGATACGGATGTGTCTTTGGTTGCGGCAGGTGCAGCGGCCATGAACGTTACCGGAATGAGGGTGACCAGAATGATACAAGCGGCTAAACGGTGCATAGCGCGTTCTCCAGATTTATACTAGCAACAGGTCCCGACCGCAGAAATTTACGGGACATAATGAGTAGCAAATCGCATGGGTGACAGATACGAAACCGTCAAGGTGGCTGCCGTGCAGGCGGCGTCGGTGTTTCTCGACCGTGCCGGTTCGACCGATAAGGCGTGCAGCCTCATTCGCGAAGCAGGCCGCAACGGCGCGCGCGTCATCGGCTTTCCCGAGGGTTTCATTCCGGCGCACCCGGTTTGGTATCATCATCACGTCGCCACCGGCGCGATCGCGAATCGGCTGTCGGTCGAACTGTTCAAGAACGCGATGGAAATTCCGGGGCCCGAGACGGCGGCCCTGTGCGCCGCGGCGCGTGCCGCCGGCGCTTACGTGGTCGTCGGCGTGTGCGAGAAAATTCCGAACACGATCGGCACATTGTTCAACACACAGCTTTATATCGGCCCCGACGGCACGCTCATCGGCAAGCACCAGAAGATCATGCCGACGGTCGGCGAGCGGCTGGTGCATACCGGCGGTCACGGCGATACGTTCGGAGCCTTTCAGACGAGCTTCGGTCCGATGAGCGGGCTCATTTGCGGCGAGAATTCCAATCCGCTGGCGGTGTTCGCGCTCACCGCCGAAGGCACGCGCATTCACGTCATGAGCTGGCCGAACCATTTTCCAACGAGCGGCGATCCAATGCGCAACCGCGTCGCCGTCGACTCGCAGGCGTTTGCGCAGATGAGCAAAGCGTTCGTTGTGTCCGCCTGCGGCACGGTCGATGAGGCGATGATCGAGAAGCTCGCGGCCGACGCGACCGCGGAAAAATTCCTGCGCGATCCGGACTGCTGTGGCGGCAGCGTAATCGTCGCGCCCAATTCGCGCATCATTGCCGGTCCGATGGCGGCCGAGGAGGGCATTCTCTACGCGGACTGCGATCTGGAGCTCGGTGTTCAGATGAAGCTCCGCCACGATTTTGCTGGTCATTATAATCGGCCGGATATTTTTCAGCTCCATGTCAACCGCGCGGCGCCGCAGCTCTATCACGTCCACAATGCCGAGCCGGAGGTGTTGTCCGACAGCGCCAAGGCCGAAGCACTGGCGGCGCCTGCGCCCCGTCTCACTGGCCCCGATCTGCCCGAAGAGGGCGAATAGCGCACCCGCCGCAACGAGGTCTTCCTCAGCATGGACGTGTTCGACGCCGTCGATTCCCGCATCGCCTGCCGGTGGTTTCTCGACAAGCCGGTCGATCCGACGATCGTGCGCGATCTCATTGCCCGTGCGGCGCGGGCGGCTTCCGGCGGCAATCTGCAGCCGTGGCACATCTATGCGCTGACCGGTGCACCGCTTGCTGAGCTGAAAAGTCGTGTCGCCGCACACATCGCCAATCACGACCCGCGGCACGACGATGCGGAATATCAGATCTATCCGAAGACGATGTGGGAGCCCTACAAGGCGCGGCGCGAGGAACATGGCGTGCAGCTTTACGGCGCGCTCGGGGTCGGGCGTGATGACGCGGCGGGACGGCTTGAGCAATACAAGCGCAATTTCGAATTCTTCAATGCGCCGGTGGCATTGTTCATCGCCATCGATCGCAAGCTCGGCCCCGGCCAGTGGGGCGATCTCGGCGGTTACATCCACGCGCTGGCGTTTCTCGCCCGCGGCTACGGTCTCGATACCTGCCCGCAGGAGTCCTGGGCGCGCATGCACCGCATCGTGCGTGAGTTCGTCGACATGCCGCCGGAACAGATGCTGTTCTGCGCCGTGGCCATCGGCTACGGCGATCATGCGCATCCGGCCAACTCGTTCCGCTCGCCGCGCGCAGAGCTCGCGGATTTTTGCGAGTTCTTTGGTTTTGAGTGAGCGGCGCCGGCTCGCCTGCCACCAGCACGCTTATGCGCCGCGCGGTTTGAACGTCCCGCTCATAAGGCCGGCTCAACCGGCGTTGTCACTCCGCGGCGTGGGCGGC
>DASZWK010000293.1:0-21923 GCA_035546235.1 Xanthobacteraceae bacterium | reverse complement strand
AGACGCGCCGTTGCCGCCGTCGATATTCCCATCATCGCCAGCCTCAACGGCACGACCGATGAGGGCTGGACCGGCTACGCCCAATTGATCGAGGAAGCCGGCGCGGCCGCGCTCGAACTCAACGCCTATTTGATTCCGACGGATCTATCCTTGACCGGTAGCGAGGTCGAAGAGTCCCATCTTGAGGTTCTGCGCCAAGTGCGACGGAACGTTGCGCTTCCGCTGGCGATTAAGCTTAGCCCATATTTCAGCTCGGTTGGGCAGATCGCGACGCAATTTGCCGGCGCGGGTGCGGATGCATTGGTGTTGTTCAATCGTTTCTATCAGCCGGACATCGATTTAGCGCAGCTCCGGTTGCACAATGATTTACAGTTAAGCAATGCGAGCGAAATCGGGCTTCCCCTGCTGTGGATCGCCTTGTTGTGCGGACGCGTTGACGCGTCGCTGGCCGCGAGCACCGGCGTGGAGGATACCGAACAGGTGGTAAAATACCTGCTGGCGGGAGCCGATGCCGTGATGACCACGGCGGCGCTATTGCGGCACGGTCCACAGCATATGAAGGAGCTCTTAACCGGAACGATGGCTTGGTTGTCGGCGCGCGATTTCGAGTCACTCGACGAGATCCGCGGGTTGCTGAGCCAGCACCGCTACACCAACCCGGACTCTTTCGGCCGAGCAAGCTACGTGAAGATATTGCACAATTACGCGACCCTTCACCCGCATGGGGCGGTGTAGCATGGTAGATTGGTTTCACCGCCAAAGTAGAGGCACAATGATGCAACGATCCTGGCTCCTTGCACTTGCGGTTTTAGGCGGACTCGCTGCCACGGTGCTCACCCATGCCGCCGCTCAGGCGCCGGCTGCCGCGGGAGCGCCGGGCGCAGGACACGGTTTTCTGATTGACAAGCATGTAGCGGCCGGGCTCAATTGCGCCGCGTGTCACGCCGAAAGTCCGCCGTCAAAACAGCCGGATCAGGCAGCATGCATCAAATGCCACGGCACTAACGCCCAACTCGCCGCGAAAACCGCAAAAGATCAGCCCAATCCTCATGCCTCGCACCTGGGCGAGATTGCGTGCACCAGCTGCCATCACGTACATCAGGCCTCGGTACTTTACTGCTCGCAGTGCCACAGCTTTGATCTGAAGACGCCGTAACATCGTTATTCGCACTCGCCGTCATCCAGAGGAACAGTTCGCTGCCGTCTCTGGATGACAGGTCCGACTGATCGTCTCGATTAGCCGGCGCCAGCTTCGTTTGCGGCGTTCTTGCCGGCGATATAACCCTGGCACGCGGCGCGAGCGAGCCCGTGCTGCGAGAAGCCGCCGGCGGATTCGCCGCCGCAATACAGGCCGGCAATCGCGTTGGCGTTCATGTCCATGACCTGGCATTTGGCATTGATGCGCAAGCCGGCGCGCGTGTCGTGGACAACCGGCGTTGCCCAAGCGGCATAGAACGGCGCCTTCACGATCTTGTGCAGCGGCTTCGGCTTCCCGAAATCCTCATCGATGCCGGAATCGACGAAGGAGTTGTAGCGCGCCACTGTTTGTTCGAGATTTCCCGACGGCATCGGAACGCGCTGATATTGCATTTTGATTTTCCCCGCGAGATCGCCGAGCGTGTCAGCCGAGAAGAAAAAGCCGGCCTGGACGTCGACGTTCGGCGGCTTCGGATCCCATTTCTCACGAGTGGCCGCATCGGCATCAAAAATCGCCCAGATCGGTCCACCGCCATTGTGTCCGTCACCAATGCCGGCGAGCGCGGCGTTGATGAAGTTGTTGGGATTGTATTTCTGATTTTTGGCGTTGAGATAGCTGCCCTGCTTGTAGTCCTTGATGGAGTTGTAGTCATTCGCAGTGAACTGCGGTCCGGTCTCGTCGTAAAAACGCTTGCCAATCATGTTGACGAGTATGACGTCCTGCCAATTGGCGACCGACAGCCCTGAAGCGCGAGCACGGTCGAACACCGGACTGCCCGGCATCCATTTCAGATTGACGTAGCCGTACTGGCTGCCGATCGTACCCGGCTTGGTGAGATTGGAACCGAATTCGCCGGTTTGATTGTAAAGTCCCCAGAGCGAAGCGCCGATCGCCATGCCGGCACGTTCGCCGCTGGCATCCTGGTTCGACCACGGCATACCCGACAGGCCGCAATATTCCTCGGTCAGTCGCGGATCGAATATGCGGCGGAAATTGACGTTACCGGTCGAACCGCCGCTCGCGATGATCACCGCCTTGCGGGCACGGATGTTCAGAGTTTTGCCGCCGTTGTCGACAGCGATGCCGGTGACGCGGCCGGAAGTCGGCTGCTCGCGGTAGATCGCGGTCATCTTGTGTTCTAGCAAAATTTGCACGCCGGCTTTCCTGGCTGCGGCCTCGAGCGGGCGCATCAGCCCATTGCCCGACGAGAGCATCTTCTGGATCATCGGGTCGGCCGGCTTGCCGGTCTGCACCATCGGCCAGTCCATGACCGCGCTGTGCATCTCTCTCGGCACGGAATTACCCACTGAGGTGCCGCCGAACTCGTCCGGCGCCTTGTCGACGAAGATGACGCCGTGCGCGAGGAGCCATTCAAAGGTCGGCGCGCTGTTGTCGGCAAAGGCGCGAATGATCTCGCGATCATTGTAGCGATAGTCGGGAAAGCCGTTACCTTCGACCACGGACCAGTCGGTCAAATCGCGGAACAGGAGATCCGGCGAATCGTTGATGCCGTATTTCTTCTGCACGCTCGTGCCACCGCCGAGAGGTACGTTGCCACCGCTGGTGATGGCGTGACCGCCAATATCCTTCTCGGCTTCAACCAGAATAACCGTTGCGCCGGCCTCGCGGGCGACGATGGCGGCGGGAAGACCAGCGGCTCCCGAGCCAACAACGACGACATCGGCCTCGCGTTGCCATGCCGCCGGTGTCTGCGGGGCCTGTGCCGAAGCGCTTTCGGGCGCCGCCAACTGACCGGCGGCAAGACCGGCGGCAATTCCACCGCCGCTGAGCAAAAAATCGCGCCTTTTCATGGTCATACGTGGCTCTCCCTATACTGTGCCGATGTTGCGAAACACAGCGCTCACCTTGGAACGCGCGCAGTCTTGCCGAGGGGTGCAGGAGCGGCATTGATAAAGATCAAGCCCGAGGCCAGCCGTTTGCTCTAATCAGGCTTGTGGCGGCACCAGTGCGACAGTCTCCATCCCTGGGGAGTTTCCGATGCGGCGATGGCTTGCGATTTTCGCGTTGGTCGTGGTGGGAGCAGTACTAGGGGCTGGTGCGATTATCGCGAGCACTCTCGTCAATCAGCTCACCTCAACGGAGACTTTTTGCACGTCGTGCCACTCGATGGCGAATGTGGCCGCCGATCCGCACTATCTGCAGTCGGCGCATCGGAATAACGCCACCGGTGTCTTGGCAAGCTGCGCCGATTGCCATGTTCGGTCGGACAATTGGTTCGTCGAAACTTACTCGCACGTCGTTGACGGTATCCGTGACGAGATTGCCGAGCACACCAGCAAGTTCGATGATCCGGCGGTATGGGCGGCGAGATTGCCCGCACTGTCCCAGCAGGTACGCGACGAAATGCGGCGTGAAGGCAGCGTGACCTGCCGCAAATGCCACGACCCGGCCCAGATCCGTCCGACGAGCCCCGCCGGTCAGTCCGCACATGCAATGCTGGCAAAGGGCAACATCACCTGTATCACTTGCCACGCCAATATCGCTCACGCGCCGCTAGCGGCCGCGCGTCCCTGATCCGCTCTGCACTGCGCGTCAGGCTCGCCGCACGTTGTATAAAAACAGCAGTCCCGACGCCATCACGATCAACGAGGCCATGCCGGCCGCAACATGAGCGCCCGCGGTAATCGCGATATATTCGCCAAGCGGGAACGCGATGGCGCCGATCACTGAGACCCACAGCAGGACGGTAGCCCAGATGTCGTTCTTGGCCATGCCGGCGTGATAAACCAGGCCGTAAATGATCAAGACGGCACCGCCGAAGATAGCGAGATGGGCATGCACTGTGCCGATCTTGAAGTTCTGCGCCTTGGCCATATAGAGGCCAACCAGCATGCCGAGCGCGAGCAGGATCGCGCCCTAAACTGTTTGTCGATATTTTGCATAAAATCCCCCATCTTCGCATGAGAGTACGAAACAGCCGATGATTGGCCTGTGCTAAAAATTAGGCTATCTGCAGCGTCCGCGCGGCCCGGTATTCTGAGAGTGTCAACTTCACTCGTAGCGGAGCGCATCGATTGGATCGAGCCGAGCGGCTTTGCGGGCCGGATAATATCCAAAGAAAGCGCCAACAGCGGCGGAGAACAAAAAGCCGCCGAATACCGCCGTAAGAGATATCGGGGCGAGCCAGCCCGCCATCAACGAAATTCCGACCGAGCATGCGATTCCCATCACAATGCCGGCAAGACCGCCGCTGACGCTGAGAAAGATGGCCTCTGCAAGAAATTGCAGCAGCACGTGCAGACGGCGTGCGCCAATCGCCATGCGGAGCCCGATTTCTCGGGTGCGTTCGGTGACCGACACGAGCAGAATGTTCATGATGCCGATGCCGCCGACGATCAGGGAGATCGAGGCAACGGCAGCTAGCAGAATCGCCATGATCCGGCTCGAGCTTTCCGAGGTCTCTACGAACTGGCTCAAGTTGCGGATTTGGAAATCATCGATATCGCCAAGCTTGATGCGGTGGCGTTCCCTGAGCGTCGCAGTCGCTTGATTGATGGCTGTTTGCACCAACGGTTCGGCTGCTGCCTGCACATAGATAAAGTTGACAAACCCGGTGAGCCGCGGCTGCAAATTGTAGGGATTAGGCGGCGGCAAATAGGGCCAATTGAGCGGTGTCTGTTGCTCGGTCGGTGCCGCCACGCCAAGCACCTTCTGTTGCGCGGTCGTAAACGGGATCATGACCAAATCGTCCTGATCCGTGCCAAAAGCCGATTGACCCTTGGCGACGAACATACCGATTACCCGCAATGGCACGTTCTTAACCTGGATGAGGGCGCCGACCGGATTCTCGCCGGGGCTGAAGAGTTGGCGATAGACCGTTTGACCAATAACGACTGTCAGGGCGGCCTTGCTTTCGTCTTCCGCGCTGATGCCGCGTCCCGCGGCGATTTGCCAGTTTGTGATCGACGGATAGCTCTCGCTCACGCCCTGGATGCTCGTGGTCCAATTCTGGCTGCTGTGCTGCACTTGGCCTTGCTGCCGAATCATATAGCTGACCTGTGCCACCGCAGGATCGTCGCGGCGCATTGCGCGCGCGTCCGCCACAGTTAGTGTGCTGGCGCTGCCATAACCAGCGCGGATACCGCCTGTCGTGATAGCGCCGGGGACAATCACGACCATGTTGGTACCGAGACTCTGGATCTGTTTGCGCACCGCTTCATTGGCGCCCTGACCGATGGCGACCATGGTAATGAGCGCGGCCACGCCGATGAACACACCAAGCATGGTAAGCGCCGAACGCATCTTATTGCGCCCGATCGCCTGGGCCGCAGTGGCAAGCACCATGAGGCCGAACGACAGATGGGCGCCTGTCGTTACCACGGAGTGCTCCTTGTCCCGCTGCTGCAGGAACGCAAAGCGCTCGATCTCCTTGCCAATGGGAGTCGGTTTGCTCACGCGCTGGTCAGAAACGATCTGGCCGTCGCGCATCGTCACGATGCGGTCCGCGTAAGCGGCAATGTCAGCTTCGTGCGTGACGAGGATGATCGTCAGCCCTTGCTGCCGGTTGAGCGAGACCAGCGTCTCCATGATCTCGTGCGAGGTCTTGGTATCGAGATTCCCGGTCGGCTCATCGGCGAGGAGCAGGCTCGGCGAATTGATCAGCGCCCGCGCGATTGCGACTCGCTGCTGCTGGCCACCGGACAACTGGCCCGGCGTGTTGCGCTCGCGCTCGCCCAAGCCCATGAAGCGCAGTGCCGCGCGTGCCCGCTCGATTCGAACCGCGCTGCGCGTCGGCCCTGCACTGGAATAGTACAGCGGCAGTCCGATGTTCTCGAGCGCACTGGTGCGCGCCAACAGATTGAAGCTCTGGAACACAAAACCGAGTCGTTCGCTGCGGATGCCTGCCAGGTCGGGTTCGTGGAGCGTCGCGACGTCGACGCCCTCAAGCAAATAATGTCCGCTTGTCGGCCGGTCGAGACAGCCGAGAATGCTCATCAACGTCGACTTGCCCGATCCCGACGAGCCCATAACGGCAACAAATTCGCCGTGCTGAACCGTCAGGCTGACACCTCGCAGCGCCTCGACATTGACATCGCCAATAACGAAAGTGCGCGCGAGATTCTCGACCTTGATGACCGGCTGCGCCAGCGCGGGTACATCTTGTTGCATCGGAGCGTCAATTTCACAGGCGTGGCGCGGGCGCCGCTGGCGGCTGGCCGCCCCCAGTGCCGCTTGTTTCGGCGGTGATCACCCGATCACCCGGGTGTAGATCGCCTTTGACGATCTCGGTGAAGTTTCCGTCGTCGAGACCGGTCGTGACGGGAACCGCGACCGGCCTGTCCTCGCGGAGCACAAAGACGCGCTGCTCCCCGCCCGTTGGCGCGCCAGCGCCCCCGGTTGCCGCCAGACCGCCCGGCGAGTAGCGCAATGCCTGATCAGGCACGCGCAGCACGTTGTCGCGTTGGTCGATGACGATCTCGGTCGAGGCGGTCATACCGGGCACGAGCGCCAGATCGCTGTTGTTGACGCCAACCACGACGTCATAAGTAACGACATTCTGCACGGTATTCGGCGATTGGCGGACCTGAGTGACCACACCTTCGAACACGCGCTGCGGGTAAGCGTCGACCGTAAACGTTACCTTGTCGCCGGTCTTAATGCCGCCGATATCGCCTTCACTGGTATTGGTATCGACTTCCATCTGCTTGAGGTCGGTGGCAATCAGGAACAGCGTCGGCGTCTGGAAGCTCGCGGCGACGGTCTGACCACCGGTTACATTGCGCGATACAACCGTGCCATCCACCGGTGAGACTATGTTGGTATAGCCGAGGTTGAGCGTTGCGCTCCCTACGAGTCCCTGATCGAGCTTGACCGTTCCTTCATCCTGATTAACGACGTAAGCTTGATCCTCGGCTTGCTGCCGCGCAATCGAATTCTGCTGGGCGAGTTGTTGATAGCGCGTGAGATTTTTGCGATCCTTATCGAGTATGGCCTGATCGCGTCCGAGCTGCCCGGAATATTGATCGAGTATCGCCTGATATGGTCGCGGATCGATCTTAGCGCAGACTTGGCCTGCCCTCACGTGAGTGTTGTAATCGCAATAGATGTTTTGGATCACGCCAGAAACGTAGGTTCCGACAATGATCGTCAGAACGGGATTGACTGTCCCGGTCGCCGTTGAGGTGCGCGCCACCGTGCCACGGGTGACTTGCGCGGTGACGTATTGCACGCTGCTTTTCGTGCCGAGGAACCAGAATACGGCGCCAATGCTGATGAGCAACGCGACAATGATGAGGGCACCAACAGTCCAGTATTTTCGCAAGCCCGACTTCAGCTTCCGTGCCGCGGCGGCCGATCCTGGAAATTGCAGCACCTTGCCGCGGGTCTCCACATGTGGCGCATCGAAGCTAACGCTCATGGTGGCTTCCTGCATTCGTGCGTTGGAAGCAGCCGCAGGCTGCGTCCGGAAATTTGCTTATCCAGCATGATAATCCTGCATCTACCTGCCTGACAGGAGCAGGCAGCACATTGATTTGCATCAACGATTAACCCGCACGTTAGACGGCCCCGAAAGATAAGGGCCGATGAATGTTTGTGCAGGCTGCATCATTCGAGCGCGGTCAGATGGGGTGACGCAAGCGGGAGTTTCCTCAAACGGCTCGCCGCTTTCCGATGTTCAGTGGTCGGCGCTCGGCGCCGCGCTGTTTTGGCACTGTCCATACTCAATTGTCGTCTTCTCGGCCGCGTACTGCTGCCACACGATGCCGAGAGAGGAGCGGTCAATTCCGAGACTGACGGTGCCCGCATTGCCGCTTATGGCGACATTGCTGATTGAGACATCGGTGAAATTGTAAAACTGGGTACCCGATTGCGCCTGCAAAGTCTTGGCGGCATCGTCGAACACGACGACGATCGGCTGGTTCTGCGCCGCCGTCTGACTGCTCGCCAACGCACAGCGCAGCTGCTGTGGGGCGGCCGAGGATATTCCTATTTGTGCCGCAACCAGCGCAGCGACGACGACTGTCGATCGAAGCCTCAGCCTTTTCATGGGCTCTGGGTAATAGCGTCGGCGGATACTGGCATTGATTTTGGTCAAGGCAGGCCGATCCCAGACTCTGGGCAGAAACGATGGCGGCAGAGGAATATGGTCTGTCGCAAACGCCGAGGTCGCCCATTCTGGCCGCGCTGAGTACGTTCGTCGCATTCCTGGCATGCGGGTGCATGCCTCTTCTCACTTATCTGCTGCCCTAACGGCTTGCCTGTGTGCGTGGCCGCTACGGGTGCGACCTTCTTTGCTGTGGGGACGATCAAAAGCCCTTGGTCGTCTGCAAGCTGGCTGCGATCCGGCGCGAAAGTCTTGTTCGTCGGGATGATCGCGCCGCCCTTGCCTTCGCGGTCGGGTTCAGTCTGCGGTCGTATTTCGGGATATCTTAGAGCGCGACACCCGCCGCAAGCAGCGCTCCGTAACCGAGGCAGAGGAATGCCGCCATAGGCGTTAGCGGCAACAGCGAGTCATGCGCGTCTTCGGTCCAGACTGTTCGGGCTATCGCGGCGGCAAACGGCATTGTCAGCAGCGGTAACAGCACCCAGCAATCGAACCCCCAGCGAAGCCAGAACCAGAACGGCATGATGTAAATAAAAGCAGACATCAGAACGTATTCGATCCGGCTCCACGCCAAACCGAAGCGGACCGGTCCGGTACGCCAGCCCTTGGCGACGTCGAACTCACGGTCTCTGATGTCATCGATGATAAGAATATTGACCGCGATGGCGCCCAGCGGCAGGCCGACGACGAAGGCCCGCAACGGCATGTTGTGAAACAAGAGCTGCCAGTACGATGCCGGCTCGTGGTGTGCGGCAAATTGCACGTAATAGGCCGCCGCCGGCGCGAAAATCCCGAACATGACAAAGAAATGCAGGTCGGAAAGTCCGTATTTGCCGAATGGAAACGGGCCGGCCGAATAGATCAAGCTCCCCGCCATGCCCAGGAGACCGATGACGATGACCGGACTGCCGGCGACGTGCAGAAGATAGGGGCCTGTCAGCGCTGCAAGCCCAAGGCAGGTCGCAATCGCGTAGCGGAGACCGGCAAGCGTCAGCGTACCTTTGTTGAGCGCTTCAACCAGTTCTGGATGTTCATTGACGCTGCGATGCCGGACCAGGAGTTCGTAATTGTCGGTGACCAGCCCGCCAATATGGATCAGCAAGCTTGCGATGAATCCCAAAATTGCCGGAAGCAGCGCGAAAACGTGATCGTGAATGGCCAGTCCCATCGCCACCAGCACCGGCGCTGCTGCGGTCGGCAAGGAATGTCCGGGATAAACCAGCCAATGAATCCAAAGGTTGCGCCGGGACGGCTCCGGAACGTCGCGCATGTAACCTCACGATGGACCAAGCCGATCGCGTCGTGCAAGCGATACCGAGGCATCAGACCTCAATTGTTCTTGGCACCTTGGAAGATCCAGGTCCAAATGTTTTGCTGCAGACACGACGGCAACGGCTTGTGCCCATAAGGCATTTGCAATTTTGCCTTACCTTGGATCAGCACGACCAGATTGCTGCTGTCGGGTTGACCCGGAAGCACCATCGGCCCGAATTTCGTACCTTTCATCAGTCCGTCATAGCTCGTCAGATCAAACCCGCTGGCATTATAGCCCTGGCCGCCGGGCTGATGGCAGGAAACGCACCAACCCTTGAAGATAGGCGCGATATCCTCAGCGTAACTCATTTGCGCCTGCTGGGCGCACGCTTGTCGGAGTGGTGGCGAAAAGGATGCCCCGGTTATCGACAGCATACCGACGGCAACGCTGGTAAGAACAAGTTTTGATTTTCGCATGAGACTTCCCCAATATCGGTTATCCAGTACTCTGATACGTTAAGTCTAGAAGTCGATGCGCGGCTTGAGATAGATCAAAGCCTCCGAGTTTGCATCAAAACCGGACGCTGGCGCCGATCACTTCCCTTCGTCGCCCTTCGATCTTTCGTGTAAATAGTCGTCGGTGGTACGGACATGGGGCCGCGGTGGAGCACCGTGAGGATCAAACTCATCTTCTGTAACGGCCGCAATCCGGCAGGTATCGCACATCTTGATCAAGTCAAGACGCTTTGACCCGCCCGGGTACATCCAATGTTGACCAGCGAGCTTCGCGCTTACGCGTTCGATGGTGCTTTTGACGCCGAACGGTTTGCCGCACTTGATGCAGGTGAATGGCTCTTCCCGCTTGAGCACACGCGCCGGAGCGTTTGCAACGTGAAAATCAATGCGCGGTACCAGAGTAATGACCTTTTCGGGACAGGTCGCCGCGCACAGACCGCATTGCACGCACGCATCCTCGGTGAAACGCAAAACCGGCTCCTCGGCGCTGTCGTTCAGCGCTCCGGTCGGACAAGCCGTCACGCAGGCGAGACACAGCGTGCAGCCTTGGGCGTCTATTTCGACGGCACCGAGCGGTGCGCCCGCCGGCAGCGAAACAACGTCGGCCGACGTCGGCGCTGCGCCGTGCAGCGACCGCAGCGCCAGTCGCAGCACCTCGCGCTTTTGGCCGACCGGCACAAAGCTTGCCGGCTGTTGTGACGGCGCCTGTGCATCGATCGCGCGAAGCGCGTCGCCGAGCACGTCCGGATCGTCGGTTTCAATGATCGCGATGGAGCCGTATCCCGTCGCGCCGAGGATCGGCTCGGCCTGCGCAATGGTCTGGCGCAGCCCGGCAATATCGTGTCGAGGCTTTCCGCGTGCGAGCAGGCGTACGTCGCTGGCGCCGTAGGCGAACGCCGCGACGATAGTTTCAAGCCCGATCTGCGTTATTTCGTTGACGGCGACCGGCAGAACATTTGCCGGCAGGCCGGCACCGTGGCGCGCGAGTGCGTCAACCATCGCGCCGCCATGTTCGCTGTCGTGAACGGCCAGGATCGGGTTTCTGCCGCCGGCTTCGCGATAAACCGTCAACAGGGCGCGCAATTTTCGCATGAGCGCGTCGGACGGCGGCAATGCGTAGGCGGCCGCGCCAGTCGGGCAAGCCGCGGCGCATTCCCCGCAGCCTGCACAGATTGCCCCGTTGATTGCGACGCGGTCGCCCGCCGGCATGATCGCGCCGGTAGGACAGAGATCGAGGCACCGTCGGCAGCCAACGATGTCCGAGCGCGCGTGTGCGCACTGGTCCGCGGTGAACGTGACGTAACGTGGCTTATCGAAAGTTCCGACCAGATCGCGCGCCTTGAGCACAGCGCGCAATATTGCCGCCGGATCGCCGGGATCGGCGCGCACAAAGCCATCGCGCAGATCGGGCGCGGCAAACAGAGCCGGACCGCCGGATATGTCGAGCAAGATATCGCAATGTGATTTGGCGCCGTCACGCGGCGGGGCAAACACCAGCATATCCCGCGAGGATGGCGTGGAAAGCGCGAAGCCGTCGACGACGATATCGAAGTTGCCAAGATGGCCTGAGGCCGCTCGGATCGTGCCTTTAGCTATCGGAAAGTCGGCCACGCGAGGTGGCATGACATTGACCGGCCGGTTGAGCAGCACGGTTACATCGAGATGGTCCTTCAGGAGGAGTCCGGCCGCGATTGCCTGCTCGTCGCGGCCGTAGATCAGGATAACACCGGCGCTTTCCAGACGGACGAGTGGCACGTCCGGATCGGGTTCGGCCGCGGCGGCGATCAGTGCGGCCATCTTCGGCCCGGCATCCGACGCTTGGTCGGACCAGCCGGCGGTTTCGCGTATGTTGACGAACGAAATATCAGCGGTGCGGATTTCGCCGGCCGTCTCTCGGAAAAGCGGCTCTTCCTGGGTGCAGCCGATGATAAGCGGCTTACCTTCCGCGATCGCGGAACGAAAGCGTTCGAGCTCGGCGCGGCAGAGCTGTCTTCCGGTTTTGACACTCGTGCCGGGGCAACTTCGCCGCACGGCGTCCGCGTCGATTGGCATCGTATCCTCACACGAGCAAAGCAGAATGTTTGGCAGGTTTTCGGTCATGGCTTGATCAAAGGGAAACAGCGGGGCATTTCGTTGCCACACAGAGTGCGCAATAACTATAGTGCTAGCGTATCACATGTCCTGCAAGATACCTTGCCTTTTATGAAAACTTGGCAGACGTCCGTTGAGGTTCGCAAGTGAGAAAGCCATTGTCGTCTATCGAAACATTTCTGCAGCGATGGTCCCGCCGCAAGCGGGCAAGCAAACCCGACGTCACACACGCCACGAGCAAGCCGCGCGATGACGGCGGCGCGGCGGCGCCGCAGGGCACGCCGCCGACAGTGATCCCTGATAGTTTGCCGCCAGTCGAGACAATCGGCGCTGCCACCGATGTCCGTGCCTTTCTTAAGGCCGACGTCCCGGCGGATCTGACGCGTGCCGCATTGCGGCGTGCTTGGGCGGCTGATCCGGCAATTCGAGATTTCATAGGCATTGCCGATAACCAATGGAACTTCACCAAGCCCGATGGCGTGCCGGGATTCGGTCCACTCAGGCTTACACCTGAGCTGGAACGCCTGGTTGGCGAATTGTTCGGCGATTTCCATACGGCACTCTCCCCGGCTCGGACCGAACCCAGGAAAGAGTCGCCTGATCCGACGGAGTTTAAAGACACGCTGCCGGAGGGGAGAATTGAGGAGTCGCGCGCCGCGACGTCGACCCGACCAAACGATCCGTCTAGGTAGAATCCCTTAGGCTCATGGCTCGGCACTACATGCTAAACATCAACCTGCGAAAGCAGTGGGAATGAGGCGATGTGAGGCCGAAGGTGCATTCCGATCACTCTGGCGCCATTATCGACGAAATCGAACGGGCTCGAGCGCAAGAATACGCACTGCTGGCAGCCTTGCTTGCCGGAGCGCCGAATGCCGATCTCCTCACCGAAATTTCTGATCTTACGGGCGACATAAGTCCCCTTGGTCAGACGCACGCTGCTCTCGCGCAGGCCGCTGCGGCAGCGGATTGCGAGGAGGTCGAACGCGAATTTTTTGATCTGTTCATCGGTGTCGGGCGCGGAGAGCTTATGCCGTACGCCTCCTACTACATATCCGGCACACTCCATGCAGCACCGCTGGCACGGTTGCGCGCCGACTTAGCGACGCTTGGCCTGTCGCGCGCGGAGCGCTGCAGCGAACCGGAGGATCATGCCGCGCTCCTATGCGAGACCATGGCGGGTTTGGTGGATCGACGTTTCAATACGTGCCCCGAAGCGGATCGCAACGTGTTCGAGAAGCATCTCGCGCCTTGGATTGGTCGCTTCTTTACAGACCTGCAAGCGGCGAAGAATGCGAATTTTTATCGCCGCGTTGGTGTCTTGGGGCAGCAATTCGTCGAGATCGAGCGTCAAGCCTTTAAGCTGGCGGACGAAGAAAATGGCAGGTGATTGGAGCGACGTAATGCGGAACAAGACGAGCAGCCGGCAGACTTTGCCGCGGCGACGCGACGTCTTGCGCGCGTTCGGTGCCGGTGCGGGTGCCGCAATAACAGCCTCAGTGCCCGACGCTGTGGACGCGGCACCTAAAAACGAAGACGAGAAGCGCAAATCCCGGTACCGGGCCAATTCGCCCGAAGTGCAGAGCTATTACCGCGTCAACCGCTATCCAAAGTGAGGCAAGAACGGTGTTGATCAGGCGAAGCGACCGTCGGACGCGCAAGGGAGGCTTGTTCGAGGACGCGCCTCCCGATGGCGGCCTCGACCGCCGCACGTTCCTACGCCGCTCCGGCCTCACCGGCGGGCTGGCTACGCTCGGCGCGCTCTCGCTCGGCTCGGTACGCAAGGCCGCAGCGGGAGCGCCGCCGCCCGCGGGCGCAGCGGTAACGACGCGCAAGAGCATCTGCACGCATTGCTCGGTGGGTTGCACGGTTTTGGCCGAAGTCGCCAATGATGTTTGGATCGGCCAGGAGCCGGCCTGGGACAGTCCGATCAACCGCGGCTCGTTTTGCGCCAAGGGCGCGGCCGTACGCGAACTCGTTAGCGGCGAGCGTCGCCTTAAATATCCAATGAAGATCGTCAGCGGGCGATGGACCAGGATCAGCTGGGAGCAAGCCATCGGCGAGATCGGCGACAAGCTGTTGGACATCCGCGAAAAGTCCGGGCCCGATTCAGCCTACTGGCTTGGCTCAGCCAAAATGACCAACGAGGGCGCCTATCTGTTTCGGAAATTCGCGGCCTTATGGGGCAGCAATAACGTCGACCACCAAGCCCGCATCTGCCATTCCACCACGGTCACCGGCGTCGCCAATACCTGGGGCTACGGCGCCATGACCAACAGCTACAACGACATCCGCAATTCCAAGACTATTCTGATCTGGGGAGGCAATCCGGCGCGCGCGCACCCGGTGTCACTGCAACATATTTTGGAAGGCGCCGAGCTCAATCGGGCGAATTTGATCGTCGTGGATCCGCGACTCACGCGCACCGCCGCCCATGCTACTGAATATGTCCGCCTGCGCCCTGGAACCGATATCCCAGTGTTCTACGGGATGATGTGGCACATCCTGCAGAACGGCTGGGAGGACAAGGAATTCATTGCACAGCGCGTCTACGGTTTCGACGAAGTCCGCAAGGAAATCCAGAAATGGACGCCTGAGGAAGTCGAACGGGTAAGCGGCGTTCCCGGCGAACAGCTCAAGCGGGTCGCGCAGATGTTCGCGACCCAAAAACCGGCGACGCTGGTCTGGTGCATGGGCGTCACCCAGCATAGCGTCGGAACCGCCAACGTGCGCGCAGCATCAATCGCGCTTCTGCTCACCGGCAATGTCGGTGGCCCGGGCCTTGGCGCCAACATTTTTCGTGGTCACGACAACGTGCAGGGCGCGACTGATTGCGGCGTCGATGTGACGTCGCTGCCGTTCTACTACGGGCTGACCGAAGCCGCATGGCGGCATTTTGGGCGCGTCTGGCAGATCGATTACGGCTGGCTGCAGTCGCGCTTTGTTTCCAAGCAGAACATGGAGACGCCGGGGATTCCGATCAGCCGCTGGTTCGACGGCGTGCTCCTGCCCAGATCGCAAGTCGACCAGAAAGACAATGTGCGCGCCTTGTGGGCTACGGGCTTCGGCAGCAATGCCATCGGCCGCATTCCCGAGGCGATGAAAGGAATGGCCAAGCTTGATCTTTTGGTAGTGGTCGATCCGCATCCGACCACCTGGGCTTCGCTTTCAGTCGAGGCCGGGCGCAAGGACGGCACGTACCTGCTGCCGGCCTGTACCCAGTTCGAGAGCTCCGGCTCACGTGTGGCCTCGAACCGCTCGATCCAGTGGGGCGAACAGATTGTCAAGCCGCTGTTCGAGACCAAGGACGACTATGAGATCATCTATCTCATGGCGAAGAAACTCGGCTTCGCCGACGTGTTGTTCAGGAACATCGCCGTCGAAGGCGATCGGCCCGTTCCCGAAGACATTCTCCGCGAGATAAACCGGGCCGGCTGGAGCACCGGCTATACCGGCCAGTCGCCCGAGCGCATCAAACTGCACATGGCGAACCAGAAGGATTTCGATCTGGTTTCGCTACGCGCCGCCGAAGGCCCGTGTAAGGGCGATTATTACGGATTGCCATGGCCGTGCTGGGGTAAGCCGGAGCTCAAGCATCCCGGCTCGGCGAACCTTTACGATACCAGTCTGCACGTCATGGACGGCGGCGGCACGTTTCGCGCGCGTTTCGGTGTCCAATATAACGGCGTTAATTTGCTTGCCGAAGGATCGTATTCGAAAGGGTCCGACATCAAGGACGGGTATCCTGAATTTACCTATGCGGTGCTGAAAAAGCTCGGTTGGGACACCGAGCTCACTGCGGCCGAATTGGCGACAATTCAAACGATCGGGGGAACGAATCCCGATACCGTGTCGTGGTCAATCGATCTGTCCGGCGGCATCATCCGCGTGGCGCTCAAGCACGGCTGTGTCCCCTACGGCAATGCCAAGGCACGCATGAATGCCTTTGGCCTGCCGGATCCAGTCCCGGTGCATCGCGAGCCGATCAACACGCCGCGGCCAGACCTCGTCGCCAAATATCCCACCTATCCCGACGGCAAGCAGTTTCGTCTCCCCAACGTCGGCGCTTCGTTGCAAAAAGCTGGTGTCGATAAGGGACTGAGCCGCGTCTTTCCGCTGGTCTTCACCACCGGCCGTATCGTTGAGTACGAGGGCAGTGGTGAGGAGACCCGTTCGAATAAATGGCTTGCTGAACTGCAGCAGGAGATGTTTGCCGAGATCAATCCTGCAGACGCCGCCGAACGAAACGTCAAAGACGGCACCTGGATCTGGGTGACAGGACCAAACGCCAAGGCCAAGGTCAAGGCGCTGGTGACCGAACGCGTGGCCAAAGGCGTCGTCTGGATGCCGTATCATTTCGGCGGCTGGTTCGACGGCAAGGATTTGCGCGCCAACTATCCGGCTGGCACGGACCCCATCGTGCTCGGCGAAAGCGCCAACACACTCACGACGTACGGCTACGATCCCGCAACCGGCATGCAAGAACCGAAGACGACACTGTGCCAGGTCAGCGCGGCCTAGGGAGACGACCAATGGCGCGAATGAAATTTTTGTGTGACGCGGACCGCTGTATCGAATGCAACGCCTGTGTCACGGCCTGCAAGAACGAGAATGAAGTACCGTGGGGCATCAACCGTCGCAGAGTTGTGACCCTGAACGATGGCGAGCCCGGCGAACGATCCGTCTCGATGGCCTGTATGCATTGTACCGATGCGCCGTGCGCCGCCGTGTGTCCTGTCGATTGCTTCTACACCACGGACGATGGCGTGGTTCTGCACAACAAGGACCTGTGCATTGGCTGCGGCTATTGCTTCTACGCCTGCCCGTTCGGCGCGCCGCAATATCCGCGCGTCGGCGATTTCGGTTCGCGCGGCAAGATGGACAAATGCACGTTTTGCGCCGGCGGTCCTGAGCCCGACAATTCGCCGGCCGAATACGAAAAATACGGCGCCAACCGGCTCGCCCAGGGCAAGCTGCCAATGTGCGCCGAGGTTTGTTCGACTAAGGCGCTGCTAGCCGGCGATGGCGACATCGTTGAGGGCATCTACAAAAATCGCGTGACGACGCGCGGCTATGGTTCAGGCGCCTGGGGCTGGAAAACTGCCTACGACGAGGACATACCGGGCTGAGCCCGGACCTGCCATCGAACGAGGAAGGACGCTCCATGACATTGCTTTCACGAGAAATCCGGCTCGTCCTCGCCGCAATCGGCTTTCTGATTTTCGCAGGTCTCGTCCCCGGCGCCGCACAGACATCGAGCGTCGTCAATCCGAACGCGCAGGCCGTCAAGGAACAGCAATTGCTGAAGGACCACTATATCATTAGCGGCCGGGGCACCATTGCGGACACGAAATCATATGTCATCGAGCAGCCGCTCGGCCGCACCTGGCGGCTGATTACCGGCGCGTGGATGCATTGGATCGGCGCGCTCGCGATTCTCGGTGTCGTGGCGCTCCTGGCTTTGGCCTATTTCACCCTCGGGCCCCTGATGATCGAGGGCGGCCGCTCCGGCCGCAGCATCCTGCGCTTTAATGGCCTCGAGCGATTCGTGCACTGGCTGATCGTCGTTGCTTTCGTGGTTCTCGCGGTAACCGGCTTGAACATCACGTTCGGCAGGGAATTTCTGCTGCCGCTCGTTGGGCCCGAAGCTTTTTCGCGTTGGTCGCTGATGGCGAAATACGCGCATGATTTTTCGAGCTTTCCGTTTGTGCTCGGTGTCGCCATTATGTTTGCACTGTGGGCCAAAGCGAATATCCCGACCGCCATCGACATCCGATGGTTCAAGGAAGGCGGCGGCATGATTGGACACAAGCATCCGCCAGCAGAGAAATTCAACGGCGGCCAGAAGGCGTTGTTCTGGTGCGCGATGCTGGGCACCGCCGGCGTAGCGATTACGGGACTGTTTTTGCTGTTTCCGTTTTATTGGACCAACATCCTCGGCATGCAGATCGCTCAGATTCTGCACGCGCTGATCGCAATCGCTTACATCGCGCTCATCATCGCCCACATCTATATCGGGGCCGTCGGTATGGAGGGCGGTTGGGAAGCAATGGCCGGCGGAGAGGTCGATTTGAATTGGGCGAAGCAACACCACTCGTTGTGGGCCGAGAAGGAACTCGGCCGTCAGCGCGATCACAAAGTTGGTCAATGTTCGTCGCGGCGCATTTTGTAATCTTCTTCGTCTTTCTTAAGCTTGACTTCTGCATCCAGAAGCAACTTCTCAAGCACTTGCCGCTGGCCAGATCGGTGGTGATCTTGAGCATTCCCCGATAATGCTCGATGTTCTGTCGTCGAGCAGCCCACGCCCGATTGTAGCTTTGCGCTGGATCAATGCATCACTTGGCGCTTTAAGCTGACTATTGTCCAATAGAAAAGCATTGGCAGCCCATCGAGACCGCTCCGGCGAATGTCGAATTGGAGCTAAGTATATACGATAAAAACGAATATCACGCGTTGGCATTTCCATGTCGGCGCGATGGCTTGGGCTGGAGGGACGTGCGGGCGGGCCGTTCCCTGTTGCTGGAGCCGAGCCATTGGCGGCTCTGGGCGTGACCAGCGGGCGTTGAGCCTGGCCTCGACAAGGCCACCCGATACCGCGCTGCGTGTCCGTCTGCGCGATCTCGCCAACCAGCGGCGCCGGTTCGGCTATAAACGGGCAGCCATGTCCGATTTTCTCAAGCTCGACATCGCGCGCATCATCACGGATGAGACCAACGATTTGACGCCCGCGATACGGGCTCGGCTCAAAGAGCTTTTGGGAGGAGCTGAAGATCGTCGATATCAGACTCGCAGCCGTTTCCCGACAGATTGAAGTATTCGCAGCAAAACATGACACTGCCCGTCGGCTCATGACGATCCCCGGCATCGGGCCGATCGGCGCGACGGCGCTGATTACCGCTGTCGGTGACGACCGCCAATTTCGGAAAGCGCAGGATCTCGCTGCCTGGCTCGGTCTGGTGCCTCGACAATACTCCACCGGAGGCGACCGGATTGGGGTGTGGCTCAAGGCGACAGCTTGCGTGAATGTATCCGGCCTCTCGCGAGCGACTGCTGTTGCAGCCAGGCCATGATGAGATGCGCGCGCATCGTTCCCAACAAATGATACGAACACAAGGAGCTTGGTTTTTTGACAGGGCTTACGACGCGCCATCAACTGTTCCGACATCAGTCCTAGGACCTCGCAATTTAACGAACGTGAAGCTCAGGCATGGGCCGGCGCGATCCGTTCGGAGTGGGTGTGTGGGCGCCTAAGCAGGGCCCTCGCGATTTGAGCGATCTTGTTGGCCAGGGCGACAGTGGCCTTGTTCCGGTGCATGCGATCCGCTGGCTGCTGATTCACGGCGCTCTTCCTGCATGATCCCAGCACCAGAATTCGTCGTCACCTTGGCTACCTTGATCATACCCAATTTGGGTTCTATATATCCCAATATGGGTACGATGCGACATCCTGTTGTTGGCCTGTCCAACGCGCTGTTCTCGAAGGTCCAGCAGCGAGTCCTCGCCCTCATTTTCAGCCATCCCGAACGCAGTTTCTATACTTCGGAAATTGTAAGAACGGTACGTTCCGGCGTGGGTGCCGTGGACCGCGAATTGGCAAAACTCGAACGAAGCGGCTTAGTCACGGTCGAACGCATCGGCAATCGGAAGCACTATCGTGCAAACCAAGAGGCTCCGATCTTTGAAGAATTACGGGGGCTTGTTCAGAAAACGGTTGGGCTGGCGGAACCCATCAAGAAATACTTTGAACCATATTCCGACACGATCAAGGGCGCCTTTGTGTACGGGTCCGTCGCAAAAGGGCTCGACACGGCAAACAGCGACATCGATCTCATGGTCATAGGCAACGACCTGAATTACTCTGATCTCTATACGGCCTCCCAGAACATTGAGAGACTGATTCGGCGAAAGGTACATCCTTTATTTGTGTCGCCGGCTGACTGGCGACACAAGACGTCCGTCGCCGGATCGGTTTTCAGCAAAATTAGACGTTCGCCGAAAATTTTTATCATTGGCTCCGAAAAGGACTTGGGCGATGAGCAAGCAAGAGCTCGACAACCTCGTTAAAATTGGAAGCCTCAAGAAGGAAAGTCCTTCCCGCTACGAATATGATGGCATGATCAAATCGGCGCGCCGCGGATTGGCTGACGCTCAAAATCCAACCATAGAGACCGACAGCCAATTCGACTTGGCATACGAAGCGGCTCACAAATTTGCGTTGGCGGCCTTGCGCCGAGAAGGCTACCGATCCGAAAATCGGATTACAGTATTTCAAACGCTTGTCCACACGTTGGCTACGGACAAGGCGGACCTTCAAATCCTTTTAAAGGCACACAACGAGCGAAACTTGGCTGCCTATGAGGGTCGTGTGGATATTGATCGAAAGCTCCTTGCGGATCTCGTTGGAGCGACAAAACGACTCCAGAGTGCCGTCGGCAGGCTGTCACCTCCGAAGTAGTTCAGCTACGTCCGTTTCTAATAATCCTTGACGGTGTTGGATGCATAGCGCGCGCCGCTATCGGCTTCGGCGCGAACGCCGGGAGGCGGCTCCTGCAGATGCGGCACGACGACGATGCGGTTGACCTCGCCGCGCCGGAACGCTTGCAGGAAGGCGTCATAGTGCTTGAACGACACGCAGCCGAACGATGCCCCGCTCGGACCGAGCATGTAGGTGTGCGCCAGGATGCCGTCGCGGCCGTACATCTTGCTGTCTTTGACCGGATTGAGGCGCAGCGCCTGGACGCCGTGAAACAGGCCGGAGCGCAGCGTCAGGTCGTAGACATTCGGCGGCGTCGGGCCGCGCGCTTTGGCGCTCGCGTAGTGCGGGTCGTCGAGCATCCGGCCGAGCCCTGAATGCGCCTCGAGCCGTTCGCCGTCCGGCATGTAAACGACGTGTGCGACGATGTCGTAGATCGCCGTGTGATTGTCGCGTGCCGGCACGTCCGGATTGGCGTAGGCCAGCGCCGGCGCTGCCGGCTTCGCGGGCGCGGCAGGCGTGAGGCTTAGCGGCGACTTGGTGGCGAGGCCGATCGAGCCGGTGGTCGCCGGCGCTACTACGTCCGCGGGCGCGAGGCTGTACGTCGCCTCTCCGCTGTGCGGGCGGCGTGGCGCTTGCTCAACAACGCCAGACGGGGGCACTACCTCGGCAGACGCCAGGCTATAGACCGGCTCCGCGCTTTGCCTCGAATGCGGCGCTGGCTCGACGACGCGCGGCGACGACGCGGCCGGAACTGAAATGACGCGCACGACGCGCGGCCTCGCCTCAGCCTCCAGTCTGGCTTCCGCCTCCAGCCTGGTCTGGACATCCGCGAATTGCATCGGACGCGCACGCGGCGCCGGCCCAGCTGGCGGCGGGGAAACCACATCGGCCGATGCGAGGCTGTAAACCGCTTCGGCATTTTGCTGCGCGGGCGGCGCCGGATGCTGTGCTGGGACTGTGGCTGCGACGTGCGACGATGGCGCGGCGGCAGCCGACGCGGCGTGCACGACATGCTGTCCAGCTTCAGCCTCCAGCTTGGCCTCGACCTCCGCGAACTGCATCGGACGCGCGCGCGGCAGCGGCACGCTGGCGATCGCTCCAGGCCTGTGGTGCTTCGACTGTGGCAGCGGCACGGTCTGCCTTGCGGCGGGCGCTGCGGCGACAGCGAATTTGTTGGCCCGCTCGGCCTCCGGTGCATAAGCCGGATTGGCCGCGGCAAGCGCACCGCCGAACATGTCCGTGGGTGCCGCGAGCCGCATCTCCGGGTGGGGCAGTCCCATGCCGACAGTCATCGGCGCGCTGGCGCGGAACTCGGAATTGTT
>DASZWK010000292.1:0-6467 GCA_035546235.1 Xanthobacteraceae bacterium | reverse complement strand
CTGCATCGCGTCAAACGACGTTCGGGGCCAATCACGGATTGCGTGGCGACAGCGTAATTTTGGGCCATCTATTGCGCCGTCGCATCGTGAGCCACACCGCATCGACCTAATTTCCGCTGAGGGTCCATTCGCTGCCGAATTGCGATGTCGGTGTTGTGCCAATCGCGTCAATTCGGACGGGCTTCTAGGATAAAATTCGATGTACCCGTGTCGATAACGCGGGTCACGAACATCCCTGCATCGGCGATTAGCTTTCGAAATTCCGCCTCGGTCCGGCAGCGTCCACCGGGCACGGCCATCATCAACAAGTCAGTCAGACGATTGTAATGCGGCTCCGCGCCATCAGGCAGCATAGGATCGATCACGAGCACCTTGCTCTGCGGGTTCATGGCGGCGCGACAGTTGCGCAAGACCTTCCTGGCGTTTTCATCGGAAAAGCCCATCATCACGCGCTTGATTATAAAAATGTCGCCGCTCGTGGTGATGCTGCCGAGCACATCACCTCCGATGACTCGGCAGCGGTTAGCGAATTTCGACGTCACTAGGACAGATGCGTTTGAGATGACCTCCGGTAGATCAATCAATACGCCGCGGAGCTTTGGTTGTGTTTCTAGAATGGCCGCGAGCGTTGCGCCGTGACCGCCACCCAAGTCAACAACGATCTGTACTCCCGAAAAGTCGTAATTTGCGATGATCGCTGCGTTTTGCAATTTCGATTGCATCGTCATGAACCGATTGAACGCACTGCCGGTTTCCGGATGTTCGCCCAGATATTGGAACAACGGACTTTGGTTGACCAAAGCGAATGAGGGCTGGCCGTCACGCAGGCTGTCCCCAAAATGTCCCAAGGTCGCCCACACGCTTGGAGAAGTCTCAAAGAGGGCCTGGTCGCGAAGGGAGTCGGGAGAATCACTTCGTAAGGTCGCACCGAGAGGTGTGAGGCCGAACTGCCCTTCTAAAGGTTCTGTCAAAACGCCCAAGCTGGCCAAGGTGCGCAGCATCCGATGCAAAGAGTGTTCGTGCGTCCCGGTTTTAGCTGCGAGGTCGCCAATAGTAACGTGTCCTCTGGTGATCAAATCGGGAATGCCCAGCGATGCAAGCGAATACAAGCACTGGGCAACGATATGGCCCGCCAGCAGTGAGCGCATCTGGTCGACCGGAGGGGGAGTCGATTCCATGGACTGCATTTCCAAGTTCTAAAGGGCCACTACGCCAAGCGAGAACTAATGAACCACGAGGGTAACGTCCGAACTAGCCCCACATGGATCGTATCGGCCAGAAATGAGGATTTGAAAGAGGGCTAGCGTTCCGACGCCTAGGCACGATGTCGCAGTTGGGTCAAAGTGCAAAGTCGAGGCCGGCGGCTCTCATGTCGTTGTGCCCCCGAACGCGATGCTGAAAACGTTCGCAGTGAGGTAATGAACCCCGGGTGCTCGCACAGCAGAGAGAGATCGACGGAAGGCGGCCCGTTTCGCGACTGTCTAAAACAAGTCCAGTTGCTGCGAACGCGGGCGCGGTGCGCGGAAATGCTCGGTCGTGGTCCGCACGCTGGTCTTGTTGAAGCCGAGCCGTTCGCACGCCACCTCGAAACGCCGGCCGATCATCCAGGCGATCGGGCCGGAGCCGCTCATGCGTTTGCCAAACGTCGAGTCGTAGTCCTTGCCGCCGCGGGTGTCGCGCACGAGCTTGAACACGTGGCGATAGCGGTCGGGATAATTCTCAAGGAGCCACTCGCGAAACAGATCGCGCACTTCAAGCGGCAGGCGCAACAGCACATAGCCGGCGTTGCGCACGCCGGCCGCCGCGACTGCTTCAAGGATGCGCTCGATCTCGTCGTCGTTGAGCGCCGGGATGACGGGCGCCACCATGGCGGAGGTTGGAATTCCGGCGCTGACCAGTTGCCGCAGCGTTTCAAGCCGGCGCGGCGGCGTCGGCGCGCGCGGCTCCATGGCGCGCGACAGCTTCGCATCGAGCGAGGTGACCGAGACCGCCACCTTCACCAGATTGCGCTTCGCCATGCGCGCCAGAATGTCGAGGTCGCGCAGCACCAGCGTGGATTTGGTGACGATGCCAACCGGATGGCCGGCGCGCTCCAGCACTTCGAGAATGCCGCGCATGATCTTGTAGCGCCGTTCGATCGGCTGATAGGGGTCGGTGTTGGTGCCGATCGCCATGATTTTCGGGACGTAACCGGGCGCCGACAACTCGCGCTCCAGAAGCTCCGGCGCGTTCGGCTTCACGAACAGCTTGGATTCAAAATCGAGCCCGGGCGACAGTCCGAGATAGGCGTGCGTCGGTCGCGCGAAACAATAGACGCAGCCGTGCTCGCAGCCGCGATAGGGATTGATCGAGCGGTCGAAGGAAATGTCCGGCGAGTCGTTCCGCGCGATGATCTTGCGCGTCGAGTCGACACTGACGCTGGTCTTGAAGGGCGGCAGTTCGTCGAGGCCCTGCCAGCCGTCGTCGAAGGCGACCCGCGCCAGCGGCTCATAGCGGCCGGTGGCATTCGACACGGTTCCGCGGCCGCGGCGGCGCTCGCGCTCGACGGCGGTTCCCAACCCGCCCGCCGGCGCGGAGGGCTCCGGCGCCGGCGGGCGTTTCAAAGCGGCCGAAGGGCTCATGGGGTGGAAGATAGGCGCATACTTAGAACAAAACAAGAACAATTTCGCGTGATGGACACGGATGATCGCACTTGAGCTTTCCTGTACAGGACCGTACAGTCCATGCATGAGCGAAACCCAACGCAAGGGCGCCGAGGAAGCGCGAAATCAGCTGCCTGATCTTCTCGACGCGGCTGAACAAGGCGAGGCGACGATCATTACCAGGCATGGACGTGCGATCGCGGCCCTGATTCCTATTGAGGCATACGCCTCAAGCACGCAGCAAAAGTCGCTGTTGCCTCTCGCCGGCTTAGGACGAGGGCTGTGGGGCAAGGACAGTACGCGTACCCTGCGCAAATTACGCGCCGAATGGACCCGCTAGAATTCGAGGACCTTCCGGATCAGGCAGTGCTGCTGCTCGATTCCGCCCCCATCATTTACGTCGTGGAAGCGCACCCGCGATTTGGCCCGCGCTATACGTCGCTCTTTGCCGCGCAAGCGGCAGGGCGCCTGCGTTTCGCAGTGACCGGCATTACCATCGCCGAGGTGCTGACGGGTCCCCTCAAGGCTCGCAAAGAAGCGCTTGCTCGGCAGTTCCGCACCATTCTCGAATCATGGCAACTTGTCGATCTTACCTTTGAGATTGCTGAAAACGCCGCGCGATTGCGCGCCTCGCTGCGCCTCGATCTGCCCGATGCTATCCAGGCGGCAAGCGCGCTTGCGATCAATGCCGCGGCACTGGTGACGCATGACCGCGACTTCTCGCGCCTGAAATCTTTGCGTGTCATTTCCTGAAGACGTGAGAACCATTATTTCCAGACAGCAGCACCTTAGTGCGCAAGCTCACAGCCAATGATCAGCGTTGTCATCGCCACCCTCGATTGCGAGTTTCCATTGGCGCGGACCCTGGCCGCGCTGGTGCCGGGGGCGGTCGATGGTCTGGTGAGCGAGGCGATCGTCGCCGACGGCGGCTCGCGCGACGGCACCGCGATTGTTGCCGATGCGGCGGGCTGCACCTTCATGACCGTGGAGGGACCGCTCGGCCGGCGTTTGAAAGCCGCCGCCGCGACGGCGCGTTCGCCTTTTCTCTTGTTCATGCGGCCCGGCATCGTGCTCGACGCGGGCTGGATCGGCGAAGCCAGGCGGTTCGTGGAGCGATCTTCGCCGGATCGGGCCGCGGTGTTTCGGCGCGCCTCGGCGGGACAAGCGACGCTGCGCGACGTGTGGACGCTGCTCGCAGCCGCGCTCGGCGCCCTGCCCGGCGCCGATCAAGGCGTGCTCATCGCCCGGCAATTCTATGATTCGCTCGGCGGCCACCCCGAAGATGCTGCCGACCCGGAACGCGACTTCATCCGCCGCATCGGGCGACGGCGCCTCGCAACGCTTGCGGCCAGCGCGACCATGATACTTGACTAAGTCAACTATCCGCGCGAACCTTGCCGCATGGACGTTCTCCAGCGGAGCACCGCCGAAACCGGCAAACGCAGCGCCGACGACGCGCATATCGGCGCGGCGCGCCGCTTCAACCGCTTCTACACGCGGCAGATCGGCGTGCTGCGCCGGAATTTCCTCGGCAGTTCCTACTCGCTTGCCGAAGCGCGCGTGCTCTACGAGATCGCGCGCGGCGAGGGCGCAACCACCGCCAGCGATATCGGCCGCGCGCTCGATCTCGATGCCGGTTATCTGTCGCGCGTGCTGCGCACGTTCGAAAAGCGCGGGCTGATCCGGCGCACGGCGTCGCCGCACGACGCCCGGCAAAGCCACCTGGCGCTCACCGCGCGCGGCCGGCAGGCCTATGCACCGCTCGAACGGCGCTCGCAGCACGATATCGGCGCAATGCTTGGCAAGCTCTCGCCGCACGATCAGTCCCGGCTGATCGGAGCGATGAATACGATCCAGACGCTGCTCGGCGGCGAAGCGGTGGCGCCTTCACCTGAACGCACTTACACGCTGCGCGCGCCGCGGCCCGGCGATTTCGGCTGGATCGTCAAGCGCCACGCCGAACTTTACGCGCAGGAATACGGCTGGATCGAACCGTTTGAAGGCGTCTGCGCGCAAATCGTCGCCGACTTCGCCAACAAGAACGACCCGGCCAACAAGAACGATCCGGCCAACAGGAACGACCCCAAGCGCGAGCGCTGCTGGATCGCCGAGATGGACGGCGAAAACGTCGGCTGCGTTTTTCTGGTCGCGGACTCGGCCGCCGTCGCGCGCATCCGCCTGCTCATCGTCGATCCCAAGGCGCGCGGGCTTAAGCTCGGCGCGCGCCTGGTCGATGAATGCATCCGCTTTGCGCGGCGCGCCGGCTACAAAAAAATCACGCTGTGGACGCACAGCGTGCTGACCGCGGCGCGGCACATTTATCAGAAGGCAGGCTTCAGGCTCACGAGCAGCGAGGAGCGGGTAAGTTTCGGCAAACCGGTCGTCAGCGAGTACTGGGATTTGGAGTTGTAAACGTCACTGTGAGCCCACTGACCCGCGTGAATCCTCTCGCAATCTGCGCTGACGGAAGCCGCCGTCAGGCGGCTACCTTCGCTGCAACCGCGCCCGCTCCGGCGCGCGCGATGAGGGCTGCGGCGTTGCGATGCAGGATCGCCTCGCGCGCCTGTGCGCCGACGTCGGCCTCGTCCAGCGCCTTGCGCGTCCAGTCGACGCCGAACGCGCTGCCGTCCGTGCCGCATACGATCCGTTCGGCGCCGTAGAGCCGCACCGCCGCCTCGATCGCCCGCGGCCCGAAGGAGTTGCAGTCGACATACACCGTAGCGGCCCGGCGAAACCGGGCGGAAGGCAATTCTTCATCGGGCGTGTCGAGCAGGCAGCGATGATCCATCCGCTCGACCTCATAGGGGATGTTGCCGCCCAGATTGTGCACCACGACGGTCGCATCGGGGTAATCCGCCAGAAGATCGGTCAGGCACAGCGTCACCATCACCGACGACAGACTGGCCTGCATATCCAGCGTGCCGTTGCGCCGTCGCGCATTGTCGGTCCCGCCGGTGAATTTGGGGAACGCATCGCCCGGCCGCGGCCCGTGATGAATGAACACGACAGCCTTGTGGCGATGGGCCACCGCCAGCAGCGGCCGCGCCGCCTCGGCGTTATCGCGCGTCAAGAACAAGTTGCCGGGCAACTGCGCTCCGATCATCCCCGGCAGCCCCATCACCCGCTCGAACTCCGCCGCGGCCGCCGCCAGATCGGTCAACGGCAATGCCGCAAACGCCGCGAACCGGCCGGGATGCCGCGCACAGATCGCCGCCAGCCCATCATTCACCTTCCGGCACAGCGGCAGTGCCTCGTCGACCGGCTGCGCCTCGATCCAGCAGAACGAGCCCAGCACCGACAGGACGCTGACCGCAACGTCCTGCCGGTCCATGCGCGCCAATTCCACCACGGCTTCATTGAACGCGTCGGCCAGCGCGGTATCGGCCATGCGCGGCGCCTTCAGCACCTCGGCTCCATCTGTTCCACGAACGATGCGCGGCTCCCGTGTGCGCGCCCGTAAGGCGTCAGCGACCTCGGAGGGTTTCCAATGCGCGTGCATGTCAATCATCATGGCTTCTACTCCCCGGTGTGCTTCTTCTCTGCTTTGTCTGTGCTCACAACTAAGCCGTCGCGCCTTTGGCCTTCGGCCGGCGCAGGTGCTCGTCGAGGCGCGGCATGATCTCGACGAAATTGCACGGCCCGTAGCGGTAGTCGAGCTGGTGCACGAGAATTTCGTCCCAGGCGTCCTTGCAGGCGCCGGGCGAACCCGGCAGGCAGAAAATATAGGTCGAATTGGCGACGCCGGCGGTGGCGCGCGACTGGATCGCCGAGGTGCCGATCTTCGGAAAACTTATCACCAGAAACAGCGCCGAGAACGCATCCATC
>DASZWK010000291.1:0-6682 GCA_035546235.1 Xanthobacteraceae bacterium | reverse complement strand
GGGTGACGGTTCGGTGAGAGAGCAGCGGGATCAAAGAATAATACTCGGGTTGCGGATGCACTGATCGCAGTTGATGAGATTGACCTGCTTGGCCTGGATTTTCCAGCCGCCGGCTTCGCGCACGACGCGGTGGCCGGCCCATCCGGTGAGCACGCGTGTCTCATCGCCCCAGAATTCGCTAATGAGAAAATTGGAGCGCAGCATGCGCACGTCGTCGCCGGCGGTGGCGAAGACTTCGACATTGGTGATGAGCCGTACCGTGCGCGAGGCCGGCGCCTGCGACCAGGCGAAGCCGGTGCGCAGCCGGTAGATGCGGTCCTCGAGGCGGCGGCGATCGTCGAACATGACCGAGATTTCGCGCCGCGGGTCGCCAGCCTTCGGCGTCGATGGCACCCAGTAGATGCATTCCGGCGCGTACATGTTCAGCCAGTCGTCGTAGCGGAGCTGATCCAGAAGTCGCGCTTCGCGTTCAAGCAGTCGGCGAAATTCGTCACGCACGGCGAGATCGGTAACGGCGCGCGCATCGTCCTGCCAATCCGTGAAATTGCCGATCAGTTCGCGGTAGAGAGTGTCGTTGACGTAGTGCGAGCTGCGCGACGGGTCGCTTGCTTTGACCACGGCTTCCGCGCTCACGTCACGGCTCCCGGGTGATGGCGAGGTTATGCGGGCCCTTCATCAGCCGTTTCCACTCCTTGAAATGTTCGCGCATGAAGGCCTCGTCGGTGGCAGGCGCGGTGATGGTGCCGTCGTCACCTGTCTTGACGCGGCCCGGGATGCCGAAGCCGCGGTTCATGTAGACCCATTCGTCCTCGACGGCCATCAAGCCGTGCTGGATCTGTTCGAAATTGGCGATATCGTCGACCTCGCCGAAGTTCGGAAAGCCTTCTTGCGTGCGCATGCGCAGCGCGTTGATGTCGGTGACCGTGTCGCTTGGAATAGTCCCATCGTCGACGATCATGGTGCCGTACCAGATGGCATTGGTCTCGGCGACGCCGACCGGCTCGAACACCTGAATATGGTTGCCGAGCAGCGAAAAATTCGGAAACACGTTGATGTTGACCGGCTCCGATCCGGCGAGATCGAGCAGCGCGAAGGCGCGGTCGCCGTAGCGGCGCACAAAGTCGGCTTCGTAATGCTCCATGCCGGGATGCGCGCTTTCCAGCGCCCATAAGCCACCCGGCCGCTTTTCCAGGTTCGGACGCTTGTCCTTGAAGTGATTGCCGTGGCCGGTGTAGCGCATGTACATCGCCAGCGCATCGGGCGAGTTGCGGTAATAGGCCATGCCCTTGGCATTCTCGCCGGCAAAGCGGTTCTCGGTTTCCAAGAGCGATCGGTGCGAATAGGCGACGTGATAGCCGTCGCACGAATTATCATAGGCGAGCTTCCAGTTGCCCTTGTAACGGAAGCGGTTGGCCTCGCAGACCACGACCTTGCCGCCCGGATTGCGATCGAGCCACTCGTCGATGATTTTGGCGATCAGACCGAGATGCTCATCGAGCGGCAGCGCGTCCATATTGAGCGTGCCGAAGATGAAGCCACGATAGGAGGCCACGCGCGGCACCTGCGCGAGATTGTATTTTGGATCGCGCATGTCGTCGGCATAGCCGTCGGGCCACGGCACGCCGCGCAACCGTCCGGTGTTGAGAAAATTCCAGCCGTGATAGGGACACTGGAACGACTTTGTGTTGCCCTTGTCCCAGCGGCACAGCGTCGTGCCACGATGGGTGCAACGGTTGTAAAGCGCGCGCACCTTGCCTTCGCCGTCGCGCACGATGATCAGCGGCCGAAGCCCCATGCGGCGGGTGATGAAGTCGTTTTCTTTCGGAATTTCGCTTTCATGCGCGAGATACGTCCAGGTGCCGCCGAATATCTGCGTCATCTCGGCTTCGAAGATCGCCGGATCGGTGTAGATCAGCCGATGGGCGCGGTCCTCCTGGACCAGATAATCCCAGTCATACAGCGCCGTGCCGCTGACGCGGCTTTGCGGCGAGCCGATTTTCTCCAGCGCCGTCATGATGGAACCTCCATAGTCGTCATGCCTCGCACACAGGTCCGGCCACCGGCCGGCCCGAGTATAAACCTCCGCCGGGCATCCACGTCCTTGGACAAACCGAGATTAAAGGCGTGGATGGCCGGGACAAGCCCGATCATGACGGATCAGCTCAGAAGAAATCGAAATACTCGTTTTCTTCCCATGCAGTCGGTTCTTCGCCGTGCGGCGAGGTGCCGGCTTCCTTGGCGGCCCGCTCAAAGCGGGTCCATTCGCTGCGCTTGAGGGCAACGAAATAGTCGACGAAAATATCGCCGAGTTCGCGGCGGAACAGCGGCTCCTTGTCGAGCGCGTCGAGCGCCTCGGGCAGGCTCTTGGGCAACGCCGGCCGCTCAGCCGTGTAGGGCGCATCGTCGGCCGGCGGCGGCGCAAGCTTCGCGGCCATTCCGGCTGAGCCGGCGATCACCTGGGACAGAATATAGAGATATGGGTTGGCGGCCGGCTCGCCCATGCGGTTCTCCAGCCGTGTCGCCGGATCGCGTGGTCCGCCGAGCACGCGGATCATGGCGCCGCGGTTGTCGTAGCCCCAGCCGGCGCGATCCGGCGCCAGCGAATTGACACGAAAGCGCCGATAGCCATTGACCGTCGGTGTGGCGAATACTGTGCCGGGTACGGCATAGCGCAGAATCCCCGCCAGGTAGGACAGGCCGAGCGGCGACAGCACCTCGCTCGCGCCCTCCGCGGCGAATAGATTTTTGCCGTTCGCCGCATCGGCGAGCGACTGATGCAAATGCCAGCCGCTGGCATAAAAGCCCTTGCGGGCGGGCCGGGCCATGAAGGTGGCGAAATAGCCGAGCCGGCGGCAGATCTGTCGCGTCGCGGTGCGGAACAGGAGCACGTTGTCGGCCGCGTCCAGCGCCGCGCACGGCGCGAAGGTGCATTCGACCTGGCCGGGACCCCATTCGTTCTCGATCGAGCGCAGCCCCAGCCCAAGCTTTTCGAACGCATCGCCGAGCGCGTCGAATACCGGCTGCATCAAGTCCATGTTGGACTCGGAGTGGTAGTGATAGCCGGGCTCCGCCGGCCGGGTGGCGATCGGCCGTCCGCGCATGCCCGGCGTGCCGATGTTTTCATCGGTAAGATGGTCGGCGGCAACGCGCAGGAGATACCACTCGATCTCGGCGCCGACGACGCAGGCATGACCGTTTCGTTTGAGTTTCGCCAATGCCTTGCGAAGGAGCTGCCGCGGCGCGAAATGAAACGGCCGCCCGTCGTTGAAATATTCGTCGCACAGAATCCACCCCGTGCCCGGCGCCCATGGCAGGATGCGAAACGTTTTGGGGTCGGCGACCACGGTGAGATTCGGCGAGCCGGTCATCTCGTCGAGACCCATGCCGCCGCCGCGCGTGAAGGATGCGAACACCCGCGCGCCTGCGCCATCGAGCGTCGTCGTCGCCACACCGATGTTATAGCCGGCGTCCAGCGCCGACAGGAACGCGGGCACGGTGAGGGTTTTCGCCCGGCTGTAGCCGTGAGTATCGCTCCAGGCGAGCCGCACATAACGCAGCTTTTCCGCCTTGACCCGCCGCTTGATGTCGGCAGCGAGCTGCCGATCGTCATCCGACCACAGGCCGTGCCGGTCGATGAAGGTTTTTGGCTTGCTCATGGGCGGTTGGGGGGAGGGCTAAGGCGCGAAGCGCCACCGCTACCATGCTTCGCGGTGCGATTCTATTGCGGCGGCGCGCGCCAGGCCGCATCATGCGGGCGGACCGCTGGTGGCGGCGGAAAATGAGACTGCAGGCAAGGCACAATGGCGAAAAAGGCGAAGTCGCAAAAATCCAACAAGGCGCATCAGGACCTCAAACAGCAGATGGTCATGGCCGGCAAGGTGCTGGTCGCCGAGGGCCACGACGATTTCACCCGCGGCCATATCTCGATGCGGCTGCCGGACAATCCGAAGCTGTTCTTCATGAAGCCGCATAGCGTGGGGCTCGACGAGATCACCATGCAGAACATCTTGACGATCGATCTCGAAGGCAACGTGGTCGCCGGCACGTCGCGCCGCCACAGCGAAGTCTATATCCATTCCGAAATTCTCAAAGCACGGCCGGACCTCAACTGCGTCATCCACGTCCATTCGCCCAATTCGGTAGCGCTCTCCGGTATTGGCCGGCCGATGCGCGCCTATAGCCAGCCCGGCGCGCTGTTCTGCGGCGAGATCGGCCTCTACACCGATACAATCGCGCTCATCCGCAGCCACGCTATGGGGGCAGGCGTCGCCAAGGCGCTCGGTCCGCACCGGGCGGTGCTTCTGAAAAATCACGGGCCTGTCGTGACCGGCAAGACGATCGCCGAAGCCGTAGTCGGTGCCACCATGCTGGAAAACGCCGCGATGATTCAGCTCGCGGTCGAGGCGGCCGGCGACCCGGCGCCCGAGTTTCCGCCGGACGACATCGCCAAGTTGAAAGGCGAAATCAGCCAACCCGAACAGTTTCAGGTCAATTTCGACTACCTCGTCCGGCGGGTGAAGCGGGGAGGCAAATGATCAGGACCGTCATCCTGAGGCGCGAGCGAAGCGAGCCTCGAAGGATGCACGGCCCGGGCCGTCGCCCTTCGAGGGCCGCTTCGCGGCCACCTCAGGGGTGACGGATAGAGGTGGAGGCGACGGCCATGGCATTGACGCAGAGCTACGTTCACGGAGCGAGCGACAAGCCGCTTCTCGGCGAGACCATCGGGCGCTTTTTCGATGCGGCGTGCACCAGATGGGCGGAGCGGCCGGCGCTGGTTGTGCGTCACCAGAAGGTGCGGATGAGCTACCGCGAGCTGCGGGCGGCCGCCGACAAGCTTGCCGCCGGACTGCTGACACTCGGCTTGCAGCCCGGCGACCGCATCGGCATCTGGTCGCCCAATAATTCGGAATGGGTATTGACCCAGTTTGCGACCGCCAAGGCCGGGCTCATCCTCGTCAACATCAATCCGTCGTATCGCGTCGCCGAACTGGAATATGCGCTCAACAAGGTCGGCTGCAAGGCGCTGATCCTCGCGGAGCGCTTCAAGAGTTCGGATTATGTCGGCATGCTGCGCGAGCTTGCGCCGGAGCTTGCGCGCGCCACGCCCGGAAAACTTGAATCCGCGCGCCTGCCGGCTTTGCGCGCGGTCGTCGTGCTCGGTGAATCGGAGCAGCCCGGCTGTTTGCATTTCTCCGACATTCTCGGCCGAGGTGGCGTGGCCGAAGCCAAGCGGCTCGAAGAGCTTGCGCCAGTTCTGCAATTCGACGAGCCGATCAATATTCAGTTCACCTCGGGCACGACCGGGTTTCCCAAGGGTGCGACGCTGTCGCACCATAACATCCTCAATAACGGCTTTTTCATCGGCGAAGCGATGCGGCTCACTCCGGAGGACCGGCTGTGCATTCCGGTACCGCTCTATCATTGCTTCGGCATGGTTCTGGGCAATCTGGCGGCGCTGACGCACGGCGCCTGCATGGTGTTTCCGGGCGAGGGGTTCGACCCGCTGGGCACTCTCGAAACCGTCGCGGAGGAACGCTGCACGGCGCTGCACGGCGTGCCGACCATGTTCATTGCGCAGCTCGATCATCCGGAGTTCGGCCGCTTCGATCTGTCGTCGCTGCGCACCGGCATCATGGCGGGCTCGCCGTGCCCGATCGAAGTGATGAAGCGCGCGGTCGACAAGATGCACCTTAACGAGATCACCATTGCATACGGCATGACGGAGACGAGCCCGGTGAGTTTCCAGAGCTCGACCGACGATCCGCTGGAGCGCCGTGTCTCGACGGTCGGACGCATCCAGCCGCATCTTGAAGTCAAGATCGTCGATGCGCACGGCCGCGTCGTGCCGCCCGGGGCGCCGGGCGAACTGCTGACGCGCGGCTATGCGGTGATGCTCGGCTACTGGGGCGACGAGGAACGCACCCGGGAAGCGATCGACCCCGCGCGCTGGATGCACACCGGCGACCTCGCCACTATCGACGCCGATGGCTACTGCAACATCGTCGGCCGCATCAAGGACATGGTGATCCGCGGCGGCGAGAACGTCTATCCGCGCGAGATCGAGGAGTTTTTGTACCGGCACCCAAAAATCCAGGACGTGCAGGTCATCGGCGTGCCCGACGACCGCTACGGCGAAGAGATTTGCGCCTGGGTCAAGCTTCGGCCGGGCGTCGCCGCCAACGAGGAGGAAATCAAGGCCTTCTGCCGCGATCAGATCGCGCACTACAAGGTGCCGCGTTACGTCAAGTTCGTCGACGAATTCCCGATGACGGTCACGGGCAAAATCCAGAAATTCATCATGCGCGAGCGCACGATCGCCGAACTGGGGCTGAAGATTCAGAAAACGGCGTGACCGGCGCTGGACTGCCCCAAGGATCGCGTCGCATGCGCACACCTCGGGGCGTCATCGCGTTTTAAGCCGGTTGACAGCCCGTCAGCACGGCGGCGGCGGTGCATCAATCAGCTTGGGATTGACCGACTTAAGTCCGTCTGGCCAGGTCAGCTTGGTATAATCGATCGGGCCCGGCGTCTGCTTTTCGCCTTGTGCCCAGCGGCTCAAGCTGCAGAAATCGCTGTAATAGTTTTTGTCGAGCGCCATCGGCCGGGTGTTGGTGTCCCACTGGTCCTTGGTTGCTTTTTCGCTCAGCCCGAGTTTTGAGGCCGCATAGGCGGCGACGTCCTT
>DASZWK010000290.1:0-4000 GCA_035546235.1 Xanthobacteraceae bacterium | reverse complement strand
ACGGCGGCCCAGTAGATCAGCCGGCCGATGCGCGAGCGGCCCGCGCCGGAGCCCTTGCCCGAGCCGCGTTTGCGCTGCGGGAAGATCTTGAACCCACTGCCGCGCCGCCGTCCGGCGCCGCGCGCCTTGGAGGGACCTTTGGGTGGACCGCCGACCCGGTCTTGCGGACGCAGCCGCAGGTCGAAGCTGCCAGCGTCGCTGGCGCGCTTACGGCTGCCTTGTCGCCATGCCATGTGGCGTCCCCCGGCGCGCTCCCCGCGCCGGGATCACGGTAGAGGGGGCGGTTTAAGGGGCGGTTACCTGTTCGCCCGCCTCAAGGGGCGCCGATCTCAGTCGAACTTGGCCGGTACCGAGAATGGTTTGGTGGCATCCACCACGAACATGATGAGGGCAGTCAGGTCGGTCGTGCCGGCGTTGAAGACTTGCATCGTCATGCCGGGCATATGGCCGTTCATGGTGTGGCCAGCCTCGGCATAGCTGACGCCGTGGGGCGTCTTCTGGCCCAGTTTTCCCGTGATGATGTAGAAGGCCTCGGAGCCATGATGAAAGTGGACCGGAGTCTTGGAGTCCGGCGGTCCGCTGCCGAAGTTGACGCGCAGCAGATACTCGGGCGCCGTTATGGACGGGACCGGGCCAATCTCGGCCACTTTCGTCCCGCCGGCAGTCGCCGCGCCTTTCGGCCCCAAGGTGAACAGCCATGCTTTGCCGGCGGCCTCGGCCGTCAACGACGGCCAGCCGTCGTAGCTCACCGTGTCCGGGTTCCAACTGTACTTGCTGGCGGCGGCCTTGGCCTGATCCAGCGTCGGGAAATTCTCGACCCGCCAGTATAGCGGGCCCTTCGGCAGTTGCTTGACCTTCATCTCGGCGATGGGCTTGACGACGTATTTCACATCCGCCGCCCGAGACAGCGGCGACAGCAACAGCCCCCCGACACACATGACAGGGATCGCGAGGCGAGCAGCAAATCGGGACGGGCTCATGGACACCTCCTGGGGCGGGTTCGGCTGCCGCCGTCATGTCAGAGATGGTGCGGTATGTCTTTCAGGGCTTCTCAATTTTGGCTTAGGAGTCCCTCCGCTTTTCCTTTGGGGCGCCTGTGCTAGGGTCGCTACGGGCGGGCGCGAAAAACGGGAAGAAAATCTTGCGCTATCTGTTCGAGGAGTGCGCCCTCGACATGGATCGCCGCGAGTTGCGGCGGGGTGCGACGCTTGTGCCCATCGAGCCCCAGGTCTTCGATCTTCTTGTCCACTTGATCCGCCACCGTGACCGCGTGGTCGGCAAGGACGAGCTTTTGGATTCGATCTGGCACGGGCGCGCCATTTCGGAATCGGCGTTGTTCAACCGGGTCAACGCCGCGCGGAGCGCAATCGGCGATACCGGGGCGCGGCAGAGACTGATCAAGACACTGCCGCGCAGGGGGCTGCGGTTTGTCGGCGTCGTTCGCGAAGATGAGTGCGGTGCCGCCGAAGCCGGTCCGCACCAGCTTGCGCCGGGAGTTGCCGACAAGCCGTCGATTGCGGTTCTGCCGTTCGTGAACCTCAGCGCCGATCCGGAACAGGATTACTTCATCGACGGCGTGGTCGAGGACATCATCACGGCCTTGTCGCGCAACCGCGCGTTCTTCGTCATCGCCCGCAACTCGTCGTTCACCTACAAGGGCAAATCGGTCGATACGAAGGAAGTCGCCCGCGAGCTCGGCGTTCGTTACGTCTTGGAAGGCAGCGTGCGCAAGTCGGGCAACCGCGTGCGCGTGACCGGGCAGTTCATCGAAGCCGAGTCGGGCCGCCATTTATGGGCGGATCGGTTTGACGGTGACTTGGGCGAGATCTTCGATCTGCAGGATCAGCTCGTCACCAGCGTGGTTGGCGCGATAGCGCCGCAGCTGGAGAAAGCGGAGATCGATCGTGCCAAGCTCGAAATGACCGGCAATCTGGCGGCCTACGATCTCTACCTTCGCGGTCTTGCCAGCTGGAACCGATGGACTGCGGCGGACAATGCCAAGGCGCTGCAGCTGTTCAAGGCGGCGATCGCAAAGGATGGCGAGTTCTCGACCGCATACGGGCTCGCCGCTTCGTGTCATCACTTCGCCAAGGCGAACGGCTGGGCCTCGCGCTTTGATGAGGGCGAAATCTCCCGCCTGGTCGAGCGCGCCGCCGCCATCGGCAGCGATGATGCGGTCGCGCTGTGCTGGGCCGGACACGTTCACGCGTATTTCTTTCGCGATCTCGACCGCGCCTTGTTGCTCATCGACCGCGCCCTCGAGCTGGATGTGAACTTGGCGGTCGCCTGGCAGCGCAGCGGTTGGGTGCGCGGTTATGCCGGCGACTCCGAGGGAGCGATCGAAAGCCTGAACAAGGCGAATCGCCTCAATCCGCTCGACCCTCGCGTTTTCCTGACGCAAAGCGCCATGGCATTCGCCCATTTCATCGCCGGCCGTGACGAGGAGGCGGCGCGCTGGTCCGCGATGGCTCTGCGCGTCAAACCGAACTGGCTGCCCGCTCTTCGCATGACGATTGCGTCCAACGCCATGTCGGGGCAGGCCGACCAGGCGAAGCGGGCGCTGACAACGTATCTGGAAATCGACCCCGAGGTTACGATTACCAAATTGTGCGGCTATTACCCGTTCCGCCGGGACTCCGATCGGCAGCGATTGATCGCCGCGATGCGCAAGGCCGGCGTGCCCGCATGACGATGCGAAGCGATAGTCCCGCAATTCCCCGCGTGCCCGTACCGCTCCCTCTCCCCGCTGCGCGGGGTGAGGGTCGGGGTGAGGGGGCGTACGCGCTGCCTGAGCTTTGATCATTGTGTATAGCGCTGGCGCTTGATCTGGAACGCTCAGACTCGCGGCAGCGCCCCCTCACCCTCGCTGCGCTCGACTTTCCCCCGCGCAGCGGGGAGAGGGGCCTTCGTCATTGCGAGCGAAGCGAAGCAATCCAGGCGGCTTGCGGTGGCCGCGAGGCCGTTCTGGATTGCTTCGTCGCTTCGCTCCTCGCAATGACGAACTCCATCGTTCTCGCGCTGCGCTTTTTGTTCGCGCCCCGAGCTTTGCCAAAGGTTTTCACGAACGGGCCTCCCATAAGGGAGGCGAGTGGTGCACAAACTTGGTCTGGCCAATTTCTTGGATCGGGGTAGCATGGTGTTGCGCGCAATTGGCGTGCGTCTAACGTAAAGGCAATAACATGCGCTGGTTATTCATTGCCGCTGTCATTGCATTGAGTCCGAGTGCCGTATTCGCTCAGTCTCCGGTAAACCAGGAGGGAATAGCCAATTACTGCTACTACGGCGGCCAATTATATTCTATTGGGTCAAGATTGTGCATCACGGGGGCGAAGGCGAACGCCGCCATGTTGCTCTGTCAATCCGCCGATCAAGCCAAAGACGTCTCAAAAACGGGCCGCGCCGTCTGGGTCTACAGCACCGGTGAGAATCCGACTTGTAAATAGCAAGCGTAGCAACCATTAGAACTTTCCGCGATTCTAAACCTGGCGGCCACGCCCCCTCATCCCGACCTTCTCCCCGCACGCGGGGAGAAGGGAAAGTGCTTTCACCCCACCTCCGCCTTCGCCTCGCCCGCGGCCGGCGCGAACAGCGCCAAGAGCGGCCGCTTGATCGCGGCCTGGCGGGTCGGCGCGGTAATCTGCGCGCCGGTCCGATCGGTCACATAGAACACGTCGACGACGCGTTCGCCGAACGTCGCCACGTGCGCCGAGGCGATGTTGAGGTTGAGTTTCGACAGCGCCGAGGTCAGCTCGTAGAGGAGGCCGGGCCGATCGAGGCCGGTGACTTCGACCACCGTGTAGCGCGCCGACCACTGATTGTTGATGGAGATTTCCGGCTCGACCGCGAAGGCCCTGAGCCGGCCCTTCGGCGGCGCGCGCTTGGGCACCGCGTCCGGCAGCTTGATCTCGCCGCGCAGCGCCTTCTCGATCAGTTCGCCGATGCGCACGGCGCGGCGCGCCTCGTCCTCGTCGCGGTCGAATTCGCGCGTGATCGAGATGGT
>DASZWK010000289.1:0-1963 GCA_035546235.1 Xanthobacteraceae bacterium | reverse complement strand
AGCGAAGCGCGATCCCAGCCCGCGTCACGCTTCCTCCGCAAGCGGAAAGTGCACGGCGTCAACACCGAGATGCCGATGACGTCATCGTAATGCGGCCGGTCGCGGTGCCAGCCGATTGAGGTGCCGGGCCGGTATTCGGTGACGAGGGCATGCGCCAATCGATCGGGAGGAAGCCCGGCGAACGCGGCGGCATATTCGCGCAGCGGCAGCAGAAAGTCCGGCATCGGCGCCGCCTGCTGCAGGCCGCCCCCATTGTAATCATAACGAAAGCCGAATGCCACGACACGCCGCTTGCCGAGAAAGCCGTGAAACTCGAATTCCTTGAACGGCAGTTCGGCGAAAGCCTCGACCAAGCGGGCTTCCTCACTGGCGTCGATCAAGTCCGGCGCATAGCGGAAGCCGGCCGGCATCGGTTGCGGCGCAACTGTCGAAGGCGTCGTAAACAGCTCGAACTGCTCATGTTTGGTATTTGCGCGCGCCGACATGGTAGAGCGCAGATAGGCGTCAGCCGCCTCCGCCGCAAATCCGGACTCCGGCAAGCGTTTCACCCATGGCTATGGCCGTGCGCTGGAACCTGATCCGTCGACCGTGCGTTTTCTGTCGCTGCCGGTCCTTGCAATGATTGTTACGCCCGCATCCTCGCTTGCCCTCCCGCGCTGCGCGCGATGGCGTGGGCGAGATATTCGGGCGATTGCGCACCGGTGACGATGACGCTGCCGCTGAAGATGAAAGTGGGCACGCCGTCGATGCCGGCCTCCTTGGCGCTGTTGGCCTCGCCTTCGATGCGATCGACGTCGGCGTCGCTCGCCAACAGGCGGCGCACCAGGTTCCCGTCCATGCCGCAATCGGTCGCCGCCTGGATCAGCACCTTGGGGTCGCTCAAATCGCCGCCCTCGGCAAAATAAAGTTCCATCAGCCGCTGTTTGACGCGCGACGGATCGGCCACGCTGCGCGACCACAAAATGAGGCGATGGCAATCGATGGTGTTGGGCTGGCGCGAGATTTTTGCCGGCGCGTAGGGCAGCCCTTCAAGCACCGCCGCGGCGGCGACGCGCTCCGCGATCGTCTCATAACGCTCGGCCGAGCCGAACTTGGTCTCGAGGTAGGTCTGCCGGTCGATGCCTTCGCGCGGAATCCAGTCGTTGAGAAAATACGGCCGCCAATTGATGGTCACATCGATATCCGGATTGAGCGCGGCAGCGGCCTCCAGGCGATGCTTGCCGATGTAGCACCAGGGGCACACCACATCCGAGATGACCTCGACATGCGTGGCCGGACGCGCAACAGACTCCGCCATGGAACTCGCCTTTCGATTCGCTTCAATGCGGGAGGCTAGCCCATGTCCCGGCGGGTTGGGAATTGACCGTAACCGGCGGCGTTTGGCCGCCGCGCCGTTCAGCCGGCTTTTCCGACCACGCGGGCAATGAGCGAGTCGACGCTGTCTGTGGGCCGCAGCGTGGCAAGCGTCACCGCCGCGTCGATACCGACGCGCTTCCTATCCGGCGCCATGGTGGTGTTTTTCAGGATGCTGGCGAGCCGGCGGGCGACAACATGCGCGGCGCGCAGGTCGGTATCGGTAAACACTGCGAAAATCGAATTGTCGGCCTCGCGGCAGGCAAAATCGACCTGCCGCATCAGCCGGGCGAGCAGCCGTGCCGCGTCCAGGCCGCTGCGCCGGTCGCTGTCCTTGAACGAAAAGCGCGCCATGGAGAGGCCGACGCCGCGCTTCTCGGCATCGCCGACGGCGCGGTTGAGATCGCGCCAGAACGCCTCGTGCCCAAGCAGCCCGGTATCGGGATCGACCATGCCCCTGGCATCGAGCGATTTGAGCATGCGGCGCAGCCGTTCGCCGAACGCATGCAAGCGTACATAAGGCAGAAAGCGTTCGACCAGGCGCTGCGGTCCCTCTCCGATGCGTTCGAGGTTCGGCAAATGCTCGGCAAATCGCCCGATCGACCCCGGA
>DASZWK010000288.1:0-2851 GCA_035546235.1 Xanthobacteraceae bacterium | reverse complement strand
GAGACGTCGTAGCGCGCAGCATATTGGTCGAACAGCCGGCGCACATAGGTCGGCGTCATCGCCGGTGTGGCGTCGCCCGCTCCGAGCCGAGCGAGCTGCAACCGCGCGCCATGGTAATCCTCCCGGTCGGCTGCGCGTACTTTTTCGAAGGCCGCAATCGCAGCTTCGCGGTCGCCGAGCCGGTCGCGAATGGCGCCCAGTGCAAACCAGGCGGTGGCAAAACCCGGCGCCAGTTCCAGCGCCTGCACCAGGATATCGGCGGCGCCGGAAAAGTCGCCACGCGCCGCATGGTCGAGCGCCCATTTGTAGCGCCGGTCGGCGATGGCGTCGCCGGAGGAAACGAACAGTGGGCCGGTGTCGGACATGACGGTCATTCCGGGGCGCGCGGAGCGCGAGCCCGGAATCCATAACCACCGCCCTTCAAAATATTGCAACTGTGGTTATGGATTCCAGACAGCGGCTTCCGGAATGACGAGCAGAGTTTATCTAATAGCGATGCGTCCTGAAGATATCCTGGGGCTGACGCCGGCGGGCGTGTGCTGCAAGCGCGGCGGCTTTCATATCGATCCGACCCGGCCGGTCGAGCGGGCGCTGATCACGCACGCCCATTCGGACCATGCGCGCGCCGGCCACAGCGCGGTGCTGGCCACCCAGGAGACGCTCGATCTGATGCGGCTGCGTTACGGCGAGAATTTTGCCGGTACAACGCAGGCGGTGCGCTACGGCGAGACCGTGGCGCTCGACGGTGCAACGGTGACGTTTCATCCCGCCGGTCACGTACTGGGCTCGGCGCAGATCGCCGTCGAAGCGGGCGGCCTCCGCATTGTTGCTTCCGGCGATTACAAAAACGTCCCCGATCCGACCTGCGCGCCGTTTGAACTCGTCCCTTGCGACGTGTTCATTACCGAGGCAACGTTTGCACTGCCGGTGTTCCGTCACGGCAACCCCGACGGCGAGATCGCCAAACTGCTGCGCTCGGTCGCGGTGTTTCCCGATCGTGCGCATCTGGTCGGCGCCTATTCGCTCGGCAAGGCGCAGCGCTTGATCGCGCTTATTCGCAACGCCGGCTACGACAGGCCGATTTATCTGCACGGCGCGATGGAAAGCATCACGCGCTACTACGAAAGCCGCGGCATTGCGCTCGGCGAACTGCGATTGGTACGCGGCGCCGACAAGGCTGCGCTGGCGGGCACGATAACCATCTGCCCGCCTTCGGCGCTCAACGACCTGTGGACCCGGCGTTTCCCCGATCCGGTCAATGCCTTCGCGTCTGGCTGGATGCGCGTGCGGGCGCGGGCGCGCCAGCAGGGCGTCGCCCTGCCACTGGTGATTTCCGACCATGCCGATTGGGACGGGCTTACCGCCACGATCGCGGCGACCGGCGCCGGCGAGATATGGGTGACGCACGGTCAGGAAGACGCGCTGGTGCATTGGTGCGGGACGCGTGGGCTGAAGGCGCGGCCGCTCGATATTGTCGGCTATGGCGAGGAAGATGAACCCAGCGAGCAGAGTGCCGCAGAGGCAGGCGAATGAACCGCTTCGCCGAATTAATGAATCGGCTGGCCTACGAACCGGCGCGAAATGCCAAGCTGCGGTTGATGACGGACTATTTCCGCTCGACCGGCGATCCCGAGCGCGGCTGGGCACTGGCGGCACTGACGGGCGCGCTGAGCTTTCCGCACGCCAAGGCTGGTCTGATCCGCCAGCTGATCGCGGAGCGGACCGATTCCGTGCTGTTCGAGCTGTCCTACGACTACGTCGGCGATCTCTCCGAGACCGTCGCGCTGATGTGGCCTGCCGCGAGCGTCGACGCAACGGGCCAGGGGTTACAGGAAATCACCCTCACCTCGGTCGTCGAGACGCTCACCACGCTCGGCAAGGCGCAATTGCCGCAACAGCTCGCGCGCTGGCTCGACCGGCTCGACGAGAATGGCCGTTGGGCATTGATCAAGCTCGTTACCGGCGGCCTGCGCATCGGGGTTTCGGCGCGGCTGGCGAAAACCGCGCTGGCGGCACTCGGCAGCGCCGAGGCGCAGGAGATCGAGCTGTTGTGGCCGGGGCTGGCGCCACCTTACACGGAATTGTTCGCCTGGCTCGAAGGCCGCGCTGAAAAGCCGGCGAGTGCCGATCCGGCGCCGTTCCGGCCGCCGATGCTCGCCCACGCGCTCGATGAAGCCGATCTCGCCGCGTTCGATCCATCCGACTTTTTGGCGGAATGGAAATGGGATGGCATTCGCGTACAGGCCGTCGCCGCTTCCGCGGAGGCGGTGGAGGATAGGGTCGGGATAGCGCGACTCTACTCGCGCACCGGCGAGGATATTTCCAAGGGTTTTCCCGATCTTGTTGATGCGCTGCAATTGCCGGGCGCCATTGACGGTGAGCTTTTGATCCGCCGCGATGGGCTGGTGCAGTCGTTCAACGTGCTGCAGCAGCGGCTCAATCGCAAAACCGTTACGCCAAAGCTTTTGACCGAATTCCCGGCACACTTGAGGGCTTATGATTTGCTCGCGGATGGCGACGAGGATTTGCGCGGGCTGCCGTTTTCCGCGCGTCGTGAACGGTTGGAAGCGTTCGTCGCGCGCTTGAACTCGCCACGGGTCGATCTGTCTCCCATGGTCGGATTTGCGGCATGGGATGATCTTGTCGCGGCGCGCAAGGATCCGGCCACAGCGGGAGCGGGCGCCGATGCCGCTGCGGTGGAAGGCGTGATGCTCAAACGGCGCGCGTCGGCCTACCTGCCTGGCCGGCCGACCGGGCCATGGTGGAAATGGAAGCGCGATCCGTTCATCATCGACGCGGTGCTGATGTATGCACAGCGGGGCCATGGCAAGCGGTCGTCGTATTACTCCGA
>DASZWK010000287.1:0-4236 GCA_035546235.1 Xanthobacteraceae bacterium | reverse complement strand
CGAGATAGGGAATGACGCCGCCGAGATGGTGGGCGATGACTTTCAGATCGGGAAAGCGGTCCATGATGCCGGAGAAGACGAGCCGCGCCAGCGTCACGCCGGTCTCGTAGGGCCAGCCGAGCACGCTGCAGATTTCATACTTCGATACTTTCTCGGTCGAGTAATCCGGCATCTCGCGGGTCCGCGACGGATGCAGCAGGATCGGCTTGCCGGACTTGGCGATGGCGTCGAAGACCGGCAGGAATTGCGGCGCATCGAGCGGCACGCCGTTGGCGTTGGTGGCGATCTGCACCGCATTGGCGCCGTTCTTCAGCGCCCGCTCGGCCTCCTTGGCGGCGGCCTCCGGCGCATTCATCGGCAGCAGCGCCGACCAGCCGACGAAATGCTTCGGATGCTTTGCCGCGATCTCGCCCAAACCGTCGTTGGCGATCTTCGCCATCTCTGGCGTCTTCTCCGGCCCCCACAGCCGCTCCATCGGCGGCAGCCCGTGAGAGAGCAGCTGCGCGTAATCGGGAAACGACTCGACGATGCGCAGCCTCAGGTCCAGATCGGACAAAGCCGGAATGCCGCGCACGCGCTTGCCGAGGTCCTTCGATCCGGCCGGCGTGTCCAGCAGCGCCTCGTAATAGCGCTTCGGGAAGAAATGATTGAAGGCGTCGATATAGCGCATGCGATCCTCCCTGGGGCTCGTCATGCCCGCGCTTGTCGCGGGCATCCACGTCTTTCTTCGCTGTACTTAGACGTGGATGGCCGGGACAAGCCCGGCCATGATGGGAACGTAAACGTCTCGTGTGTCACTTCGCCTGCATCAGCCACGACGACATCGCAACGGCGTCGGCGTCGGCGTTGAAGAAACCGATCAGCTGCAGGCCGAGCGGCAGGCCGCCGTCTTCGAACAACGGCAGCGACAAGGCCGGTACACCGAGCAGCGAGGACGGCACGCCGAATTCCGGATTGCCGGTCGAGGCCAAGCCCTCGGGCGCGGCGCCGGGCGCCGCCAGCGTGATGCAGCCGTCGCAGCTTGCGGCAAGCGCCGCGTAGACCGCGCGGATACGCGCGCGCTCTTTGATGTCGGCGCGGTAGTCGGCGAGCGTCAAATGGTCGTATTTGTACGTGCGTTCGAGCGTAATGGGGCCGAGCTTGCTGGCGCCGCGCTCGCGCATGGTGCGAAAGAACCATTGCGCCTCGAAGCCGTTGCAGCGGTGCGACAGTTCCGTTGCCTTGAGGAGTTCGTTCTCGAGCGCCGCAACGTCCTTATCGTCATGGCGGTTGCGGATCGTGATGCCCGCGGATTTCAGCCGCGCGACCCAGTCGTGGAAGCTTTGTTTGGCGGCCGGCGACGCGACGTCCCAGCCGGCCGTTTCCAGAACGGCGAGCGTTTTTGGCTTTTTCGCCGCCGGCAATTGCGCAGGGCCTTGCAGACCCGGCGTCCCGGCATCGCCGCCAACACGGGCGACAATCTCGTAGGCCACCTGCCAGACATCGGCGAGCGACGCGCCAAGCACGCCGGTGCAGCTCTGGCTCTGGATATCGTGGCTGCCTTCACGGTTCATGGCGTTGACGCTCGGCTTGAAGCCGACGCAACCGCAATAGCTCGCCGGGCGGACGGTGGAGCTGATGACCTGCGTACCGAGCGCGGCGGACGCGATGCCGGCCGCGACCGAGGCCGCGGAGCCGCTCGACGAGCCGCCCGGCGTGCGCGCCGTGTCCCAGGGATTGCGCGTGCCGCGCGGTTCAGACGCGGCGAACTCGGTCGTCACCGTCTTGCCGATGATGACGGCCCCGGCGTCGCGCAGCGCGCGCACACAGGCCGCGTCCTTTTCCGAACGCCAGCCGGCAAACAGCGCCGATCCCATCTCGGTCGGCATGTCGACGGTTTCGATAATGTCCTTGATGCCGACCGGCATACCGTCGATCGGCGAGGCCGGCTTGCCGGCGCGCCAGCGCCCGGTCGACCGCTCCGCCGCGGCGCGCGCCGCCGGCAGGTTGGTGCATACGAAAGCGCCGATCCGCGGCTCCCATTGCTCCAACAGCGCGAGCGATTCTTCGAGAAATTGCCGAGGCGTCTGTTTTCCAGAAGCGAACTCAGCGGTTGCGGCGAGATACGGCCGCATGACGGGCTTTGTTTGATTGGGGGCGGGCATATTTTTTTAAGCCTCTTACTTGCTGTCATGCTCCGCGGAGGCGGAGCATCCAGTAAACACTCGCTCTTGGTGTTTAGTGGACTTGGCTCGCGGGCCAGTGATTACTGGATCGTCCACCTGCGCGGACGATGACTAGTCTTACTTCTTGCTCTCGTCGTAATAGTGGATTTCGTAGAGCACACAGCCGCGGTCCGACTTGAACGGGCCGTGATAGGCGCCCGGCGGCCGGCACGCATAGGTCGGGGCGTCGAAGGACTCGCCGCCCTTGCCCTTGTCGTCGTTGCCGACGATGAGATCGCCGGAAACGAGATACACCTCCTCCCAATGATCGTGCACGAACGGCGCGGTGGTGTAGACGCCGGGCTCGAAGCGCAACAGCCGGGTGCGGCTGCCCATCTTGCGCGTTTCGTCGAGATCGCTGGCGAGAATCTTTTGTTGAATGCCGGACGGATAGCCCGGAGGCGTCGCCCAGCCGCTTGCCATGTCGACCTTGTGAAATTCGAGATGCGGCTTGTTCATTGGCATGCGGCGGTTCCTCGTGATCGGCCGATTATGCGCAGTTTACGCCGTTCCCGGCGACACCGGCAGCGGCCGTTGCATTGGGTGGACACGCATTGTACATGGAGTAAAAGTTCGCGCAAACAAGCGACAATAGAGATCGCGACGAGCGCAGCGTTGCGCTGCGGGGCTGCGACTTTCATCGTCGCCGTAACAGGAGCCCCGCCATGCACGAGATCACCGGTCAGGTTCATTGGCACGAGCCGTCAGGTTTCAAGCGCGCCGGTTTCGGCAAGTTCAACCGGCCGAAGACGCCGTACGACCTGTTCATGGAGTCGGAAGAGATTCCGATCTACCGCGACATCGGCGTCAGCAAGGTGCAAAACCTGCCGCTGCAACCATGGAAGCGCATGGGCGGCCGCGGCACCTACATTCAGCTCCACGGCACCGAAGGCAAATGGGGCTCATACGTGGTCGAGGTGCCGGGCGCCGGCGCGCTCAACCCCGAAAAACACATGTACGAGGAGATCTATCTCGTCGTCGAAGGCCGCGGCTCGACCGAGGTCTGGCTCGAGGGCGACAGCAAGCGCCACGTCTTCGAATGGCAGAAGGGTTCGCTGTTCTCGATTCCCGTCAACGCCATGCATCGCATCGTCAACGCCAGCTCGTCGCCGGCGCTGCTCCTGGGCGGCACCACCGCGCCCAACCTGATGAACCTGATCAACAGCACGGACGCGATCTTCAACTGCCCGTACCAGTTCCGCGACCGCTTCTCCGGCGCCGACGATTTCTACAAATACAAGGACGACATCGAGCCGGATCCGGTGCGCGGGCTCGCGATGCGGCGCACCAATTTCATCCCCGACATCGTCAACTGCGACCTGCCGCTCGATAACCGCCGCTCGCCGGGCTGGCGCCGCGTCGAGCCGTTCATGACCGGCAATACCTTCTATCTGTGGATCGGTCAGCACGAGAACGGCCACTATTCGAAGGCGCACGCCCACACCTCGGCGGCCGTGCTGATCTGCATCAAAGGCAAGGGCTACACCTATACGTGGCCGGAACGTCTCGGCCTGACGCCGTGGAAGGACGGCAACATGGCCGAGGTCAAGCGCGTCGACTACGAGCCTGTCGGCATGGTCTCGGCGGCGCCGGGCGGCGCGCGCTGGTATCACCAGCATTTCGGCGCGTCGAAGGAAGCCTTCCGGCTCACCGCGTGGTTCGGTCCGCACAATCCGGGCCGCGAACCCGGCCCGCCCGGCGAAAAGCACACCGACTACACCGCGATGGATATTCCCGAGGGCGGCACCGCGATCCCCTACTACATGGAGGATCCGTTCCTGCGGAAAGAATACGCCGAGCGCATGCAACGCGAAGGCGCCGAGAACCGCATGCGCGCGGAATATTACGAGCGCGATTATCGCGGGCTGCTGCCGCAGGAATGAGCGTTTGTCATTCCGGGGCCGAGCGAAGCGAGGAGCCCGGAATCCATAACCCCGGCACAGGGGGTATGGATTCCGGGCTCGCCGCTGCGCGGCGCCCCGGAATGACGTGTGAGGAAGCGAATAAATGACCGACGACGAAGCCCAGGGCG
>DASZWK010000286.1:0-4211 GCA_035546235.1 Xanthobacteraceae bacterium | reverse complement strand
AAAAACCACAGCGCGTTGAGCGCGCGCAGGAGCGGTTGCTGGCCCTGCAGGAACGGAAAGCCCGCCTTCTCCTGTACGTCGAGTCCGTCCTGCGTGACCTGATGGATCATGCGGCCGAATGCGATCACGGGCTTGTCGGTTGCGCGCAGCACGCGTTGCAGTTCGTGGATGTCGTTCCAGCTGCCGCCCTTGCCGGGGAGCGGTGACGCCCAGGCCACGATATCGATGCCGGGATCGCGGGCGACGATCTCCAACTGATCGGCGGCGTCCTTCAGCGTCGTCGGAATGCCGGTGTCGAGCGGGTTCTTCGGCTTGATGCCCTCTTGCATGTAGGGCAGCAACGCCTCGTTGGTGGCGGCGGAAAATTCCGGAATCACCGCGCCTTCGGATTCGGAATAGTCGTAGAGCAGATCGACCGTGCCGCCGGAAGTGGTGACAAAGCCGATGCGCGGGCCTTTCGGCAGCCGCCCGCATTGAAACGCCAGCGTTGCTTCCAGCAGATCGTCGAGCGAGCGGCAATTGACGATGCCGTAGCGCTCGCACATCGCCAGATACGCGGCGTAGTCGCCGCCGATGGCGCCGGTATGCGACTGCGCGGCGGATCGCGATCGTTGCGTGGCGCCGGTCTTGATCGCGAGGATTGGCTTGCCGGCGGCAAGCGCCCGTCCGGCGGCGCGCATGAAGGCGTCCGGGTGCCGGATACCTTCGATGAACAACACGATTTGTTTGGTGTGCGGATCGTCGACCAGAAAATCAACGAAATCGGCGAGATCGAGGTCGGCCTCGTTGCCCGACGACACCGCATAGGAAAAGCGCATGCCGCGCTCGGCGGCGCTCTTGAGCCAGAACTGCATCGTTCCGCCGGATTGAAACACGCCGCCGATCGGTCCTGGCGGGACGCTGCACAGCTCGGTGTTGGGGTAGGCGAACAGTTTCTCGCGATACGAATAGGAGCCCATGCAGTTCGGGCCGCTGACGCGCAGCTTGCTGGTCGCGACAAAGTTTTTCAGCCATGCGCCGCGCTCGCGTGACGCCTCGCCCTCGCCGTCGCCGACCGCAGCGGCGTAGACGGTTGCGGATTTGACGCCGGCCGCTTCGGCGTCGGCCAGCACGCCGGGGACATGCGCTGCCGGCACGATCACCATGGCATGATCGACCGGCTCGGGAAGATCGCGCAACGAAGGCAGGCAGTCCTGGCCGAACACCTTTTGCTGCCGCGGATTAATCAGGGCGATGCGGCCCGCATAACCGAAGTCGCGCAGATTCGTATAAATCTGGCTCGGCCATTTCGCCCGCTCGGACGCCCCGACAATCGCCACCGATGCAGGCCGCAATACGCTTTTCGCCGATCCCGACCTTACGCTACTTCTTGTCACGCCAACTCCCCATCCTCTCGTTTTCTCGTTTGGTATCGTATTTCACAGCGCGGAGCTATGCTTGCCGCGGCCCGGGAGCTCACATGCCAACGCAAGGCTTGTCACTGGAAGGCTTGTCACTGGAAGGCTCGCGGCTGCGACGCTGGCTCATGCCGGTTGCCGCAGCGATCGTGCTCGCGTGTAGCGCGCTCAGTGCGCGTGCCGCCGATGTCTATGCCGGCAAGACGCTGACCATGATCGTTGGCTTTGCGCCGGGCGGCGGCGTCGACACCACCGCGCGGGTGGTCGGCCGGCATCTGGTGCGTTTCATTCCCGGTGCGCCGACGCTTTTGGTGCAGAATATGGAAGGCGCCGCGGGCCTTGTGGCAATGAATTATCTGTCGCGGCGTGTCGCCGCCGACGGGCTGACCATCGCGATGCCGGGCCGCTCGTGGTACGTCGAAGGCGCGCTCAGAAGTCCGGGCGTGGCGTTCGACGTCGACAAGCTCAGCTATATCGGCAGCCCCGGCGGGGTGAATTCCGCACTTTACGTGCGAACCGCGACTGGCGTCCATGACCTCGCATCGCTGAAAGCGGCGTCCAGGCCGCTGACCTTCGGCACGCTCGGGGCGACGACGCCGACCGCCATGGTGCCGGCGCTGCTCGGCGCGAAGGGTTATCCGGTCAAGATCATCTCCGGCTATGTGTCGACCGCGCGCGTGCTGGTCGCGCTCGAACAAGGCGAGATTGATGGCTTCTGGACGGTCGAGGATTCGTTTGCCCGCCGCCACGATCTGATCGACAAGAAACTGGTACGTCCGATTCTGCAGACGCGGACGCATCTGCCTGGCGTGCCGCTGCTCGGCGACATTATTCCGAATGACCTTCGGCCGCTGTTGATGCTGCTCGAGGCGCCGGACAATTTCGGGCTGCCGCTGGTCGCTCCGGCGGGCGTTGCCGCCGACCGAGTCAATATCCTGCGTAACGCTTTCATGGCGATGGCGGCCGACCCGGCCTACCAGTCCGATGCGCGCAAGGCCGAACAGCCGGTTGGCGAGCCGATTGCAGGGGCGCGGCTGCAGGCGATGGTTGGCGAGTTGGCCAAAGACGCTACGCCGGATATCGTCACCGCGTATAGAAAGCTGGAAACGGCAAAATGACCGGCCGCTAGCGGGGTGAGGCGGTCCGAAACATGGAGTGAGGCGAATGCAGCTTGACCGACTGGAAGGAAAACCCGACGCCCGCGTGGCCTGGGGCAGCGATATTGCGGCGCAGATGTTGCGGCGTTTTGGCATCCGCTACATCAGCCTCAATCCGGGCGCGAGCTATCGCGGTTTTCACGACAGCCTCGTCAACCATCTCGGCAACGAGAATCCAGGCATCATTCTGTGCCTGCACGAGGATCATTCGGTGGCGATCGCGCACGGTTACGCCAAGGCGACCGGCGAACCGATGGCCTGCGTGCTGCATTCCAACGTCGGGCTGCTGCACGGCATGATGGGTCTGTTCAACGCATGGTGCGACCGCGCGCCGATGTTCGTTCTTGGCGCCACCGGGCCGGTCGCCGCCGAGAAACGCCGTCCCTGGATCGACTGGATTCATACGTCGCGCGATCAGGGCGCCTACATCCGATCCATCATCAAGTGGGACGATCAGCCGACTTCGCCGGATGCGCTGGTCGAATCCATGACGCGCGCCAATATGCTGACGCGCGCGGCGCCGACGGCGCCGGTCTATATCTGCCTCGACGCCGGTTTTCAGGAGCAGAAGCTCGACAAAGAGCCGGAATGGCCCGATGTGAAACGCTTCCGGCCGCCGTCGCCGCCGCGGCCGTCGCAACAATCGGCTGACGAAGCGGTGGCGCTCCTCAAGGGCGCGCAAAAGCCCGTCATCATGTTCGGCCGCGGCTCGCGCAAGGCGGAGCACTGGGCGCCGCGCATAAAACTGGCGGAAAAGCTCGGCGCCTGCGTCGTGACCGATCTCAAACAGGGCGCCATGTTCCCGACCGATCATCCTGCCCACTATTGTCCGCCCTTCAACGCGCTCGGACAGGACGCGCGCAAGCTTTTGTGCGAGGCCGACGTCATTCTCGCGCTCGACTGGGTCGATCTTGGCGGCGCGCTGCGGCAAGCGAAGAGCGTCGGCGCCGTCGGTGCCAAGATCATCGCCTGCTCGCTCGATCAGAACCTGCACACCGGCGCCAACATGGAACATCAGGCGCTGCCGCCGGTCGATGTGGCGATGGCCTCGACCACGGACGTGGTGGTGGCCGAACTGAACGATGCGCTCGGCAGCGGCCGCAAGGATCCGTGGAAGGTCAAGGTGCCCGCCAAGGCGAAGGCCGCCAACGGCGCGGCGATCAGCATGGAGCAGGTCGCGGGCGCGCTGCGCGATCAGTTCAACGATCCGGAGAACGTGACGTTCTGCACGCTCGGCCGCGGCTGGCCATTCGATGTCTGGCCGCTGCAAAACGGCATGGCGTATCTCGGCAAGGACGGCGGCGGCGGTCTGGGCTCGGGACCGGGCATTTCGGTCGGCTCCGCGCTGGCGCTGGCCGAGCAGGGCCGTTACGCCATCTCGATGCTCGGCGACGGCGATTTCTGCATGGGCGCGACCGCGATCTGGAGCGCGGCGCACCATCGCATTCCGCTCTTGGTTCTGATCAACAACAATCGCTCCTATTTCAACGACGAGCTGCACCAGGACGGCGTCGCCCGCACGCGCGGCCGCGACGTCAAGAACCGCTGGATCGGTCTGCGCATGGAGGATCCATCGCCCGACATTGCCAAGCTCGCCGAGGCGCAGGGCGCGGTCGGCATCGGGCCGGTCACCAAGCCCGAAGATGTGAAAGCGGCA
>DASZWK010000285.1:0-3593 GCA_035546235.1 Xanthobacteraceae bacterium | reverse complement strand
ACGGCGGAAGAAGCCAATGTCAGCGGCAAGGATCTCATCACCGCATTCGTTGCCGGAGTCGAATGCATGTTCCGCATCGCGGCGGCGGCGAAGAGCACGAGCGAAAAGCTCGGCTTTCACGCGCCCGGCTTCACCGGCGTGTTCGGTTCCGCGATCGCGGCGAGCAGGATCATGGAACTCTCCACCGCGCAGACCACGATGGCGATGGGCATCGGCGGCTCGTTCTGCTCGGGCCTGATGGCGTTCGTGAAATCCGGCCAGGGCGGCATGGTCAAGCGCATCCACATGGGCCGCGCCGCCGAGGGCGGCGTCACCGCGGCGATGCTGGCGGCGCGCGGTTTCGAAGGACCCGAAGTCATTCTCGAGGGCAAGTTCGGCGCGCTCGACGTTTTTGCGCGCGACGCCGACCTGTCCGTGATCCCGGTGGGCCTGGGCGAGCGCTGGGAAACGCTGACCATCACCTTCAAGACATTTCCGTGCCACGTCACCGCGCAGTCGCCGGTGCAGGCGTTGTTGGCGTTGCGCGCGAAACAACCGTTCGCGACCGGCGAGGTCGCCGCTATCACCGTCGAGGTTGCCGACAAGGTGCTGTCGCACCACGCCGATCCGGCGCCGCGCGATGTGGCGACGGCGCAATACAGCCTGCCGTTCACGATCGCGCTGGCGCTGCATCGCGATCCCGGCGATCCGCAGACCTTCCTCGACGGGCCCAATCAGGACCCGGCGATCCTCGACCTTGCCAAGCGCGTGACGCTCGAGCCCTACGCCAAGGACGGCGCCAACGAGGACCAGATGGCGTGCCGGCTTTTCATCACCCTCAAGGATGGACGCACGCTGTCGATCGCGCGGACCGATTTCGAAGGCACCGCGACGTCGCCGCTGACGCGCGAACGGCTGGAGCAGAAGTTTTTAAAAACGTCATCGAGCGTGATCGGAGAACAGCAGCGCACCGAATTGCTGGCGCGGCTGAACCACCTGGAAGACGTGAAAGTCGCGGAGCTGTTCAGACTCTAACCGTCACCCTGAGGTGCGAGCGCAGCGAGCCTCGAAGGGCGACGGCCCGGGCCGTGCATCCTTCGAGGCTCGCGCGTCGCGCGAGCACCTCAGGATGACGGGAAGAAGGTTCAATAATCCTTCAACAGCCGTTCGATGTAATCGAGCTCTTCCTGCGGACGGCCGAGGTCGCCGAAGCGCTTGCGCAATTCCTCGATGATGCGGCGGGCGCGCTGCACGTCGATCTCGCCCGGCACCTTGACGGTGGAATCGTCGCTGTAATCGCGGCCGCGCATCGGCCGGCCGAGCGGATCGGTCTCCTGGTCGGCGCGCGACTGGCCGAAGCGGCCGAGACGGCCCATGCCCTGCCCTTGGCCCGGCTGCCGCTGCATCGATTGCGCCAGCGACTGCGCGCCCTTGCGCAAGGCATCGAGCGCGCGGCCTTGCGAATCCACCGCGCCGTCGGTGTCGCCGCCGCCGAGATCGCCTTCGGCCTCGCCCATGGCCTGGCCGGCGCGGCCGAGTTCGCTCATCTGGTCTTGCCCATCGCCCTGCTGGCCTTCGCCTTTCTGCTGACCTTTGCCTTGCTGGCTCTGCCCAAGGCCGTGCTGGCGCAGCTCCTCGAGCAACTTGTTGAGGCGGTCGCGCAGCGCCTTCTGGTCCTGCTGCAGGGGGCCCGTGCCTTGTTGTTGGCCTTGCTGGCCTTGCTGACCCTGCTGACCGCCGCGCTGCCCGTGCTGCTGCTGGCCGCGCCGGTAGGTGCGGTCGCGCAAGTCCTGCTGCTGACGGATCATGTCGCCCAGCTCATCGAGCGCCGACGACATCTGATCGTCGTCGCCGCCGCTGTTGGGCGAGGCCATTTGCAGATTTTCCATCATCTGCTCGAGTTCGGACAGAAGCTGCTGGGCGGCGTCGCGCGAGCCGCTGCGCGCCATGTTCTCCAGCCGGTCGAGCATGTTTTGCAGATCGCGCTGGGTCATGACGCGCGTATTGGGATCGAGCGGACGCGACGTCTGACCGTTATTGCGCTGCTGTTGCGCCAGCGCCTGCATGTAGCGGTTCATCGCCTGGCGCAGCTTGTCCATGAGCTGCTTGATTTCCTGATCGCTGGCGCCGTTCGCCAGCGCCTGGCGCAAAGCCTCCTCGGCGTTGCGCAAGGCGGTCTGCGCATCCGCCACGTCGCCGTCCTCGATGTCGACCGCCATCGACCACAGCCGCTTGGTGACGTCGCGCAGCGCATCGTCATTGTCGGCATGCACGAGCGTCCAGTAGATCGAGCGCAGTCCCAGATAGGTGCTGGCGTTGGGCGTGAATTTTTCCGGCGCGAGCGTCAGCGCGTCGAGCGCCGTGAGCACAATCGTCTTAGAATGGGCATCGAGCGCAAGGTTGCGGCGCTGCTCGATCAGCGCGCGCGCCAGCGGCTTGGTGAACACCCGCTGCGGCAGGCGGAACGTCACCGGCTCGCTCTTGCCGACGTTGCCGCCGTCATCGTGGGCGACGAGCGTCATCGTCACCTCGGCGCCGGCCCACGGATGATCGGTCAAATCCTTCAGCGTCTGGCCGACGCCGTTTTTGGTGCGCGCCTGCGGCAGGATCAACGGAAATTCCGGCGGGCCGAATAGCGGATGCGGCGCCTCGGCTTCCGCCGATTTGTCGTCCTTGCGGGCAAATGTCGCCTCCGCCTTGGTGACCCCGTAATCGTCCTGCAGGCGATAGTTCAGCAGCAGCGAGCCACGGCGCTGCTCCTGCGGGTCCTTGGTCAGCGCGATTGTCGGCGGCCGGTCGGGAATGGCGTTGAACGACCAGCTCACGTCGTCGCCGGCGCCCCGCAACGTCGCCGCGCCGGCGGCCTTGATGGTGAAGCGATGCTCTTCGGTGCCGGCCGGCGCCGACGCCGGCTCCTTCGACGGCGCAACGCCGCCTGAACCGGACACGTCGAGATCGACCTTGCCGGTTGAGCGCACCACCAATGTCGAATTCACCGGCACCGCAACCGGCGCAGCGAGCTGCGCGAAATTCTCGCCGGGATGAATGCCCGGCAGCATGACCGGCGGCTTGCCGGTATAGAGCGGCGGGATCACCCAGGCGTCGACGCGGAAATTCGCCGGCAGCACCACGCCCTGCCAGTCGAACGCGGCGGCGATGCGCTTGTAACGCTCGCCGCCGGCGGCAAGGAACGTGGCGATGCAGGCGATCAGCACCAGACCCCGGATCGCATAAGGGTCACGCCAGGCGATGCGCGGCGCCGGCAAGCCGGCCTTGAACGAGCGCGCCGCCTGCCGGGCACGCTCGACATGGGCATTCCACAGCGCGAGCGAATACGGATCCTTACCGCTGACCGCCAAGGCATCGGCGATCGTGGTCGCCGGCCGGTGGGTCAGACCGCTGTGCCGGTCGAGCCGGCGGAGCGCGTCGGGCACGCCGGGAATGCGCAGAAACACGAACGGGATCGCGGCCGCGATAATAAGGACGCCGAACACCGCCAGCCCGACCGCGCGGGCCAATGGCGGCAGCCACAGCCAAGCGCCGAGCCAGGAGACCGCGAGGAACAGCCCGATCACGGTCACAAATGCTGCCAGGCGCGGCCACAGCCGCTCCCA
>DASZWK010000284.1:0-2069 GCA_035546235.1 Xanthobacteraceae bacterium | reverse complement strand
AAACACGAAATACGAATTGACCGCGTCGCGCGCATAGCCGAGCCGCGAGCCGGGATTGCCGAAGCGCACCCGCGCGATGCCCGGCTTGACCTTGAACTGCCAGGAATCGTCGCGGCCGCGCGGCAACAGCTGCTCGACGCCATCGATCGGTTTCGGCCGGCGGATGGTGTCGAGGTCGAGATGGCCGTTGAAAATCTAATAGCCGAGCCGGTTCACCCAGGAGCGACGCTCGCCGACTTCGCCGTCGGGTACCGCCGGAAGGTAGCGGCCGAGCGCGCCGCCGAAGGTGCGCATCACCTCTTCGACGCTGTCGAGTGGCACGCTGCCCACCAGCAGAAGAGCATTTCCCATTTTTCACTACCCCTTCAGTCGCGTCCACTAACACAGAATCGTTTCCCGGACGCGGTGCAGCGAGAAGCGGTGCACCGCTGATCCGGGATCGTGTCAAACTCAGCGCTTGTGACGTACATCTTCTTGCGGCCGATCTGATCCGACAGCCAGCCGCTGAACGGGATCGTGCGCGCAAACATGCCGGCAATGATCGCACCCGGCGCCTTGCGGAAGACTTCGCCGATGTTTGCCAAGTTAATTATGCCGGTGAATCGCGTTGTGCCGGGCGGTGGGCATGACGCCGCAGCCCTCGCTGCGAAAGCGGAGAGTTCCACAGCACCCCGATACAGCCGCGGGATCATCTGGTAGCGTGCACCGCACCATGAACGATGCACAGCCCATCACGGCCGACGCCGAGATCGCTCCGCCGGACACCGGCGGGCGCGTGACGCCCAAGGTGCCTGACGATGTTGGGCGCGTCACGCCGATGATGGAGCAGTACATCGAGATCAAGGCCGCCAATCCGGATTGTCTGTTGTTCTACCGGATGGGCGATTTCTACGAGATGTTCTTCGACGACGCCGAGACCGCTTCGCGCGCGCTCGGCATCGTGCTGACCAAGCGCGGCAAGCACCAGGGCCGCGACATTCCGATGTGCGGCGTGCCGATCGAACGCGCCGACGAATATCTGCACCGCCTGATCGCGCTCGGCCATCGCGTCGCGGTGTGCGAGCAGCTCGAGGACCCGGCCGAGGCGAAGAAGCGCGGCAACAAGAGCGTGGTGCGCCGCGACGTGGTGCGGCTGGTGACGCCCGGCACGCTCACGGAAGACTCGCTGCTCGACGCGCGGCGCAACAATTATCTCCTGGCGCTGGCGCGCAGCCGCGCCTCGTCGAGCGAGGATCGTTTCGCGCTGTCCTGGATCGACATTTCGACCGGCGAGTTCCGCGTCGCCGAATGCGACCGCGGCGCATTGTCGGCCGAGATCGCCCGCATCGAGCCCGGCGAGATCATTGTCTCCGATGCGCTCTATTCGGACGCCGAGCTCGCGCCCTATCTGCGTTCGCTGCCGGCGCTCACGCCGCTTCCGCGCGACATGTTCGACGGCGCCACCGCGGAACGAAGGCTAGCCTCGTATTTCGCCGTGGCGACCACCGAGGCGTTCGGCACGTTCTCACGCATCGAGCTGACCGCGGCCGCGGCGGCCGTCACCTATGTGGAGCGCACGCAGATCGGCAAGCGCCCGCCGCTGTCGCCGCCGGTGCGCGAGCGCGCCGGCGCGACGCTTGCGATCGATCCGGCAACACGCGCCAATCTCGAACTGTCCCGCACGCTCACGGGCGATCGCCGCGGCTCGCTGCTTGCCGCCATTGACCGGACCGTCACCGCCGCAGGCTCGCGCGCGCTGGCACAGCGGCTCGCCGCCCCGCTTACCGACCCGGCGGAAATCGCGCACCGGCTCGATGCCGTGGCGGCGTTTGTGGCCGACAGCGCGGCGTGCAGCGCGCTGCGCAAGAATCTCAAAGCCGTGCCCGATCTGCAGCGCGCGCTGTCGCGTATCGTGGTCGGCCGCGGCGGGCCGCGCGACCTCGCCGCCATCCGCGACGGCATTTTCGCCGCAAAGGAATTTTTCGCCGAAGTTTCAGCACTCGGCCGGCACGGCGTGATTTTGCCACGCGATCTGGCGGAAGCGGCCGAAGGCCTGCGCCGCCCCGATCCGTCGCTCGCCGCCGAACTGC
>DASZWK010000283.1:0-13170 GCA_035546235.1 Xanthobacteraceae bacterium | reverse complement strand
CGCGCACTGTAGGCCCGCCAACGTTTTGGTAAAACGCCGTGCTGTGGATGACGCACTGCAACATACTCGCACCATCGCAGTGCGCATGGCGCAGCCGGGAACGAATGTTCCCAACGGAACGTTTGCATGAATGAAAGACATCCGGGGGCGACCGGTTTCGAGGCTCCCATGTCGACCACGTTAAAAGCGTCAGCGTCTCCCGCCGCGACCCCCGGCAGCACCCGCTGGATCCAGTTGATCCTCGGCATCATCTGCATGGCGAGTGTCGCCAACCTTCAATACGGCTGGACCCTGTTCGTCCTTCCCATCCAGCACCAGTGGGGATGGACCAAGGCGGAAATCCAGGTTGCGTTCTCGATCTTCATCCTGCTCGAAACGTGGCTGGTGCCGTTCGAGGGCTGGATCGTCGATCGCATCGGCCCGCGCTGGATGGTGCTGGCAGGTGGCGTGCTCACGTTCCTGGCATGGTTCATCAATTCCGAGGCCTCATCGCTGTCGATGCTCTATCTCGGCGGGGCGGTGGCCGGCATCGCCGGCGGTGCCGTTTACGGCACCTGCGTCGGCAATGCGTTGAAATGGTTTCCCGATAAGCGCGGGTTATGCGGCGGGCTGACCGCGGCAGGGTTCGGCGCCGGCGCCGCCATCACCATCGCGCCTATCCGCGCGATGATTGCGTCGGCAGGCTATCAGCACACCTTCCTGGTGTTCGCGATCATCTACGGTCTGATCATCGTCGTCGTGTCGAACTTCCTTCGTGCGCCGCGCTCCGCCGACATCGCGATGGTGGCCAACATCAAGGTGCCCCAGACCACCGAAAGCGTGCCGCCATCGCAGGCGGTGCGCTCGCCGATCTTCTGGGTCATGTATCTGATGTTCTTCTTGGTCGCGGCCGGCGGCTTGATGTCGGCGGCGCAACTGTCGCTGATTGCCCACGAACGCGGCATCGCCAACACCCCGATGGTCATCTTCGGCATCAGCACGACCGCTATTGTCGCGGCGCTGTTCTTCCACAACATTACCAACGGCGTCGGCCGTCCGCTCAACGGCTGGATTTCCGATCACATTGGGCGCGCCAACATGATGGGCGTTGCGTTCGGAATCGAAGCCGTCTGTATCGCGGCATTCGGTTTTTTCGGTGGGACCGCGGCGTCATTCGTCATCACGGACGCACTGGTGTTTTTGTTCTGGGGCGACATCTTCAGCCTGTTCGCAGCGACGGTCGGCGACGCCTTTGGCCGCAAGTTCGTCACGGTCAATTACGGCATCATGTACACCGCCAAGGGCGTCGCATCCTTGCTGGTCCCGGTCGGCAACCTCTTGACCCACTATACGGGCAGTTGGCACGCGGTTTACGGGATAGGCTGCGGAATGAACGCGCTGGCCGCGATCCTCGGATTCTTCGTCCTAAAACCATTGATCAATGCGCGGCTGAAAGCGCCGGGCAAAACCCAGGCGGAGGCGCGTGCGGAATTGCGCAGCGCGGCGTAGGCGCGCGTCAGCCAGTGGTGGCGCCGGCCAGGGACGCATCGTTCACCAGTGATGTGTTCACTGGCTCGCGGCGCCGCCATGTGCTTTCGCCGAGATAGGATTGCTCGAAATCGGAAAGCCGGCAGAGCGCCTCGAAATCGCGCAGCGTGACCCGCTTGCCGTCGAGTGCAATCAGCTTGTCGTCGCGTAGCGCCCGCAGCGTACGATTGACGTGGACAGGGCTCAGTCCGAGCGCATCGCCGATCACTTCCTGAGTCAACGGCATGTCGAATGACAGGCCGTCGGTTTGGCGGGACCGTTCGAGGCGGATGAACAACTCGAGCAGAAAATGGCTGACCCGGCCGTAAGCAGAACGGCGCGCGGTGTCGATCAGACGCTCGCCGAGAATGGCCGCGTCGCCGATTGCGGCAAGCAGCAGAGCCTTCGAAAGCTCCGTGTTCCGCTCCGCCGCGGCGGTGACGATCTCGATCGGAACCGCCGACAACGAACATGCCGTAATGGTCGCGACCGAGTAAAGGGAACTCGGGAATGCGCAGGCCGGCAGCCCGAATATTTCCCCCGGCAGCACGAAATTGACGATCTGTCGGCCGCCGTTATGGAGAATTTTGTATCGCGACAGCCAGCCGTCGTGATTGACGTAGAGAAATTGCGGGGTATTGCCGGCGACGATGACATCGCGGCACTTGCGAAATCTCATCGCCTTGGCTGCACCGCGGCACTCAGACAGCAGCGTCTTGCCGATCGGCCGGATACAACCCGCCGGCGCTGCCACTGTCAAAAAACCCGGCGCGGCCGCGTCGTTGCCGATGAACATCGTTTCGATCCCCGATTTAACCTGAACGTCTCCGTCCCGCAGCAATCCATACACCTGAAAATTCGCCGGCCGAACGCGCGTACTGACGCATGATATTGCTCCACGTTAATCGCAGCGTCCGGTCTCGGGTTCCCGCCGGCCAGGGCCGTGCGGCATCGCATCCAGTGCCGAGCCGCTTGTCACCGGCTTCGCCATCACGCTACGCTTCGCCATCCCGCGCAAAAAGCTCGCGTCAGACGGGAATTTCTGGGAGGGGGACTATGAGCGATATTGGCAGTCGCAGCACAGCACCATGGTATCGCACGCTGACCAGGATGCAGTGGAGGGCGCTGATCGCATCGAATCTGGGCTGGACGTTCGACGGATTTGAGGTTTTCGCTCTCATCCTCACGGTCGGCGCGGCGCTGCATCAGTTGCTTGATCCGTCACAGTACAAGTTCATTCCCGCCTATGCGGGCGCGGTGATCGCGATCACCGTGTTCGGCTGGGGCACTGGTGGTCTGCTCGGCGGCATTTTGGCCGACTACATCGGCCGCAAGCGCTCGATGGCCTTGACCATTCTCGCCTATTCCCTGCTCACCGGGTTGAGCGCGCTGTCGTGGAGCTGGCTGTCGTTTGCCGTTTTCCGTTTCCTGGTCGGTCTTGCCATCGGTTCCGAATGGGCGACCGGCGCCTCGATCACGGCCGAGCTGTGGCCCGACAATGCGCGCGGCAAGGGCGGAGCGCTTTTGCAGGCCGGCTATCCGATCGGAAGCATCCTTGCTTCCGCCGTCTGGGTCCTGATCGGCACGTCCGGGCCTGGCGCATGGCGTTACATGTATCTGATCGGTGTGCTGCCGGCGCTCATCACTTTCTGGATCCTGCGCAACATTCCCGAATCGCCGCGCTGGGAGGAATCCAACAGACAGCGGCGCGCCGCGCATGAGCTTCGCCGCAGCGGCGGCACGTTGCACGGCGAAAACGCCGCGATCGTGCGTTTCACACTGGTTGACATGTTTGCCGAGCCGGCGGTGCGCATGCGGCTTATTCTCACATTCATCATGTCGCTCTCGGTGACGATCGGCTATTGGGGCGTTTCGACCTTCGTGCCGAGCTATGTCGGTTCGGTCGCCACGCACCTTGGGCTCGCCGCCCAGCGTTGGGTCGGTCTCGCCGGGCTCGTGCAGAATATCGGAGCGCTGCTAGGCTTCTTCACATTCGGCTTCCTCGCCGACTCGATCGGCCGCAAGCCAACGACATGGCTTTATTACCTGCTGTGTCTGATCCTCACTCCCATCGTCTATTTGTGGGTGCAGGAAATCCACCTGTTGCTATTGGTCTTTGCGGTCTACGGCTTCTTCATCCAGGGCGTCTTTTCGTGGACGGCCGTCTGGCTGCCGGAGCTGTTTCCGACACGCATGCGAGGCACCGCGGCGGGCTTTATCTTCAATACGCCTCGCCTGATCTCGGCGGTCGCGCCACTGATCGCCGGCAGTCTGATCGTCGGCCTCGGCGGTTACGGCAAGACTGCCACGATCCTCGGCCTGTTCTATATTCTCGGTCTGGTCACGGTGCCGTTCCTGCCCGAGACCAAGGGTAAGCCATTGCCGGAGGCCGACACGCTCTCGGCGCCCGGCGCGGCGGCCCAAGAGCTTCGACAAACCGCCTGATACGCGGCAGGAGTCGCCGCCATCACGCCTGAGGCAATAAGAAAAATGCCCGGCACAAGGCCGGGCATCAGGAGTCCGAAAACCGACAGGGCCGACGAGATGCGGCGCCGCGCGCGTACGCCGCGGCACGCTCTCCTATTCAGGCCGCGGCGGCAGTGAGATTACCGAACTTCTTCAGGTTCTCTTTCTGCTTCTCGTTGCGCGGCGGCAGCTTGAACAGCCGCGACGCGGTGCCGCCGAGGATGTTGTGCTTGGCCTTCTCCGACAGGAACGGCAGATCCCAGATCGTCGACGGCAGATCGAAATCCCAGTGCGGATAGTCGGAGGAATACAGGAGCTGGGTTTCGGCATTCATCATCCGGAAGGTCTGCTCCATCGCCCCATAGTCCTGAATTTCCATCGGCTGCGTCGAGTAGTACATGTCACGCATGTAATCCGACGGCTTCTTCTTCAGGAGCGGCGCCTCCGACGGCCGCAGCATGTATTCGTGATCGAGCCGCTGCATCAGGAACGGGACCCAGGCCAGACCGGCTTCAATCCAGATCACCGGCAGCTTGGGGAAGCGCTCGCCCATGCCGTTGACCACCCAGTTCGTGCAGTGCAGCACGTTGTACCAGGAGAAGCCCAGCGCATGCGCCGCCATGAAGCGGTTGCAGCTCCGATAGATCGGCTCGCCCCAGTTCGGGCCGGAATGGAACGACAGCACCAGGCCGCGCTCTTCCATCGCCCGGTACATCTTCATGTAGGCGTTGTCGTAGACCGCCATGTTGGAGCGCACTGTCGTCACCATGAAGCCGCCGACGTGCTTGCGGCCGCCGAACGTCTCGACCTGACGGAGTGAGGCCTCCGGGTCGGAGAACGGCAGACACAGCATCGAGAAGAAACGGCCGCCGGACTCCGGCATGACCTTCTCGGTGAGCCAGCGGTTATAGGCCCAGCACAGCTCGACCTCCATTTCCTTCTGCGGATGCATGCCGATGTTGAGCATGCCGGTCGGGAACAGACAGGAATAATCGACGCTCATGGCGTCCATCCAGCGATGGCCGAGCTGGATGTCGCGCTCCGCGCCGGTGACGCCGTCGGTCTTCTCCGAACCGCGCATCGGATAGCGCGTGACGCGGCCACCCATGTCCTGATAGCCGACTTGCGTCGGCGTGATGCCCGAACGGTTGCGCTTGCTGCCGGCCGAGAGGCTCAGCTGGCGCAGCACGTCGTTTTCCATGAATGGCAGGAATTCGTTGTAGCTCTCATTCTCGTAGTGGTGAGCGTCGACGTCGACGATGACCATGTCGTCGAAATTGCGCTGATGAGCCTGCTTGCGCGCATGCGCCAGCAGCCGGCTGGTATTGAGTTCTTCGATGGTGACGCGGCGACCGCGATCAGCGATGAGATCCATAGCGTTTCTCCTGACGTTTCATTCGTGAAAAATGGGCGCTAACGGCCCGTCCAGCTCTGCCACATGCCGAGCTCGAAAACTGCGAGATCGGCGGCTTTCAACAATCCGCTCGCCGTGACCATTACGTCGGTGGCGGAAATCGAGTTTTTGGATACCGGCATGATCTGCTCGCCGGCCTCGAGCCGCGCCGTGTAGACGCGACACGCAGCGGCTATCAGCTTCTGCAACGCTTCGGTGCTCACCAGGTCGAGCTTGCCGTCGACGATGCTGCCCTCGAGCACGGACGCGAGCCGCTTGGCGTCGGCGGAGGCGCCCTCGACCAGTTCGACCTTGGGCTTTGCTGACGGCCGCGCCGCAACCGGCCGGCGCACCGTTTTCGCCGCCGTCTTCGCGGCGGATTTTGCGATCCCCTTTGTCGCGCGCTTAGGCGACGACATAAAGGTCATCTCCTTTTTGCACGGTCTTGAATTTCTTCAACTTCATCTTCCGGTCGGAGACGCATTCGCCGGTCTTCATGTCGTATTCCATGCCGTGCCAGGGGCAGACGAAATGCATCTCGTCTTCGGAGAAGAACAGGCCCATCGATGTCTTGTCAGGGCGCAGACGCTCCTCGACCTTGGCGATGGTCAGCCCTTCGCAAGCCGGACCGCCCTGATGGAGACAAAAATTGCTGTAGGCGAAGAATTCGCCCTCGTGCTTGAAGACGCCGATTTCATTATCGCCGACAAAGACAATCCGGCGATCGCCGTCCTTGAATTCGGCGAGCTTTGCGACGAACTTTTCCGCCATTGCGTTACTGCCCTCATGTTACGCCCTTTGTCGGGCCGACTTTATTCCTTTTTGGCGCGGCCGTTGCGGACTTTGTCGCCCATCGTAGGCGCGCCTCGCAAGCTATGCATTTAGCACAAGCTGCACCGGCACGCGACCGCGGTTCTGCAAGGTGATTTTCTAGTCCCATTCCAAGGTAGGACAAAGCAAAATCATGCGTAAAGCCCAGCGGAAGCGGCATGACTGGTAGCGCAGCCATGCCGGTTGTGGAAGGATTTGCCCAGCAGCGGAAGCGGTACGGTTCCGTAAGCCAACACAACCGGAACGTCACAATCGCCCAGCCTTGTGCAGGAGTTGTAGATTAGCGAGGCTACGCCATCCGGTTTTCGATCTCGCCAATCTTCTCGATCCAGAGCTTCACCACATCGCCTGCCTTGAGGAAGGTGCCACTTTCGGCGCCCGTACCCGACGGTGTGCCGGTCAGGATCAGATCGCCGGGCTGAAGCGTCATATTGATCGACAACTGCTCGATCTGTTCGGCGAGCGAGAACAGCATCTTGCCGGTATTGGAATCCTGCTTCAGTTCGCCGTTGACCCACAGCTTGAGGTTCAGGTTTTGCGGGTCACCGATATCGCTCGCCGGGACGATCCACGGGCCGATCGGGCACGAACCGTCGAATGACTTGTGCTTGGTCCAGTCCATCTTGAACGGCGAGGTCGCCGGTACCGGCGGCCGGCGGCCGCGATCGCGCGCCGACAGATCGTTGGAGACCATGTAGCCGGCGACGTAGCTCAACGCCTTGTCGAGCGTCACGTCCTTGGCGGGCCGGCCAATGACGGCGGCAAGCTCGATCTCCCAATCCATGCTTTTCGCATAATGGGAGATCTTCACCGTGGCGCCCGGATCCGTGATGGTGCCGGCAGCCTTGATGAAATGCCAAGCCTTGAGCCCCTGCTCGTGCGGGTCGGCCGGCGGCGGATTGCCCTCACGCGCAGCCATGGCGGCGGCATGGTCGGCGTAATTGGCGCCGGCACAAAAGATCGTCGGAGGGTGCGGAACGGGGGCGAGAAGCTTGGTTTTTTTTAGCGGCTGCCGCTTGGCCCGGCTCTTGGCGGCACCAGCCGTGGCCTTGCGCAGCAGGCCCTCGGCCGATTTCCAGTCTTGGAGGATACCGAGCACCGTCGCATACGCCGGTTTGCCGGTCAGCTTGGCGGCGTCGAACACCTCTTCGCCGATCACGATCCCGGCGCGCGGGCCCTCAGCCGACTTGTAGGTTGCGATCCTATATCCCGCCAGCTTTGCCCCAGCCATGTGCGTCAACTCCCTGATGGCGTTAAAACCCTGGCTGCGACAAAACCGCGATCTCGGCCGGTTGGCAAGGCCGCCTTGTCAAGGCCGCCTTGCGCTCAAAACGGTTCGGCACTCTTGAGTTGACGCGAGCGCGGTGCTTGATTCTCCCTACCAGAGCACCGACACCCAAGGTTAGAGAAGGTTGGAGCCCCCCATGATAAAGCTGCGACGCATCGGGCACGCCACATTCGAGACGCCCGATCTGCAAAAGATGATCGATTATTACACCGAGGTGATGGGACTCGTGCTCGCCGAGCGCGAGAAGGACCGCGCCTTCCTGACGACGCCGGTCGGGCTGCTCGCCATTCAGCTCAACAAGGGCGACGCCGAACGCTGTACCACGCTGTCATTTGAAGTCGCACCCAATTCCGACTTCGGCGCGCTCGCGCGCGAACTGGAAAAGGACGGCATCAAGAGCGAACTGCGTAACGACTCGGTACCCGGCACCGGGCCGGTGCTGACGTTCAAGGACAACAAGGGCACGACGATCGCGCTGTTCAAGGAATGGAGCTATCTCGGCAAGCACCTGGCGCATCACGGCGTCGGCGCGCTCAAGCTCGGACACATCGCCTGGGTGGTCGAGGACCCGCAGAAGACCGCGGAGTTCTACCAAAAGGTCCTGGGCTTCCGTGTCTCCGACTGGATCGACGATTTCTTCGTGTTCATGCGCTGCAACACCGATCATCACACGGTGAATTTCATCCGCGGCAAGAACGTCAAGATGCATCACATGGCGTTCGAGCTGAAGGACTTCATCCACCTGCAGAACTCATGCGATCTGTTCGGACAGAAGAAAATCCCGATCATCTGGGGGCCGCTGCGCCACGGCCCCGGGCACAACATCGCCACTTATCATCGCAATCCGGACGATCAAGTCATCGAGTTCTTCTGCGAACTCGATCAGATGGTCGATGAGGAACTCGGCTATTTCGAACCGCGGCCGTGGCACCAGGATACGCCGCAACGGCCGAAGACCTGGAAGGCCGGCATGAATAACGTCTGGGGACCACCGCCGCTGCCGGATTTCCATCGCGGCAGGGATTAAGCCACCCCCGGTGCGTTTCCCCGGCGCGGCGCACCATGAAATGGTGCGCTGCAGACCCCGGATCGCTTCAAATTCGGAATCTGTGACGATCCCGGATCAGCGAGGCACCGCTTCGCGCTACATCGCGTCCGGGAAACGAGATTCATCAATCACTCGTTCTTGCCACCGAGCTGCTTGAGCTTGGCGAACACCGCGTCGACATCGAGATCGTCGCCCGTCGTCTTCGCCGTTGCGGGTTCCGGCTCGTCTTTTGGCGCGGTCGTGACCGAGGCCGGCAGGAGCGTGGCGCCCTGTTCTTCGACCGGAATCGGCTTTTCCTTGGCGGCGCGCTGCACTTCGAGGTCGAGATCGATCTGCGAGCACAGCCCGAGCGTCACCGGATCGAGCGGCGAGAGATTCGCCGAGTTCCAATGGGTGCGCTCGCGAATCGCCGAAATGGTCGACTTGGTGGTGCCGACGAGCCGCATGATCTGGCTGTCTTTCAGCTCCGGATGGTTGCGCACCAGCCAAAGGATGGCGTTGGGCCGATCCTGCCGGCGCGAGACGGGGGTATAGCGCGGCCCCTTCTTCGGCTTGGCTTCGGGCATGCGCACCTTCGGCTCGGCGAGATGCAGTTTATGGCCGGGGTCGGCCTCGGCGGTGGCGATTTCCTCGCGCGTCAGCTGGCCGGTCGATACTGGGTCGAGGCCTTTGATGCCCTGGGCCGAGTCGCCGTCGGCGATCGCCTTCACCTCAAGCGGATGCAAATTGCACAATTGCGCGATCTGGTCGAACGAAAGCGACGTATTATCGACCAGCCACACGGCAGTCGCTTTGGGCATCAACGGCGCGGTCGCCATGGGTAAATCTCCTCTGTGCTCCGCCCGCCTTGGTCAGGCGAAGCCACTCATCAAGGATGACTGGAAAGCTACGCAAATATAAGCGCCTGGGCTTTGGGGCGCAACCGTTTGTCGGCCATCACTTTGTCTGGCATGGCGAAGGCGGACCCAAGCCGCTATTGGTGAGTAACGGCGCGGACAACGCGCCTGCAAAATGAAGGGAGGCGCGGATGGGCAGACTTTTGTGCGCTATTGCCGCGCTCGCCTTCGCGCTCGCCGCCTTGCCCTTTGCGGCGCACGCCCAGCCGGCGGATTTTCCGGCGCGGCCGGTGCGGCTGGTCGTGCCGTTCGCGCCGGGTGGCGGCGTCGATATCGTGGCCCGGCTGGTCGCACCGAAGCTCAGTCAGGCCTGGGGCCAGCCGGTCGTCGTCGAGAACAAGGCGGGCGCGATCGGTGCGGTCGCGAGCGAATACGTCCTGCAACAGCCGGCCGACGGCTACACGGTGCTGATTGGCGTCGCCGGCAGCCATGCCATTGCGCAGTATCTGCATCACGATCTGGCCTACGATCCGGTACGCGATTTCGCCGGCGTCACCGTGCTGTCCTATTCGCCGCTGATCTGCCTCGTTGCGCCGTCGAGCCCGTTCCACACCATGAAAGAACTGGTCGACGCCGCGAAGACCAAGCCGGTCGCGTTCGGCAGCCCCGGCGCCGGCTCGCAGCCGCACCTGATCGGCGAGATGTTCAACCTGCTCTACGGCACGCAATTTCAACATGTCGCCTACCGCGGTGTCGCGCCTGCCATGCAGGATCTGCTCGGCGGCCACATTCCGATGGTGATGGGCGAAATGGGCTCGGCAAAGCCGCTCGTCACCTCCGGCAGACTGCGCGCGCTCGCCGTGACCGGGACGACACGAAATCCGAGCGTGCCGGATGTGCCGACCTTCACCGAAGCCGGCTATCCGAATTTCGAAGTCAATTCCTGGTTCGCGCTGTTCGTGCGTACCGCAACGCCAAAGCCGATCGTCGACAAGATCGCAGCCGACATCACCAAGGCGGTGCGCAGCCCCGACGTCGAGAGGCGGCTCGTTGCCGACGGTTGGCAGCCGGGTGGCGGCACGCCCGCGGAATTCACCAAGCTCTGGATGGATACGTCGAAACAACTCGGCCATGTCATCCAGGAACGTCACATCACGATCGAATGAGGAATGAGGAAATTATCATGGCCGGACCGCTCGATGGAAAAGTCGCAATCGTCACCGGCGCGGGGCGCGGCCTCGGCCGGGTAATGACGCTGGCGTTGCTGGCAGCCGGCGCCAGCGTCGCTGCGACCGAACTCGATGCCGAGGCGCTCGACGAAACCGGCCAGGCCGCCGAAGCAGCCGGCGCCGGCGAGCGTATTCTCGATGTCGTTGCCGACGTGACGCGTGACGACAGCGCACCCCGGATCGTGCGCGCCACGACCGAACGCTTCGGCCGCCTCGATATCCTGCTCAACAACGCCGGCATCAACATGGCGCTGTTCCGCAGACCCGACACCAAGCCAACCGGCAAATTCTGGGAGGTCACACCGGAAGAATTCCGCCGCATCATCGACGTCAACGTGGTTGCCGCGTTTCTGATGAGCCGGGCCGCGCTGCCGGTGATGCTCAAGCAGCGCTGGGGCCGCATCATCAATGTCACCACCAGCCTCGACACCATGTATCGCGGCGGTATGCAGCCCTACGGCGGCTCGAAGGCGGCGAACGAAGCGCATCTCCTCGGGCTCGCGCAGGAACTGGAGGGCACCGGCGTCACCGCCAACGTGCTGGTTCCGGGCGGCGCCGCTAATACGCGTATGGTGTCGGTCGGACAGGAGCCGGATCGCGCGAAGCTCGTTTCGCCCGATGTCATGGCGGCGCCGCTCGTCTGGCTGTGCTCGAACGCCTCCGACGGCGTCAATGGACTGCGCTTCATCGGCGCGCGCTGGGATCAAAGCCTGCCGCCCGCCGAGGCGGCGAAGAAAGCCGGCGCACCGGCCGCGTGGCAGCAACTCGGCCGTCAGGCGATCGTCCCAAACAGCCCGCGCTGATTTTATTTGGTCGCGTTCACCGGCTGCACCGCCGTCGTCTTCGGCACGGCGAGCGGCACGGCGCGTCTGACGAAGCCTATCGGCGGATGCACGATGCGCTTGGTGAAAATCTGTCCGCAACCGTTGCGGCCGCACATGGTCACGGCTTGCGCGGCGTTGCACACCGATCCGATCAAGAGAGCCGCGAGGGCTGCGAACAAGGCGATGCGATGCATATGCCTTGTTATGATTTTATGGTGAATGAATCCTTAATTACGGCCGCCGGCCGCAAAACGGATCATTCGGCCTTGATGCCGGCCTCCTTGATGACCGGCGTCCACTTGGCCATTTCGGCCTTCTGCTTCGCGGCGAGCGCCGCGGGCGTCTGATAGTCGGGCGGCCAGACTTCCTGGCCGACTTTCTTCAATCGATCCTGCACCAACGGATCGGCCAGGCTTTCGCGGATCGCCGCATTAAGCTTCGCAATCACGTCCGCCGGCGTACCCGCGGGCACCCAGATGCCGTGCCAGAAGCTCGCATCGACGCTGGTGATGCCGAGTTCGTCGAGCGTCGGCACGCTCGGCGCCGCCCACCAGCGCTTGGGCTGCAACACCGCGTACGCCTTGAGCTGGCCGTTTTGCACATAGGGCAGCGTCCCCGCCGCCTGGCTGAAGGCGAAGTCGACGTGGCTGCCGAGCAGATCCTCGGCGACCGGTGCACCGCCGCGATACGGCACGATCTGAAACGTCGTGCCGGTGACTTTCTCGAACAGCCGCGCCGCGATGTCAGTTGGCCCCCCGACACCGACGGTCGCCATCGTCGCCTTGCCGCCTTGCGCCTTGAGCCAGGCGATCAGGCTTTTGACATCGCTCGGCGGCAGCGCCTTGTTGGCGACGATCCAGATCGGCGTGTCGGCAATCAACGACACCGGAGCCAGATCCTTCACCGGATCGTAGTCGAGCTTGAGAATGACCGGATTGAACACCGCCGTCTGGGTATGGCCGATGCTCAGCATGTAGCCGTCGGGCGGCGAATGGGCGACGCGGCCGACGCCGATGCTGCCGCCGCCGCCGCTGATATTGGTGACGACCACCGGCTGGCCGAGCGGCTTTTGCATCCGCTGCGCCAGAAGCCGCGCGATGGTGTCGGTCGGGCCGCCGGCCGGATACGGCACCACAATGGTGATCGGACGCGACGGATAGGAGTCGGCGCGCGCGGTGACCGCGCCGGCGAGAACCGCAAAACCAAGAGCCGCAAGAGCAAGAGCCACACCAAGTGCTACGAACCTGCGCATGTCATTTTCCAATTTTCTTTATCCCCCACGCCGCCGTGGCGACTGACGGCCGTGTGAGGTTGCCTCGATTGCGGGCAAGGGTTGCCTCGATAGCGGGATTGTATTTTGCTGCACGCGACTGCGCCAGTGACCGGGGATTGCCCGGCGAGGATCGCCCAAAGGATCGACAATGGATTTCGACTTCACCGAGGAACAGAGCCTGTTGCGCGAAACCGTGCGCAAGCTGATGCAAAAGCACGCGCCGCCCGAATATGTGCGCAAGCACGACCGCGAGCGAACCTATCCGGAAGATCTGTTCCAGGCCTTCGCCGAAGCCGGCCTGCTCGCGCTGCCGTTCCCGGAAGACTACGGCGGCGCCGGCGGCACGCTGCTCGACATGACCATCGTCGCCGAGGAGATTTCGCGCATCTCCGCCGATCTGGTGATGGCGTATACCGGCAATATTTTTTGCGGGCTTAATCTGCTGCGCAAGGGCTCCGAAGAGCAGAAGCGCGAAT
>DASZWK010000282.1:0-2461 GCA_035546235.1 Xanthobacteraceae bacterium | reverse complement strand
TTGATGCGGCCGAGCCAGGCGGCGATGTTCTTGTGCTGCGCGCTGATGTCGAAGCCGAATTCCTCGGCCGGATAGTAGAGGTACGCGCACAGCGAGAGATCGGCGATGCTCGGCGTATCGCCCAGCATGAATGGTGCCTTGCCGAGCCGCTTGTCCAGAATGGCAAGATTGCCGTCAATACGGCCTTTCAGGAACGCCATGACGGCGGGGTCGCCTGCCGGCCGGGCGAAGTTTTTTAGAAAGCGATACGGCCCCAGGAAGCCGTTGACCTTCTGATTGTCGAAAATGATCCAGCGCAGCGTTTCGAGCCGTTCGTCGTCATTACGCGGCACAAACTTTTTCGTTTGCTCGGCCAAATACGTCAGGATCACGCCGGATTGGCTGAGTTTCTTGGCGCCATGAACCAGAACCGGCACTTCGCCCATTTCATTGACGTTGGTGCGATAGTCGGGCGTGCGCTGAACGCCGGCACCGAAAAAATCGACAAAAATCGGCTTCCAGTCGGCGCCGATGAGATTGAGCATCAGGGCGGCGCGGTAGGCGTTGCCGGATTGCGCGAAGCAGTAAAGTTCGTATTCGGCCATGACAGAATCCCGTTACGAGAAATCCTAAAGCTGCTTGGACAATGTGAGCGCGCTGCCGCTTGCATCGTGTCCTTCGAAATGGCCGCCCACATAGGACATTTGCGCCAGCGGCTTGCCTTTGAAATCGTGGATGACCAGCATGCCGTTTTCAAACGCCCACTTGCGGCTCATGAAGAAATTTCCCGGACACCCGCCAGCCGGGGCAATCGTGCCTTGCGGGGCAGGGGATTGCGCGCCGGCGCCGGGCGCGTCGGCGAAATTCATTGAACATGCGCCGCCCGCCGCCGCTGAAAGTTGCCAGCGGCCGGCGAGGTCGACCGGCGGCGATGACGTTACCGGCCCCGCCGGGGCCGGCGCCGGCGTCGCATTCGGCTCCGGGCCGCCGCCAAGGAGGCTCGATCCACTACAGGCGGCAAGACCGCTGAGCAGCCCGGCGAACAGCACAAAGGTGGCGACGGCCGCGGCCGCGCCGGCCCCTTTTGCCTTCATGTGTCCTGATCGGATCATCCCGATGCCCAAAAACGCGGTCTGCACTAAAACCCGAATTGGGCGAGGAAGTGAAGCCGTGGGGCTCGGTCGAACACGCGCCGGCCGCTATTTCATAGTCGGAATGACGAATTCCGCGCCTTCCTTGACGCCCGACGGCCAGCGCGCGGTCACGGTCTTGGTCCGGGTATAAAAACGGATCGAGTCCGGGCCGTGCTGATTGAGGTCGCCGAAGCCCGACCGCTTCCAGCCGCCGAACGTGTAATAGGACAGCGGCACCGGAATGGCGAAATTGACGCCGACCATGCCGACCTCGACACGGTTGACGAAGTCGCGCGCGGCGTCGCCGTCGCGGGTGAAGATCGCGACCCCGTTGCCGTATTCGTGTTCGGACGGCAGCCGCACCGCTTCCTCGTAATCCTTGGCGCGCACCACCGAGAGCACCGGGCCAAAGATTTCTTCTTTGTAGATGCGCATCTCCGGGGTCACTTTGTCGAACAGGCAGCCGCCCATGAAATTGCCGTTCTCGTAGCCCTGCAGCTTGAAACCGCGACCATCGACCAGCAGCTTGGCGCCTTCCTTGATACCGAGATCGACGTAGCTCTTCACTTTGTCCATGTGGGCGCGCGTGATCATCGGGCCGTAGTCGGCCTGCGCGTCGGTGGAGGGCCCGATTTTCAGACTTTCGACGCGCGGCACGAGTTTTTCCAACAGCGCGTCGGCGGTCTTCTCGCCGACTGGCACGGCCAGCGAAACCGCCATGCAGCGCTCGCCTGCCGAGCCGTAGCCGGCGCCGATCAGTGCGTCGACCGCCTGGTCCATGTCGGCATCCGGCATGATGATCATCTGGTTCTTGGCGCCGCCGAAGCACTGCACGCGTTTGCCGTTGGCGGCGGCCGTCGCGTAAATGTATTCGGCGATCGCCGACGAGCCGACGAAGCCCACCGCCTTGACGCGTGAGTCCGTCAGGAGCGTATCGACTGCCTCCTTGTCGCCGTTGACGACGTTGAATACGCCGGCGGGCAAGCCGGCTTCGAGAAACAGTTCGGCGAGGCGCATCGGCACCGAGGGATCGCGCTCGGATGGTTTGAGGATGTAGGCATTGCCGCACGCCAGCGCCGGGGCGCATTTCCACAACGGGATCATCGCCGGAAAATTGAATGGCGTGATACCGGCGACGACGCCGAGCGGCTGACGCAGCGAATAAAGGTCGATGCCGGGCCCGGCGCTCTCACTGTATTCGCCCTTGAGCAGGTGCGGAATGCCGCAGGCGAACTCGACCACTTCGAGGCCGCGCTGAATATCGCCCTTGGCGTCGGTAAAGGTCTTGCCGTGCTCGGACGACAGCAGCCGGGCGAGCGAATCGTATTCCTTCTGCACCAGTTCGAGGA
>DASZWK010000281.1:0-2792 GCA_035546235.1 Xanthobacteraceae bacterium | reverse complement strand
GCCCGGCGCAGAACCGCCCCGGCACGCCGCTCGCCAGCACGACCGCGCGCGCCGCCTCGTCGGCCGCGGCGCTCCGCAGCGCCGCCACGATGGCGCGGATCATGTCGAGCGAGAGCGCATTGACCGGCGGCCGGCTGAACGTGATGCGCGCGACCTTATCCGCGACCGCGTAGCCTACGCCCGACTCAGACATGGCCCGATTGTTCCGCAGTGATATTCGCACTCATGATTGCCCGGCCAACATTGGCGCACCGTACACCAGGCTGGCTGGACATGTGAATTGCAGCCATGATATTGGCCGGCCATGAGCCCAAAACTTCACAGTCTGCTCGAACGCATCGCCGCTCTTCCCGAGGAGTTGCTCGGGGAGGTGGCAGAGTCCGTCGATGAGATCGAACGGTGGCGCGAGGATGTGTTCCGTCTGACGGACGAAGAACGTGCGGGCGTGCGCAGGGGTATGGACGCCGCGCGCCGCCACGAGTTCGTTTCCGACGAAGAACTGGCCGCGTTCTACCGCCGCCATGCCGGATGAAAGTCCGCCTGACCCGGCCGGCATTCGAAGACCTTCAGCGTATTTATGACTATATCAGTCAGGACAGTCTGACTGCGGCCTCGCGGGTAGTCACCCGCCTGATCGATCGGGCGCTCGCTCTGGAGCACGTACCGTATCAGGGTCGCAAAGTCGACGAGCCGAATGCGCGGGTCGTAGTCGTTCCTCGCTTTCGTTATTTCATCTTTTATACCATCGAGGCGGACGAAATTCATATCACCCATTTCCGCCACACCTCGCGGCGGCGGCCGTGGGATGTCGAATAGAGGACGGCTCCATGTCGAGTGCGCCCTCCCGTGGCGCTGTTTTGCTCGCGTCTAGTATCTGTACGGCGCGATTTCCAGATGTGGGAAGGCGGAAAACACGTGCGCCGGGTTGGCGAGCGGCGCCGCGTGCAGGTACGACGGGTCGAGCTTGCCGAGACTGGTGACGCCAAGGAGCCCCATCGTGCGGGTCACTTCGTCGTGCAGCAGGTCGAGCATGCGTACGATGCCGGCCTGGCCGGCCGCGGCGAGGCCGTAGCACTGCATGCGGCCGAGACCGACGATGTGCGCGCCGAGCGCGATCGCTTTGACGATGTCGCTGCCGCGGTAGAAGCCGCCGTCGATGATGATCTTGGCGCGGTTTGAGACCGCGTCGACGATTTCCGGCAGCACGTCGGTCGAACCGCGGCCGTGGTCGAGTTGACGGCCGCCGTGGTTGGAGACGTAGATGAATTCGACGCCGTGATCGAGCGCGATCTTGGCATCCTCGGCGGTGGCGATGCCCTTGATGGCGAGCGGGATCTTGAATTTCGACTTGATGCGCTCGACCGTTTTCCAATCGAGCGCTTCCTGAAAGTGCCGTCCGCTCGCGCGACGGCGGCCGCCGGTGACGTGACGCTTGGCGATGTCGCGTTCGCGCCGGCTGTAATGCGCGGTGTCGACGGTCAGGCAGAACGCCGCGTATTTGTTGGCGATGGCGCGCGCGACAAAATCATCGACCCAGGCGGCGTCGCCACGCACGTAGAGCTGAAAGATGCGCAAGGCATCAGGCGCGGCCTCAGCGACCCCTTCGAGGCCCGGATCGCACACCGAGGACAGCATGTGGGCGACGCCGAATTCCGCCGCGGCTTTGGTGACGGGAGCGGCGCCTTCGGGATGAAAGCTCTCGAGCGAACCGACGGGGCACAGCAAAACGGGCAGCTTGAGCTTGCGGCCGAGAATTTCAGTCGAGGTGTCGACCTTGCTCACGTCGCGCAGCACGCGCGGGCGGAACGCGATGGCATCGAGCGCCATGCGATTGCGCCGCAGCGTCGTCTCCGTCTCGACCCCGCCGACGATGTAATCCCAGGAATTCTGGTTCAGATTCTGCCGGGCCTTGTGGACGATCTCATGCAAATTCATGAAGTCCGGGTTGGCGGACTGATGCGTCAGTCGGGCTGCTTCGTCGAGTTTTTCGCTGCTCATCGGGATACGCGTCGCTCGTTGCGGCCGTCCGGCCTGAAGGGAGGGAACCCTGCGGTTGCAAGGGCGAGCCGGCACGGTACAGGGGCGTAGGAGGCGAATCAAGAAACCGGCGGTGCGCAGGTGGCGTCGCCGCGCTTGCGGTAAGCGGCTTGCCGGACTTGTTGCAGGAGACTGCAGGATGGCGGTCCCGACAGGACTCGAACCTGTGACCTTCGGTTTAGGAAACCGCTGCTCTATCCAGCTGAGCTACGGGACCACGCCTTGAAACTAAACACCTTTTGGCACATTGTGTTCGGCCGCAAGCGACTTTGCTACCGAGTTTGCCACGGAACCCCCTCATTCTTGTTTTCGAAGCTGATTTTTGCATTTCGCCATGCGTGGTCAAGCCTCGCCGCAGCGCCGCCCTGCATCGTCGGTCACATAGAGATCAATCGTGGTGGTGATGCTGGCATGTCCGAGGCGCTCCTGGGCAACCGCCGGATGAACGTCGGCCAGCAACAGCTGGGTTGCGTGGCTGTGCCCGTAAGTCGTGGAAGCGTACGCGCGGCAGCTCCGGTCAGTTTTGGGCGCCTTGAAGCGCAGGCCGCCGGCCTTTGTTGCAATAATCGACCGGGGCGATCGGAAGCTTCGACGACGCAAAGGCGGTCCCTCGCGAAGTCCGCGGGGCGCTCGCTTGCCGCCCTGCGCTCGCCCGCGTAATTCTTGCCAGGCACGGGCGTGAGGAGCGCAAGGGCCCCTAAGGTGTTTACTGACCCGTCGCTCAAGCGGGACTTTCACGTTGCCTGCAGACTGAC
>DASZWK010000280.1:0-4347 GCA_035546235.1 Xanthobacteraceae bacterium | reverse complement strand
TCGCGATCGATCTATGGCGGCTCCAATCAACTGATCGGCGCCTCGTGGGATTTGCTGCCTTGGTTCGTCGGCGCCGCGATCGCCTTCATCGTGGTGCATGCCTTGCTCAATGCGCTGGCCAAGCACCGCGCCCAGCGATCGTCATGAACAGCGGGCGCTGACATGAACCAGATTATCTCCGGCAGACCGCAGGCCGCGACAGCACAAACGCAGCGGGTCATCCGCCACACGGTGCTCGATCGGCTTTATCACTGGCTGATGGCCATCTGCGTCCTGGTACTCATGGCGACGGCATTCCTGCCGATCCTCGGCATCAAATTCGAATGGCTCGACATCCATTGGGTGACCGGCGTCGTGCTCGCCGCGCTCATTGTGATCCACATCGTCCGCGCGCTGTTCTTTCAGGATTGGCGCAACATGTGGATCGGACGCGAGGACCTGCACGAGATTTGGCGCGGGCTTGCCCGCCTGTTCGGCAGCCGCACAACGCCGCCAAAGCCCGGCAAATACGACGCGGCTCAGAAACTATACCATCTCGGCGTTGCCGTTGTCGTCCTGTCGGTGGTGTGCAGCGGGCTGTTGATGCTGCTCAAGATCGACACCCCGCTGTGGCGCCGAAATCCTTATCTGTTCTCGGCCGACACCTGGGGCGTCATCTACGTGATCCATGGCATGGCGGCGATGACGATCGTCGCCATCGTGATCATCCATCTTTACTTCACGCTCATGCCGGACAGCTGGTACATGCTTCGCGCGATGGTTCGCGGCTGGATCAGCCGCAAGGAATACGCCGAACATCACGATGCCGCACGCTGGAAAGCATAACGGTCAACTGCCGGCGACGACCGCAACACGAGGAGTTTCATGGCATCGCCCGAACCGGACAAGCCGCAGACCGTCGCCGCCGCGATCGACGCGATCGAAGCGACCTACGAGTTGATGCTCGCCTACGCGGCGCAGGGACGCCAGAGTGAAGAGGACGATCCGCTCGGCGTGCGCGCGGCGTTGCGGCGCGCCGACGCCGCGCTCGACGTGCTGGCGGCGGCGACGCCGACCGACCTGGGCGCTGCCGGCGGCACGGTCGCGCAAGCGACCGCCGACATGCTCACGGTCCTTCGGCAGGATATCGGCAACGCGCGCGCCGCCATTCGTTTTGTGTTGGCGCAGCGCGCGCTGGGCTCGCAGATCATCGACAATCTCAACGCCTCGATCCACGTCCGCGCACTGCTCACCGACCTTTTTTTGCTCGACGAAGCACTCAATCAGGCCGGCACCACGTAACGGCGCTACGCGCGCCAGAACGGCTTGCGCACTTCCCTGTCCACATCGTAGCGGCTCGCACCGATATCGCGCAGGCACCTGTCGCACAGCACGGCAAGCTCATGCCGGCTGCGCGCACGGCGCCGCCATTCCGCGATCACGCCGCGCCATTCGGCGAAAAACCGCCGCACCGACGGGCGCGGTTTGGAAGGCGCATGGCATATGGTTTGTGCGTGAGCCATCATTCTCTCCTAAAGTTTTGAGCCACAATAGGACCGTCGGCGGAACCGATGCTTCGGTTCAGGTCGTAGTGACGTAGAGTGAGGCGAGATCGGCGACGCTTGGCGCGGCCGCCAAAATCAGGAGCGCGTCCGCGATCAACACCGCGATCAGCAGGGAGGCGGCAGCGAAAAGCTTCGGATTAGTCGGCGAGTCCTGCACGGCGCTGGGTGGGGCGCGGCGCAACGGCAATGCCGAAGATGATGCATGCAGTGACATTTTGATCCTCCGCAATTGGCGCGGGCCGCGCCGGCCGAGGCGATCCGAATAGCCGGGCGTCCGCGCATGCGAGCTACTTAGCGCTATTCACGTTTTGAATAATCGTCTGTATAATGATATTATTCATCATTATTGGTGATATATAATCCATGGCCGACCTGCGAACCCTGGCGATCTTCGTGAAAGTGGCGGAGCGCAAGAGTTTCATGCGCGCCGCGGTCGATCTCGGCATCACGCAATCGGGCGTCAGCAACGCCATCAAGCGGCTGGAGGAACAGACCGGCACCCGGCTGCTCGCTCGCACCACGCGCCGCGTCAGCTTGACCGAAGACGGAGCGGCCTTCTTCGAACGCTGTCGGCAGGCGCTGGCCGACATCGAGGAAGCCGAGCTGGTGCTCAAGGAGGCCCGCCACAAGCCATCAGGCAATCTGCGCGTCGACATGTCGGTAGCGTTCGGCCGGCTCAAGGTCGTGCCGAAGCTGCGCGCCTTTCAGGCCGAGTATCCGGACATCCGGCTCAGCCTCACCTTCACCGACCGCTACGTCGACCTGATCGAGGAAGGCATCGACGTGGCCGTCCGCCTGGGGACATTGCAGGACTCCAGCCTGATCGCCCGCCGCCTCACCACCGCGCAGTTCAATCTCGTTGCTACGCCCGACTATTTCGCCGAACACGGGCGGCCCAGATCGCTGGACGATCTTGCCAAACACCAATGCCTCGCGTTCACATCCCGCGACACACGGCTGACGCGTGACTGGCGCTTTCTGGCCGGCGGCGAGGAAACCAAGCTGACGCCGCGCGGCGCCATGAGCTTCAGCGACGGCGGCGCGCTGTGCGAGGCGGCCTGCGCCGGGTACGGGCTGGCCCAGATGCATGATTATTATCTCGACCACGAAATCGCGCGCGGCAAACTGGTGCCAGTGCTCGACAAACTCAAACCACCGCCCGATCCGATTTGGCTGGTTTATCCGCCGACCCGGCACCTGACACCCAAGGTGCGCGCCTTCGTCGATTTCATGACCGCGCAGTTCCGCCCGGCACGGTGATCGGCACCGCGAATGCCTAATGCACCCGCACCGGAACGATTTCGACCGACAGCTGCACCTCGTCGCCGAGCCCGTAATAGTAATACGCCGGCTGCGACACCGTCCGCAGCAGCAGAAACAGCCGCAATCGCAGCCGCTTGAAGACATTCATGCGGCGTGCCGGCAACAGGTTTTCCTGCGAGACATGAACGATCCAGCGCCGACGATCGGCCGGCAGGTCGATCTCCTTGTGGCGCGCCAATTCTTCCAGCAAGCGCTCCACATTGGGCTCCTCCATGAAGCCGAAGCTCAGTTCAACGCCGATGATGCCGCCGCGATGTTTTTCGCGATCGAACACCGTCACCTTGTAGCGGCTGTCATGAATGTACGGGACCTTGCGGTGGGTGACTTCGACCAGAATCAGGTTGCGAGGCAGAATGCCGTGGCGCTCCCACAACATCTGAACCAGGGCCGGCGTGCGGTCCGCCAACTCCCGCACCGGCTTGGGCGACATCACAATGGCGTTGCGTTCCATGAATGTAGTGCAGCCCTGGTGCAGCGCGACCAGTTCGGCAATGGTCATTGTCGGCTTCGCCGAATAGGCCGCAAACGTCGCCTTGCGGCCCCAGCGCCATGTCGCCATGACCAGAAACAGCGCAGCGCCGATCGACAAGGGCACATAACCGCCATCGAGGAATTTCAGCGTGCTGGCGCAGAGAAACGCGGCATTCACGGCGGCGAACACGCCCCAGACGAGACCCGTTGTCACCGAGCCCCACTTCCAGATGCGCCTCGCCACCGGAAACATCGCCAGCGACGTGATGAACATCACTCCGGCGACCGCGAGACCGTATGCCGCCGCCAGCGCCGCGCTTGAGCCGAATGCTACCACCAGCACAATGCAGCCGGTGAACAGGGACCAGTTGACGAACGGCACGTAGACTTGCCCGGCATGATGATGGTGCGTGTGCAACAGCCGCAGGCGCGGAAACAGGCCTAGTCGGATCGCCTGGGCAACCAGCGAGAAGGCGCCCGAGATCAGAGCCTGCGATGCGATAACGGTGGCCACGGTGGCGAGCACCACCATCGGATAAAGGAGCGACGACGGCACCAGACTGTAGAACAACTTACCGCCGGCAACAGGCACACCGGCGAGCAGATAAGCGCCTTGGCCGAGATAGTTGAGAACGAGCGCCGGAAAGACCACGGCGAACCAGCTCAATCGCACCGGCGCAGCGCCGAAATGGCCGACGTCGGCATACATCGCTTCGCCGCCGGTCACGACCAGCATCAGCGCGCTTAAGATCAGCAGCGTATCGAACAGGCCGGCGCGATGCAGGAACTGCAGGCCGTAAAGCGGATTGAAGGCGGCGAGAATATCCGGATGCAGGACGATCTGCCGGGCGCCGAGCCCGGCGATCGCGACAAACCACAGGACGAGGATCGATCCGAAAATTCCGCCGATCCCCGACGTACCCTTGAACTGGATGAGAAACAGCGCCGTCAACAGCCCAACCGTGACCGGCACGATAAGGCTCGCAAATCCAGGCGCCGCGACCTGCAA
>DASZWK010000279.1:0-7587 GCA_035546235.1 Xanthobacteraceae bacterium | reverse complement strand
AAAAGATCACGGGCGCAATGCTTTCCGTCGCTTCCACCGGGATCGTGCGGACCCCCGAAGGAAACGACGTTGCCGACAGCCCGTCCTTGCCGGGCCGCGCGCCCGTACCGCCGCAGTGAAAGATCACGGTCGAGAACAGCGGCAGCTTGTTGGCGTCGGTGCCCTCCTCGACTTCGTCCACCAGTGAACCGCCGCCGAAAATCTGCGGATTCCACAGCGAGGATGCGCCCTCGGCCGGCACGCCCCCGGCGATGGCCTGATGCAGGCAGCCCGAGACCACGTCCGGCAGCATCTGGCCGACAGTGTGGCGCGCGGCGACCGGCCACGGCCGGTTGGCGTTGAGCACGGAGCCTTCCGGCGCGCTCACCGTGATCGGTTCAAGCGAACCCGCATTATTGGGCACATCGGGCGCGACCAGGCATTTGACCCCGAAGGCCGTGTAGGCGAGGCAATAATTCATCACGACATTGATGCCGTAGCTCGATGCGGGCGAAGTACCGTCAAAATCGACGTGAATACCGTCATCCGAAATCGTGAGCGCGGCATTGAGCACGAGCGGTTTGTCATAGCCGTCCATGGTCAGCGTATTGCGATAGGTGCCGCGCGGCAGCTTGCGAATGCGCTCTAGCGTTGCCTCGCGCGACGCGTCGACGATCTGGTCTCCGAGCCGATCGAGATTGGCGATCTCGAACTCGTCCATCATCTCGACCAGGCGGCGGCTGCCTTCATCGTTGCACGCCGCGCAGGCGTAGATGTCGCCCTCGACCTGCAACGGCTCGCGCACATTGGCGCGTACCAGCCGCAACAGATCCTCGTTCATGCGGCCCTCGCGCGCGAGTGGCATGATCGGGATCGCCAAGCCCTCCTCGAACACCTGCCGTCCGTCAGGGCCCATGCCGAGGCCGCCGATATCGACGACGTGGATCGTGTTGGCGAACAATCCGACCGCCTGCCCACGATAAAAGCTCGGCGTCACCACCGTGATGTCGTGCAGATGACCGGATGTCAGCCACGGATCGTTGGTGATGTAATGGTCGCCCGGCTTCATGCCGGACAGCGGAAAAACATCGAGGAAATATTTCACGCCGTTGGCCATGGAATTGACGTGACCGGGCGTGCCGGTGACAGCCTGCGCCAGCATTCGGCCATGGCGGTCAAACACGCCGGCGGACAGATCGCCGGCCTCGCGCACCGAGGTCGAGAACGCGGTGCGGATCATGGTCTGTGCCTGCTCCTCGACCACGGCAATCAGGCGGCTCCACATGATTTGCTGGTGAATTTGCGCCAGCGCGGCGTTGGAACGGGCGACCATGCTCAGCTCTCGCGACGGGTAAGTTCAATATAGCCAAAACGGTCGATGCGCGCGTCGAAATCCGCACTGACGACGGTCGAGGTCTCGTCTTCGGCGATCACCGCCGGGCCTTGGATGCGCGCGCCCGGCGCAAGCTCGGGGCGCCAATAGATCGGCGTGTCGAAAAACTCGCCGCGATCCGGATCGAACACCGCGCGGCGGGCGACGGGCTTCGCCTCGCCAGCCAGCTCCGCGTCCTCGCCGGCGAGACGGCCTTCCGCGGGCGCGCGGAGCGACACGACCCAGCTGAGGATTTCGATATCGACGCCCGGGATCGAGCGGCTGTAGAGCCGGCGGTAGGCAGCCTCGAACAGCTCGGTCAGCGTCGTCCGATCGGCGGTGGTGAATGTGCGTACCGGCAGCTCCACCGCAATCTCATGCCCCTGCCCGCGATAGCGCATGAGGGACGAGCGCTGCTCGGTCAACTCGGCAGTGGGCGCGCCGCGGCGCACGACCGCTTCGGCCTCGGCACGCATCTCGGCAAGGAGCGAGTTGACTGTGGCCGGGTCGAATTCGGACAAGCGCACCAAGCGGCCGCGCACGATTTCGTAGGCAACGGGGGCCCGTAAAAGACCGACCGCCGAGCCGACCCCGGCATTGGCCGGAATGAGCACACGACCAACGCCGAGCTTCTCGGCAACGCGCGCGGCGTGGAGCGGCGCGGCGCCGCCGAACGCGATCAGAGTTCGCGCGCGCACATCCTTGCCGCTCTCGATGGCGTGCACGCGGGCGGCATTGGCCATGTTTTCATCGACCATTTCGCTGATGCCGAGCGCAGCGTGATCGGCGGCAAGACTGAGCGGCGCACCGATCCGCTCGGCAATGGCGCGCTTCGCACCCGCAGTGTCTAGCGCGATCTTGCCGCCGGAGAATTTTTGCGGGTCGATGCGGCCGAGCACAACGTCGGCGTCGGTCACGGTCGGTTCGCGGCCGCCTTGGCCGTAGCAGACCGGCCCGGGCTGCGACCCGGCGCTGTCCGGCCCCACCGCAATACGCTTGAGCGCATCGATCCGCGCGATCGAGCCTCCGCCCGCGCCGATCTCGACCATCTCGATCACCGGAATGCGCAACGGCAGGCCGCTGCCTTTGAGAAAGCGATAGACACGCGCCACTTCAAGAAGGCGCGCAGTCTGCGGCTGCGCCTTGTCGATCAGGCAAATCTTCGCGGTCGTGCCACCCATATCGAAGGATAGGACCTGATCGAGCCCGTGTTGGCGGGCAATGCAACCGGCAAAGATCGCACCAGCCGCAGGGCCGGACTCGATCAGCCGAACCGGATAGCGGATCGCGGTTTCCACCGTCGTGATACCGCCGCCCGACGTCATCAAAAGCAGCGGGCAAATAAATCCGGCCTGCTGCAGCTCGCGTTCGAGGCCCTTCAGGTAGCGCCCCATCAGCGGCGCAATGTAGGCATTGGCGCAGGCGGTGGAAAAACGCTCGTACTCGCGCATCTCCGGCGAAACGTCGGACGATAGCGTCACCGCCATCCCCGGCAAGCGGCGCGCGATCGCCTCGCCGGTGCGCCGCTCATGATCCGCGTTGGTGAAGCTGTGCAGGAAGCCAACCGCCACCGCTTCGACGCCGATGGCGATGAGTTGATCGACGGTACGCGAAAGTCCTGCTTCGTCGAGCGGAACGAGGACGTTGCCCTGCGCGTCGATCCGCTCGCGCACTGGAAAGCGCAAGCGCCGGGGCACCAGCGGCGGCGGCAGATCAATATTGACGTCGTACTGTTCGAAGCGGTTTTCGTGCCGGATTTCGACGACGTCGCGGAAGCCTTCGGTGGTCAGGAGCGCGGTCTTGGCGCCCTTGCGTTCGATCACCGCGTTGGTGGCGAGCGTCGTACCGTGGATAATCAGGCCGACCTGGCGCGGCACAACGCCCGCCGCCTGCGTCACGAGATTGAGCGCCGCGAGCACGCCCTGTTCGGGCGCTCCCGGGGTGGTCAGCGTCTTGGCGGTAAAGCGGCGCTCGCCGATTTCCAGCGCCACGTCGGTAAAGGTGCCGCCAATGTCGAGGCCGAGCCGGATTGTCGGGGAGGATGTCACCTGCAGCCGTCGGGATGAGGGGGTACTGGGAAATATCGCCGTAGGATCGAGGACCGTCTTAACAGCCCGTCAAGCTAACAACCTAACACGCCGTTAGATGTTTGCGGCGAGCATATAGCCGAAATTCGCCCCTGAGGCGACCGGCGGATTGCCGGTGGGCCAATCCGATCGAGCCCGCGGCTTGGAGGAAAGCCGAGCCCCGAGCGATCGGCCAAGGAGACGTCATCATGTGCATCGCATGTCAGAACTTTGCATTGCCGCGCCGCAGCTTTCTGGCGCTGGGCGCGGCCGTAACCGCCACAGCCGCTTTAGGCGGGCAAGCTCTTGCGGCCGGAGCCACAACGAGCGTCAGCGCCGACGAGGCACTCGCACGGCTCAAGTCCGGCAACGAGAAATTCGTCAGCGCACCGCAGCTTTGCGCCGCCGATTTGGGCAAGCAGCGTGACGCGATAGCCAAGGCTCAGACACCGTGGGCGGCGATCGTCGGCTGTGCCGACAGCCGCACGCCGCCTGAACTGCTGTTTGGCGGCACCGGCCTCGGCGAGCTGTTCGTGGCGCGCAACGCCGGCAACATGGCCGACACCGCCACGATGGGAACGATCGAGTATGGCGCGGCGGTGCTCGGCACCCCGCTCATCGTTGTTCTCGGCCATCAGCGCTGCGGCGCGGTGGCCGCCGCCTGTTCGGTCGTCGAGAAGCACGAGAAATTTCCCGGCTCGATCGGCCCGATGGTCGCGGCGATCGTGCCGGCGGCGCGCGCGGTCCACGGCAAGCCGGGCGACTTCGTCGAAAACGCCGTGCGCGAAAGCGCCAAACGAACCGCCGCCAAGATCGTGACTGACAGCAAGATCGTCGCCGGTCTGGTGAAGGCGAAGAAGGTCAAGGTCTTGGCCGCGTATTACGATCTCGACAGCGGCAAAGTGGAGTATCTGACCTGATCCGGATGAGTGGGCCGCTGGCGCGCTCGGAGAGATTCGAACTCCCGACCCTCAGATTCGAAGTCTGATGCTCTATCCAGCTGAGCTACGAGCGCAATTGCAGGGCGTAACCGGTGACTTTCGATCAGTCACCGCGCATACGACCCTTTTGCGCCGGACGCAACACAGCCGACGCAAAATCGGGCCAGCGCCTACCCGTTGGCGAGCACGCAATTGGCTGCAATCGCGCAAATTTCTCCGTCAGGTCTGGGGAATCTGACCGATGGGTGCCACGAGCGGGCTCGTCGCGGCGGTCCCCATGACTGCCGGGTCGGATTGTGAAACGCCATCGAGTGCGCTTCCGGCCGCGGCGAACGATGCCATCGACTGAGCGAGTTGCGCAGGTGCGGCGCTGTTGCCGCTCGGCGGGGGCGTTGCAATACCGCCGTTTTGCCACTCCAGTCCGACCTGCCCCATGCCGGCCGCCGAGGTAATGGTGTTGTGACGGATGTCGTAGACCTCCATCGCGCCGGTATTTCTGTTTCGCATCAACATGTCGGCTTCGCCGGGATTCAGGCCGAACGTGCCGAAACCCACAACCTGCCATTCCAGGCCGACCTGCCCCATGCCGGCAGCCGACGTGATGCGATTGTTGGTGATGTCGTAGATCTCGAATGCGCCGGTGTTGCTGTTGCGCATCAGCATGTCGGTCTCGTTGGCGTTGCCGGAAAAGTCGCCAAAGCCGGCAACGGACCACTCCAGGCCGACCTGCCCCATCGGGCCGGCCCCGACGATGTTGTTGCCCCGGATGTCGTAGATCTCGAATGCGCCCGTCTTGCTGTTGCGCATCAGCATGTCGGTCTCGTTGGCGTTGCCGGAGAAATCGCCAAAGCCCGCCATCGACCATTCCGGACCGACCTGCCCCATCGGCCCCGCCCCGACGATGCGGTTGCCGCGAATGTCGTAGATCTCGAATGCACCGGTATTGTTGTTGCGCATCAGCATGTCGGTTTCGTTGGCGTTGCCGGAAAAATCGCCAAAGCCCGCCACCGACCATTCCAAACCGACCTGTCCCATTCCGCCGGCCGCAACGATCCTGTTGTTACTCAGGTCGTAGTATTCGAGGGCTCCGGTCCTGCTGCTGCGCATCAGCATGTCGGATTCCCCGGAATTACCCGAGAAGTCGCCGTAGCCGGCGATCTGCCATTCCAGTCCCACCTGCCCGAGCGCTGCTGCGCCCTGGATCGTGTTTCCGCCAAGGTCGTAGATCTCGAGCGCACCGCTATTGCCGTTGCGCATCAGCATGTCGGTCGCAGTTCCGGGCTCGAACCCAATCACTGTGCCGCCGTTTCCGTCCGGTATCGCTACCGCGTAGTTGAAACCGAGATTCTCGATCTGAAATTGCAGCGCCGCGCCATTGCTTTCGGTGAGGACCAGAGTCGTCTGGTTGACGAACCCATTGGACCCGGCGTTGGCCACGCGCGTAATCGCCGTGCCTGGCAAATCGATGACGTCGCTCGCCGGGTTGTCCGCTATAATGATCACTCCGGTGAAGGCCGACGGCTGATCGATCGTGAGGTAACCGCCACTTTGAAAGCAGACGGCATCACTGTCCGAACTGCCCAGAACGACGCTGCCACCGTTAATGTTAAGTGATCCCGACGTGTCGTGGCCGGTGGGGGATGTAATGGGAGAATTTGTTCCTGTGACCGCGCCGCCGAGATAGACCGTGCCGCCAGAATTGGCGGTGATCGTACCATTATCGACCGTCGCCCCGGTGACCGAGATTTGGCCACCGGAATCCGCTGACATCGTGCCGGAATTGGTCAACGGATCGAAATCGATCAGGCCTCCATGCGCCACCATGTTTCCAAAATTGGTTGCGCTCGGAGCCGTCAGTGACGCGGACGGAATGGTTATAATAATGGTGCCGTAATTGATAACATAGGCGCCGCTACGGAATGGATTAGCCTGGAGCGAGCCGCTAACATTGATCGTTGCAGTTCTCTCGTTGTCGATGAAGTTGTCGGCGACAAAGCCGCCGCTGTTGACGTTGAATGTGCAATTTGCACCGAGGTCCAAGGAACTGACTTCGTAGACACCTGAACTGTTGACGGTCACTGCACCGCCAACACCGATGTCGGCCTGTAAACTTGATCCGGGGACGGTTCCGCCGGACCAATTCGCCGGGTTTCCGAAATCGCCGTTGTTGGGTCCGATATAATCGACTTCAGTCGGTGGGTTTGGGTTTTGTGGGTTTTGTGGGTTTTGTGGATTTTGTGAACCGGCAGCTTGGGTAGTTATGGTGAAGTTCTGGGTAATCGGATAGCCATATCCGTAGACAGCAAGAATAAGATACCCGCTTCCGGAATTTACGTACTGCCCAAAAGGATTCAGGAATCCGGGTATAAGCCCTCCATCCCCTCCATTTGCCGCACTGAGAGTCGCCACCGTATGCGTTGGAATCGTCGTCGGAGATGCATTATTGCCCTCGACGTCGTAGATCTCAGATTCCGTCGCCAGATCATCGGTGGTGATGGGACTGTGGGACGCCAGCCACTGTGTCGTAACGTAGAATGCCGCGAACTCAAGGCCCTCAACGTTCGTTCCGCTCACGCTGATAGTGAGGGCATCGGTATCCTGAACAAAGATGGGATTCTTAATAACACTCCAATGGTTGCTTGGCGAAACTGAATCTGAATACGTGGTCATCTAACTCTCCGAGCCTTTCAGCGATGGCTAAATGTTGAAAATCTTCCTGCGCTCACGCCGATCGAGCTAGCGTGGAAATTTCGTTGGAAGCGGAATCTCATCGATCTGTACAGACTCTGGCAGTCCAGAGACACCGGAGTTTGTGCTCGAACCTGACATCAAAAGGTCGACGAAGCTGGTTCGCCATTGTGATCCGGTTGAGCTGGCGTCGTCGCCGCTGAAGGTTATGGAGGTCGTGCCGGCGTTGATGCCGTCAATCGGATAATTGAACTCATCTGTATGATTGTTGGTCAGATTCTCTGGACCGCCCGAATAACTCATGAGTTTTCCCCCGGCTGGCGCATGTTAGCGCGCGGCGCCATGCCGCTCGGTTACACGAGCGGCGCGGCGATATCCGAAGCGCGACGACGCGACGGCTTTGTCAGTGATTGATCGCGAACTGGCTCGATTGATTGACTAGTAGAGTTAGATGTCCGCGTTGTCGGTTAGACTGGCGCGACTGCCATCCCTGGCCCGGAAGCGGGCCGTCAAAAAAACCAACCATCATTCTTTTTCGCCC